>JAVBLU010000064.1:0-29823 GCA_031553225.1 Eubacteriales bacterium
AAACGGCCGGAAAGAGACGCTGTCGCGGTGGCGCCGCCCGGGTTACAGCGCATGGGCCCCGGGCCTTTGCGCGAAGCTGAACGTCTTCACCGACGCGACGTCAATGGAAAGAGCCAAAACCGAAGTTGTCGGCGCGTGACAGATGGATTGGTGTGGGGTTTCCTCCGGCGCGCGGGTTTTCGGGCCTTGTCATCCACAAATACGGCCTTGCCGTTCAAGGGCGGCATCGGGCTGAAGTGGGCGGCGTTGTTCCTGCGCGGGCCCTTCTATACGAGCGCGGACGTCCATATGGATATTGTCAGCGGCTGGTTAAAAGAGCGCATTTCCCCACCGATATATGGAAAATAGTGCTCATTTGTGCTATGATCTGATGGAATATGATGCGGGAAGAGGGGCGGCGGATGAAGCGCTTGGCGCGGCTGGTTTTTTGGTTTGCGTGCGCGGCGTTTGCGATGTGCGGATGCGCAAGCCCGGCCGGGAGCGGCCCTGCGAATCCCGTAACGCTTACCCTGTGGCACACGTACGTGGAGCAGATGAAATCCGGCATGGACGATCTGGTGCTGGATTTCAACCAGAGCGTGGGCGCGAAGTACGGCATTACGGTAAATGTGACCTCGGTGGCCAACGCGTCCGTGCTGAACCAGAAGCTGATGATGGCCGTGAACGGAGACCCGGGCGCGCCGGCGCTGCCGGACATGGCGGTTGTGTACCCTCAGGTGGCCTTGCCCATCGCCGAGAAGGGCATGCTGATGGATTTGCGCACCCAGTTTACCGACGCGGAGCTGAAGGCCTACGTACCCCGCTTTCTGGAGGAGGGACGGCTGGTGGGCGACGCGTACGCGCTTTTGCCCATCGCCAAATCTACCGAGGTGCTTTACGTGAACCGCACGATCTTCGATCGGTTCTCGGCCGAGACGGGGGTGCCCCTCTCACAGCTGTCTACCTTCGAGGGTATCGTGGAGGCCGCCAAGGCCTATTACACCTGGACGGACGAAAAGACCCCGGACGTGCCGGGCGACGGCCGCGCCTTCTACTACCCGGACAACCTTTTTAACTTTGCCCTCATCGGATACGAGCAGATGGGCGAGCACTTCATTCAGGAGGGCGTCCTGAACCTGCACGCGCCGGTTTTCCAGCGCGTATGGGACAGCTATTTTCCGCCCGCCGTACAGGGCGGCGTGGCCATATTTGACGATTACGGCAACTACCTGGCCAAGACCGGCGACATCGTGTGCACCACGAGCACATCCGCGGGCGTGGTGTATTATCCCGACGCCATCACCTATCAGGACAACACCAAGGAGGCCGTGGAGTTTGCCGTGCTGCCCTACCCGGTGTTTCAGGGCGGCCGCAAGGTGGCGCTTCAGCGCGGCGGCGGCATGTGCGTGTTTTCCTCCAACAAGCAAAAGGAATATGCCGCAGGCGTGTTTCTCAAGTGGCTTACCGCTCCGGAGCAGAATCTTCGCTTTACCGCGAGTACCGGGTATCTGCCGGTCACGCAGAAGGCATTTGACATGCTGATGGAGCAGGGGGCGAAGGACGTGAGCGATCCGCGCATCCGCACGCTCCTCTCCGCCGTCATCGGCATGCAGTCCGGCTACGATTTTTACGCGCCTGCGCTGTTTGAAGGCAGCGAGGAGCTGCAGAAGCGCTACGCGGCCGACCTGCGCAAGGCCGCCGAAGAGGCGCGGGAGCGCTACCTTCAGCTGCTCCCCGCGGCGGGTGCGCAGGCGGCGTACGACCAGGCGAGCCGCGGCGCGCAGGAGGCTTTCCAGCAAAAGTAGCGCGCGGTCAGTCCGCGCAGGCCCCCGCCGCGTCGGGGCGGAGGGCGAGCGCCGCTCAGCTTGAAACAAAGCCGCCGGACTTGCGGCGGAGTTCTCCCAGGGCGCTCATGGCTTCGCATCGGCGCGGCCACGCGCAGCGTTCTTCCGGGGAGAAGACGGCACATGGGCCAATGACGCACACGTCATCGGCCGCATCACGAGGTTTGGCAAGCAGCAGGCGGGAGGCATGGGCATATGATGCAGGCGCGAAGCGTCGCGGCACGGTTTCGCCTCGCGCTGCGCCGCGCGGGCCGGGCCGGCCGCTCCATGCGTATGCGCCTGCTGTTGTTTTTGATGGCCTTGGCGATGAGCATGCTGCTCGCGCTGGCCGTCGTGCTCGCCGCAACGGGCGTTTTGCCCATGAGTGGAAGCGAGGCGCAAAGCGGCGTGCGCAAGGCCGTGGAGGACACGGCCCGCGCCATAGAGAAGGACTTCGGCGACACCTGCGTGCAGGCGGTGCTCCTCTCGCGCAGCCTGTCCAAGGGCATCGCCATCCAGCTGCACGAGCAGGGGCTGGCCCCAAAGGATCTGGCGAGCCGCCCGGACGTGCTGGAGAAGCTGATGGGCAACGAACTCAACCGCCTGCTGCTGGCCCTGGAGAAGACGCGCTGCAGCGGCGTGTTTGTGGTGCTGGACGCCACGGTGAACCCCTCGCTGCCCGGCGCGGACACCTCCCGCGCGGGGCTGTACATCCGCAACACCGAGCCAAGCGTCGCCGACGGCGATTTTAAGCTGTATCTGCGCGGCTTTCCGGTCATAGCAAGGCAAAACGCCCTGTCGCTGCAGTCCAAGTGGGACATGGAGTTTGACGTGGCCGGGCGCGACTTCTACAATCTGCCCATGGCCGCCGCGCGGGACAGCGCGCTGCCTCTGTCGCGCCTGTACCTGTGGACCGATCAGGGCGCCATCGCCTCCGAGGAGGAGAACGTGGTGCTGTGCTCCGTGCCGCTGCTGGACGACGACGGCACGCCCTTCGGCGTGTGCGGGTTCGAAGTGAGCGCCATGTACTTCCGGCTAAACTACGCGCCCTCGGTGGAGCACCTTCCGCACAGCGTCAGCCTCTTGGGCGCCGTAGCGCAGGAAGGTTTGTCTGCGGAACGCGCGCTGACGGCCGGGAGCGCCGCGCCCACCGTTCTCTCGCTGAAAAAAGGGCCGCTGCGGTGCGAGGGAACCGGGCCGGCGTTGTCGGTATATCGTCAGGCGGAAGGCGAGACCTTCCTGGGCATTCATCGCAGCGTGCACATCTATCCGACCGATTCGCCATTCGCCGACCGACCGCTTGCGCTGGCGGTTCTTGTGCCCAAGCAGGACGTGGACGCCGCCCGCCGCGCCGACAGCCTGCGCCTGACGGGCATACTCGCGCTGCTCACGCTGATGGGCATCGCCCTGTCGGTGTTCATCAGCCGCCGTTACCTACAGCCGATTATGAGCGGCCTGTCCGCGCTCAAGCAGCCCGACGGCGGAGGCCAGCGCACGAACATCCAGGAGATCGACGAGATTATGGAGACCATCGCCGCCATGCGTTCCCGTCAGGCGCGCGCCACCGACAACCTGTTTGAGGACTTTATCGGCCGGCTCGTCAGCCTGACGCCCACCGAGCGCATCGTGTTTAAGCTGTGCGCGCAGGAGCGCACGAACCAGGAGATCCTCGCCGATCTGTCCATCAGCCTGAGCACCCTGAAAACGCACTACCAGCACATTTACGCCAAGCTGGACGTGTCCTCGCGCGACGAGCTGATGCTCTACATCCAGCTGCTGAAGAAAAGCGGCCGCCTGGAGAGCGTGCGCAGCCAGCTATAGCCCGCCGCTCGCGAGCCGCGCGGCGGCGGGCAAAAAGGCCGGACGTGCGCATGCGTTGTCCGACCCTTTTTGCGGATAAACCATGAGCGGGGCCGCCGGAGGCTGCGCCGCCGGTCACAGCCAGCCGGTGTGCTGGGCCATCAGCTTGACGTACGCGCGGTAGTTGTCCAGGGAGACGTCGTGCGGTATGCCGTGATCGCACCCGGGCACAAAGCCGCCGGTTTTCAGCAGGGGAGGCAGCACGCGGTTGATCTCCTCAACAAGCGCCTGGCCGCCCTTCGCCATGGCGCGCTTGTCCACGCCGCCCTGGTAGGCCATGCGGCGGCCGAACATGGCCCGGTATTTGACGATGTCGTTGTGCGCCGCCACCTCGATGGGGTCGCACACGTGGATGCCCGAGTCGATCCAGATGGGGATGAGCTCCTCCACATACCCGTCCGAATCGATGTCCAGGATGGCCGATCCGTGCTTTTTGCACAGCGCCGCCCATGCTTCATACACGGGCTGGATGTACCTCCGCGTCATGGCCGGGCTGATCATGCTGTGCGCTTTGTAGGCCATGTCCTCGTTGATGTGCAGGATGTCCACCACCCCGTAGGGCAGGAACCGCTCCAGAAGCTTGTAGGTAAAATCCTTCCAGAAATCGATCATGTCGGCGACCAGCTCCGGCCTGTCCAAAAACGCGATGCACAGCTCCTCCATGCCCAGCCACTCGCGCAGCTGCCAGAACGGCCCGTTCATCGATACCTCGATGGCGTAAGGACGGTTTTTCACCTTCGCCGCGATCTGCGACAGATCGCCGGGCAGGCGGGCGGGCTCCATGGGGTTAAAACGCTTCTTCATGTCCTCCCATTCCGCCGTGGTCTGTACGGGAAAGCGATGCCACTTGCGCGTGACGAAATCGATGGCGTTGCGGATGTAGGTGTAGTCGTACTCGTCGGAGATCTCCGTGACCGCGCCCATCCAGTCCTGCACGATATAGTGGCCGTTTTCATGCGAGAGCACCTTCTCCTCAAAGGTGGGCACCATGCGGAAGTTGGCGTAGAAACCGTGCTTTTCGCTGGGCTCCATGGGGATGCCCAGCTCGCCAAAGACAAACTCGACAGGGCCGACGCCCTCCGGAAGCCCTTCGCTGCGCCAGCGCGCAAGCGTGGACTTTCGCCCGCTTCCCGGCCGGAGCGGAACCTTGTCGGGATTGCCGAAGGTGAGCGTTGCGAGGATGCGTTCCCTGGCCGTCATGGCAGAGCCTCCCTTGCTATTTCAGGTGCTGTATGGAAAGGATAACACATATCATCCGTCGAATTATACGCTATTGCACTACATAAATGTGCGCATCGGATACAGCTTGCGGAAGGGGCGCATGCGCAGGTGGAGGACGTCGTATCCGCGCGGGGCGAGGCCGGCGTAGCGGTGGATTACCGCTCGGGGCACATCGCCAGCATGCCGGATTATCACGCCCACAACCACGCGGAGCTGTTCTATTGCCTCAGCGACGACGTGGTTTGCCTGGTGGGCGAGCGGGTGTACAAGCTGCGCCGCTTTGACGTGGTGCTGCTCGGGCCCGGCGTGTTCCACCGCACGGTCATCCCGGAAGGCGTCGTGTACGAGCGCTACACCGTGTCCTTTCGGCCCCAGGAGTTTGCGCGCTTTCTGCCCGAATGCGTGCACCTCCTGTCGCTGTTTGGCCGCGGGGAAGGCCACTGTCTGGTGCGCCTGGCGGAGGACCCGGCGCGGGAAGCCTTTCACGAGGACGTGGCGCGCATGCATGAACAGGCCCGCGCGGGCGGGCCCAGCGCGCGCGGGCACCTGATGGCGCGGCTGGCCAGCCTTCTGCTGTTTTTGTGCGACCGCCCGGGGCGCGCGAGCGCGGCGGGCGCGGCCGACGAGCCGCCCTTCCGCCTGGTGCAGCCTGCGCTGGAGCATATCCGCGCGCACTTTGCCGAGCGCGTGCGGCTTGAGGATTTATGCACCGCGCTCTTTGTGAGCCGCGCGCAGCTTACGCGCTCCTTCCGCGCGGCTACGGGCCTGTCCGTTGGGCAGTACCTGCGGGAGCTGCGGCTGATGGAGGCCAAGATCATGCTCGCGCGCGGCGCAAGCGTGCTGGACGCGGCGCTGGACTGCGGGTTTGGCAACATATCGCACTTTATACGCATCTTTGCGCGCGAGGTCGGCTGCACGCCCAAGCAGTACGCGCTGCGGCTGCGCCGGGCGCAGGATGCATGAGCGCCGCCAAAACGCCCAAGCATAGAAAGCGGCGAACGACAGGGGAGGTGACGGGATATGACGGAGCGATCGGTGTTGGAGATCGACCGCATTTTGGGCAACGCCCACGACGAAGGGCGCGACAGCCTGTATGAATTTGAAGTGTACGAAATTTTGGGACGGCTGGGTATCGGCGTGCCCGCATATGAATATGTCAGGAACATCAACGCCGTGGATGAAGAGCTGCTGCGCCGCTTTCACGGCCCGCTCATCATTAAGGTGGTGTCCGCGGACATCGCTCATAAATCGCGCGTGGGGGGCGTGAAGAGGATCGACGGGAGCGACCCTCTGTTCGTGCGCTTTGCGCTTTCAAACATGCGCGAGGAGGTGCTCTCGCACTTCCCTGCGGAGCGGCGGCCGCGCATCGACGGCTTCCTTCTGGTGGAGTACATCGCCTTCAACCAGTCGCTGGGCAACGAGATCCTCATCGGCTTCACCGACGACGAGGCCTTTGGCCCGGTGGGCACCATCACCAAAGGCGGGGACGACGCGGAGTTTTTTGCCCGCGCCTACGACCCGCCCAGCCTGTTTCTGATGCCCACCGATGCCGCGGAGTCGCGCGCGCTCATCGAGGGTACAAAAATACACGGCAAGTACGTGGAGACCGGGCATCCCGAATACGCAGGGATGCTCAGCGACGCCATCCAGCGCATCGGGTGGCTGGGCAGCCGTTACTCGCTTTTGTGCGAACAGGAGCCGCGCTATCGCATCACCGAGCTGGACGTGAACCCCCTGGTGTTCACGCGCGACGGCCGTTTTGTAGCCGTGGACGGCTTCGCACGCTTCACCCCGCTGCACCGCGCGCAGGAAGCCCCCGCACACGAGACAAACACGGAAGGCATGCAGCGCTTCTTCCGCCCGCAGGGCGTGGTGGTCGTGGGCGTGTCCACAAACGCGCACAAGCAGTCCACCGCGCGCAACATCGTGGAGCTGCTTGCGAACGCGGGGCGGCGGGACGTATACATCGTCAACCCCAAGGGTGGCGAGCTGACCATCAGCGGCCAGACCTTCCCGGTGTACTCGTCCATCGAAGAGGTGTGCCATCCCTACGACCTGGTGGTGTACGCCGCGCCCGCCCAGCACTCCGTCGACTTCATACGGCATATGCCGCAGAACAAAGCGCTCATCCTCATTTCGGGCATCCCCAGCGATATGCGCTTTGCCGACTTTATGCAGGAAGCGCGCGCGGCGGCCCCTGCGGGCGTGCGCATCATCGGGCCTAACTGCATGGGCGTTATGTCCGTGCCGGGCGGGGGCGAGCCGCCCGTGGATACGGTGTTTATCGAGGAAAACCGCCTTCCCAAGACGTACAGCGAGGGGGCGAACGCCGCGCTGTTCTCGCAGTCAGGCGGTTTGGCGATTCATCTCATCGAGAGCGCGGGCGTGAGCGCGCCCTACAAGTATGTCGTCAGCTTTGGCAACAAGCTGGACGTCACCGCGCCCGACCTGCTCAAGTACTTTGGCAAAGACCCCAGCGTCGAGGTTTTCGCCATGTACCTGGAAGGGCTATATCCCGGCGAGGGCCGCGTTTTGTACAACCTGGCCAAGGCGGCCGGGAAACCCATCGTGGTGCTCAAATCCGGACGGACCGAGGCGGGCGTGCGCGCGGCGGCCTCGCACACCGCGTCCATGACCGGCCGCTACGATATCTTCCGTTCGGCCTGCGCCCAGTCGCGCCACATGATTCCCGCCGAGGACATCGCCGAGCTGGACTGCCTGTCGCGCGTTTTTTCCCTGCTGGCCGAAAAAAAGCCGCACGGCTGCCGCGTGGCGGGCGTTGCGAACGCGGGGCTGGACTCCACCATGGGCGCCGACTCTATCCGTTACCTTCAGCAGGCGACGCTGCGGCAGCCGACCATCGAACAGCTCCAGCGCATCAACGTGACCGGTCTGTGCGACGTGCATACCTCCTTTCTGGATGTGACGCCCATGGCGGACGACGCCTTCTACGCCTCGTTCATCGAAACCGTGCTGCAGGATGAGGACGTGGACTGCCTGTTCGTGGGAATCGTGCCGCACATCGACAACATCAAAACCCTGCCCGGCAACTGCCGCGACGAGGACGCCATCGGGCCGCGCCTCGTGCGCATCTTTAAGGCGAGCAAAAAGCCCATCGTGGTGTCCGTAATGGGGTCGAGCATCTACGGCGCTTTCGTGTCCGTGCTGGAGGCGGGCGGCATGCCGGTGTATCCCGACATCCGCTCTTCCATCGCCTCTTTGGAAGCCTTTGTGCGCTACCACATCGGCTGAGGCCGCCGGCCCGCACCGCTTGTTCCTTCGCGCCGGTTAACTGGACGGAGGTGAGGCAACATGCCCGCCAAGCGCAATGCGCGCAGGGCATGCCCCGGCGTCGCCCTTGCGGCGATGGCCGTGCTGCTTGCCGCCGCCATTTTTGCGCCCCTGCAGGCGGCCGAGCCGGAACCCCTTCAGGAGAGCGGCCCGGGCGAATGCGCCTATCTGACGGCCCTCGCCGCTCAGGGCGAAGCGCTGGAGGCCCTGCTGCGCAAGGCGGAGGACATGGAGGCCACCCCCGAGCTCGTCTCGGCTTTCATCACCGGCGCCCACCCCCTTGTTCATCGCCGCGCCAGGTCATCCTTTTCGGACGCCCTGCCCGTTACGCTGTTTCTTTTTCTGTGCCGCTGCGCGGACGGTCGAGCCCCGCCCGTCTTCCGGCGCGCGTCCGGCGCACCCGGCGGCCTGTGGCGCCGGGGCGTCGCCCTCCCACGCAGAAAAGGAGATGAAGCGTTTTGGATCAACTCTCGCTCTTGTTCATGGGCATTGCCATCGCCGTGTCGCTCCTTGCCTTCGGGTACGCCGCGTGGCTGCATGCCTGGGTGAAAAAACAGCCCTCCGACAACCCTCAAATCGCCCGCGTCGGCGCGTTCATCCGCAAGGGCGCGGCGACGTTTATCCGCAAGGAATACGCCGTGCTGGCCAAATTTGCCGGCGCGGTCGCCGTGCTGATTCTGATTCTGCTGCCCCAGCCCATCTGGCGCGGGCCGGTCGCTGAGAACATCATCATGGCCGTGGCGTACCTGGCCGGCACGGTCTTCTCCGCCATCGCCGGCGTCATCGGCATCCAGGTGGCCACCATCGCCAACGTGAAAACGGCCGAGGCGGCCAAGAAGGGCATCGGCCCGTCCTTTATGGCGGGCTTCCGCGGCGGCTCGGTGATGGGCATGGCCGTGGTGGGCGGCACGCTTCTGGGCGTCGCCCTGGTGATGTTGCTGACCGGCAACGCCACCGCGCTGCTCGGCTTCTCCTTCGGCGCCAGCTCGCTGGCGCTCTTCGCCAAGGCGGGCGGGGGCATCTTTACCAAGACGGCGGACATCAGCGCCGATCTTGTGGGCAAGGTGGAGATGGGCATCCCCGAGGACGACCCGCGCAACCCGGCCGTCATCGCCGATAACGTGGGCGACAACGTGGGCGACGTGGCCGGCATGGGCGCCGACCTGTTCGACTCCAACGTCGCCTCTATGGCCGCTGCGCTGGTCATCGCCGTATCGCTGGACAAGGCGGCCGGCGGCAGCGTGAATGCGGCCATGGTGTTCTGCTACGCCGCGGCCGGGCTGCTCGCCTCCATCGTGGGGGTCGGCCTTGCGCGCATGGGCAAGAAGGGCCCCACGGCCGCGCTGAACGCCAGCACATACGTGACCACGGCCATATTCGCCGTGCTCACGGGCATTTGCACCTTGGCCTTCGGGTTTTCCTGGCGTATTTGGGGTGCCAGTATCGTGGGCCTTGCGGTGGGCGTGGTCATCGGCATCGCTAGCGACTACTTCACCAACGACGAGCGCAAGCCCGTACGCAACGCAGCCAAAGCCTCCGAGTCCGGCCCGGCCTTCACCATCCTCTCGGGCGTGGCCTACGGTTTCCTCAGCGCCCTGCCCTCGCTCATCGGCATCGGCGTCTCGGCGCTTGTTGCGTATAAGCTGTGTGAACCGCTCGGCCCCGGCTACGCCATGTTCGGCATCGCCATGGCCGCCGTGGGCATGCTCTCCATCGTGGGCATGATCATCTCCAACGACGCCTACGGCCCCATCGTGGACAACGCCCGCGGCCTTGCGGAGATGGGCGCGCTGGGCGATGAAGTGCTGGAGATCACCGACGAGCTGGACAGCGCGGGCAACACCGTGAAGGCCGTCACCAAGGGCTTCGCCATCGGCGCGGCCGGGCTAACGGTTATAGCGCTTCTGGGCGCTTTTATCACGCAGGTGAACGAGGCGGCCGCGGAGCTTGGCCGCGCCCTCATCACCGGCTTTGACATCATGAACCCCACCGTGTTCTTCGGCATGCTCGTGGGCGCGGCCGTGCCGGCCGTGTTCTCGGCCATGCTCATTTTGGGCGTGGACCGCAACGCCCAGCGCATGGTGGAGGAGATTCACCGCCAGTTCCGCGAGATCGCCGGCCTGAAGGAAGGCAAGGAAGGCGTTGTGCCCGAGTACGACCGCTGCATCGAGATCGCCACGCACGGGGCGCTGCGCGAGCTGATTCCCGCCGGGCTGGTCGCCATCGTGCTCACCTTGCTTGTGGGCTTTATCGGCGGCGTGGAGGCAATCGGCGGCTTTTTGTGCGGCAACATCGTCACCGGCTTGCTGCTCGCCCTGTTCATGAGCAACGCCGGCGGGCTGTGGGACAACACCAAGAAGTATATCGAGTCCGGCCACAACGGCGGCAAAGGCTCCGAGACCCACAAAGCCGCCGTGGTGGGCGACACAGTGGGCGATCCCTTCAAGGACACGGCCGGCCCCTCCATCAACACGCAGATCACCGTGGTCTCCCTCATCTCGTCGCTGGCGGCCGCGCTCTTCCTGGCGTACTCGCTGTTCTGAGCCGCGCATCGCATGGGGAATGCCGCTTTGCGGCATTCCCCTCTTTTGTCCTGGCGGTTGTCTTTCTCGTGCGCGGGTGTTATGATGAGCGCGGTGAACTGGATCCCCGTTTGCGAGGTGCGGCATACGAATGGAAAGACTATCGCGTCTGCTCATGTCGGCGTACGGGATCACGCCACGCTCCCTGCACGCCGCAACGGGCGGCTTTTCCGCCAAAGCGGCGTATCGCGCGGCGGGTGAGGACGGCAGGACGTATTTCCTGAAGGTGTACGACAAAACCCTGCCCACCACCAGATTTTTCGTTGAGCGGATCGACGCGTATATGCCGGCGCTGGCTCGGCTTTCGGCCTCGCCGCTCTTGCGCGGGCGCATCGCAGCGCCGGTGGCGGCGCTGGACGGATCGTTTCGCGCGGAAACGGGCGACGACGTCTGCGTGCTGTTTATGTATGTGAACGGCGCGGTTCCGGGCATACAGGGCATAACCCGCATGCAGACGGAGGAATTGGCGCAGACGCTGGCGCTGCTGCACACGGCCGGCGAAACGGACGCGATCGCCTCGCCCGCGCTTGCGGAGGACATATCGCTGCCGTTTTGCGGCCAGCTCGCGGGCTTCCTGAGCGGTCTCACAAAGGAGCGGGGCCAACTCGGTCAAATCGTCTCGCCAAACGCCGACTTGCTCCGGTCCGCCATTCAAGAAACTTTGCGCCTGCGCGATACGCTCCGGCTGAACTATGCCCCGATCGTACTGTGCCATGGCGACGCGCACGGGAACAACGTGATCCAGAGCGAGCGGCTTGTGCTGGTGGACTGGGAGGACCTGCGCCTTGCGCCCGCCGAAGCCGACTTGTTCATCCATGCGTGGCACCCGCACGGGGACGCGCTGCTGCAGGCCTATTCGGCCGCGCGGCAGGGCTATCGCATCAACCGGGCGCTGCTGCATTTCTACGTTCTGCGCCGAAGGATCGAGGACGTTTGGGTCGATATACAGCGCTTGACGCAGGAAGCGCCCGGCGAGGAGGAAACGGCCAAGCTGCTGGACTGGGTAAGCAGCGGCATTGAAGACGTGCGGCGCGCGTACCACAAAAAGCCATAGCGCAAGCGTAAGCGCGGCCCGGCGGACGAATGTCCGCCGGGCCGCGCTGCGTCAGGCGAGGGCGTCTTTGGGCGCTGGAGCCGGCGGCGGGGCGCTAGTCGAAAATAAGCGAATCGCCGGCGCCCACGAGGGCGGGCTGCGCCAGCGTGAGGGAGTCGTTCGCCGCGGTGAACGGAAGGGTCTTGCCGCTAAGGGAGACGCGCGAGGCGGGGCAGCCGCAGGCCGCTCGGTTTATTGTAAGGCTTCCGCGCAGCACCTGGATCTCCGCTCTGCCGCCCGCGCGCTTGTACACGCCCCAGGCCGACCCCAGCGCCCAGAAGCAGCTGAAGTCGCCGGTCTGGACGGGCGCAAAGCCGATGTAGCCGTCGCTCATGTTGTAAGAAAAGCCCGAGAAGGCGTTGAGCAGCGCGTAGGAGGCCATAGAGCGCGCGTAGTTGCTGCCGCATTCAAATTCGTTCCAGGGGTTGCGGCGCTCGCCGTCGAAGCGCTCGCGCAGCGAGGAGACGATCTGCATGCCCTCCGTGATCATCCCCTCCTGGATCATGTGGATGGCGGCCTGATACTCAAAGCCGTACATCGTTTCCTCGGAGTAGGGCACGGGGGAGACGGGCTTGTAGCTGCCCTCCGGCCAGTCGCAGATAACCACGCCCGATTCGTCGTTCAGGCAGTATACCCGGCAGGGATTATAGTAGTTGCGCATGCCGCGCTTGTAGTTGTGCGTGTAGATTGCCCGGAGAGCGGACTTGACCTGGGCATTGTCGTGTATCTCGCCCAGCCCGCACAGGTTGGCGTGCCACTGCGCCAGCACCTGGTCCACGCCGCTGCCCTCGCCGATCTGGTACTTGATCTCGCCCGCCTCGTCGTTCCAGTACGTGCCGATGACGTCCCTTTGGTGCGAGGTCTCGTTTGTGTTCAGGTACGCTTCCAGGATGGAGCGGTCCTTCAGGTCCACGATCTGATGGTAGTATGAGCCGTTGAACAGGTGCTCGTCCGTCCACTTCTTTCCTTTTTCGAACAGAGCGAGGTATTCCCGGGCCGTATCGCTCTCGCCCATGCGCTCGGCCATGAGCGCTCCGGCCTTGAGCGCCGCCAGATAGAAGCCGTTTAGCCAGGAGTTTGGGCCGAACAGCTCCATGTCCAGCGTGTGGTGCTGGCGGCCTTCCATCACGCCGTCCTTGTTAAGGTCCCAGCGGTCCGGATTCTCGGGCGACCAGGCGTACTCGATATTCTGCTTCACGCAGGGCCACCACTTGGCCAGCCACTGGTCGTCGCCGGAGATAAGCCATTCGCGGTACGTCTTGATCACGCCGCCGAACTGCCCGTCCGCGCACGGCCGGAAGGCGGAAAAACGGCGGCCGAGCGGCAGCTGCAGGCGGAAGCGCATGCCGCCGTGCTCGTCCATATTGTGGGTGAAGTCCAGCTCGCGCATGGAGCGTTCCAGCTGCGGAAACAGGTAAGGCAGGGCGTACGCGTAATTCCACACGTGCGTGCAGGAGCCCTCGCAGCACCCCGTGTCGCAGTGGCAGCCCTCGAACGCGTAGAAGGAGCCGTCTTCCAGGCGCATGCACGTGGGCGATTTTAGGATGGAGATGTTCGCGGAAACGGCGTCCAGCGCCGCGTCCGGAAGCGTTGAGGACATGAGCGCCTCGCTGAACAGCTGCGTGTCCTGCATAAGGCGGTCCCATGACTGCAAGGCGTACAGCGCACAGGCCCGCGCGTCGGGGAAGAGCGAGGCGTAATACTGCCGCCACTCGTTGCCCGGGCCGCACCGGCCGCCTTCGCACCCGCAGGGTTCGTCCTTGGGCGGGTTCCAGTGATTGCGGCAAACCGGGAAATGCCAGCAAAGCGCAAAGTCGAAGTCGGCGCTTTGTCCGGGCGCGACCGCGCGGCTCAGGGCCAGGGTGCAGGTGTCCATGCCGCCCGGGTAGCCGCCCAGCTTCTCCTTGTCCGGCGGGTAATTGCGGTTCTTCAGCGGGCCGCAGGAGGTAAAGTCGCGCCAGAACACGCCGATGTTGTCAAACCAGCCAGAGCGGATCCAGTGTTCCTGGTAGGACGCCTCGCCGCCCTTGCCGCCCAGCGACAAAGAGCCCTGCGCCTTGTCGTCGTCCTCCTTCAGGTTGATGGGACGCATGGCGAGCAGATGGTTGTCGCCCGAGCGGGAGTAGAAGCTGTCCGTCATGCAGCCCTGGATGAGCGCGCCCAGGGAGAACGCCGCCGTGTAGCGGATCTCCCTGTCCGTCGGGTTGCTCACGCGCACGGTGAAAAAGGCCGCGGGCAGGCTGGAGTCCTTGTCGTTGTGAGGAATGAAGGGGCTGAAGGCCGACAGGGTGACGCGGCCGGGGAAGGTGTCGTCGGAAAAGTCGATGTCGGCGAAGGGAAAGGCGGCGCGGAACGTCGCCGCGCGAAAGTGCGGCATGCCCGCCATAGACGGGCGCGCCACGCCGAAGCCGTACTGGTTGAAATGCCCGTGCGACAAATCGCCCATATAGGGCGGGGGCAGGTCGCCGTTCAGCACGCGCGCGTCCAGCACGCGGCCGTCCTGCTCGGCCTTAAGGGCGATGTGGGACAGCCCGTTGTAGCTGCCCTTGTTGGGCCGACCCATGATCTCCCAGTCGATCAGCCGGCCGTTGCCCGCAAGGCCGACGCAGCCTGCGCCGATGCCTCCCAGCGGAAAGGAGATTTGACTTGTCTTGGCCCCTTCGTAGATGAAACGTTTCATATGGCTGCCCCCTCAAGTCGTTCATAAGCGGTATCCACCGCGCGGCGCAGAAAGCCTGCCACTATACTACCAGAAATGGCAATGCGCCGCAACGCCGGGGGCGCTGCGGCGCTGGAAAATTCGCGGGCGCTCAACCGGCGTTGCGCAGCTGGCTGTTCCACATGCCCGCGTAGATGCCGCCCTGCGCCAGCAGCTCCTCGTGGTTGCCCTGCTCCACGATCCGTCCGCCGTCGATAACCAGAATGCGCGTGGCGTCGCGGATGGTGGAGAGGCGGTGTGCGATGAGGAAGGTGGTGCGGCCCTGCATGAGCTTGAGCATGGCCTGCTGGATGTGCAGCTCCGTGCGCGTGTCCACGCTGCTTGTGGCCTCGTCCAGAATGAGGATGGGGGAATCGGCCAATATGGCGCGGGCGATGGCCAGCAGCTGCCGCTGCCCGGCAGAGAGGTTGTTGCCGCTTTCAGCGAGGAGCGTGTCGTACCCTTCGGGCAGCTGGCGTATGAAGCCGTCCGCGCTGGCCCCGCGCGCGGCCTCCTCCACTTGAGCGTCTGTGGCGGCAGGGTTTCCGTAGCGGATGTTCTCCCGGATGCTGCCGGAAAACAGGTAAGTGTCCTGCAGCACGATGCCAAAGGCCTGGCGCAGGCTCTCGCGCGTGTACGCCCGAATGTCGCGCCCGTCGATGAGGATGCTGCCGCCGCTGACCTCGTAGAAGCGTGCCAGCAGATTGACGACGGTGGTCTTGCCCGCGCCCGTAGGCCCTACAAGGGCTATGGAGGAGCCGCTGGGCACGTCGAAGCTGATGTCCTGAATCACGGGCACGTCGGGCCGGTAGCCGAAGCGCACGCCCTGGAAGCTGACCTCGCCCCGCACAGCCGCAAGCGGAACGGCCTGGGCGTCGTCGGCGGTTTCCGGGGCCTGGTCAAAGATGTCAAACACGCGCTCGGCGCCGGCCACGGCGGTTTGCAGGGTATTGTAGATATTCGCCATGTCGTTCAGCGGCCGGGTGAACTGGCGCGAGTAGCTGATGAAGCTGGCGATCACGCCCACCGAGACCAGTCCGCGCACCGCCAGCTCGCACCCCGCGCCGCCCACCAGCGCAAGGCTTAAGTTGTTGATGACATTCATCAGGGGCATCAGGAAGCCCGACCAGATCAGGGCCAGCAGGCTGGCTTTGTAGTACTGGTTGTTCAGGGCGGAGAACTCGTCGATACAGGCCTGCTCGTGGTTGTAGCCGCGCACGACCACAAGCCCGGAGATTGTCTCTTCCAGCTGCGCGCAAAGCTGTCCCAGCGCCTTTTGCTGGCGCGAGAATAGGGGTCTTGTGCGCTTGGTTACCGTGCGCGTGAGCAGCACCGCCAGGGACGCGGGTACGATGAGCGCCAGCGAAAGCACGGGGCTTAAAACCAGCATCATGGCCAGCGACCCGGCGATGGTGACGCACAGGCTCATCAACTGGCTGGTGGAGGCGGAGATCGTGCTGCTGATGTTGTCAATGTCATTCGTCAGGCGGCTCATCAGATCGCCGTGCGTGCGCGCGTCAAAGAAGGAGACGGGGAGGCGCTGGAACTGGTCGAACAGCGCCGTGCGGAGCCTGCGCACCGTGCGCTGGGAGATGCCGGCCATCAGGAACCCCTGCGCAAACTGGCTCGCGCCGTCGGTTAGGTAGGCGCAGGCAAGCAGCAGCACCAGAAGGCCCAGCGCGCTCAGGTCAACGCCCGCGGCGGCGTCCAGCGCGTCCACGGCCCGGCCGATCAGGTAAGGCGCGGCCAGGGTGACGCCCGCGCTGCACAAAACCAGCGCAAGCACGATGAGCAGGTGGCGGCGCTCCCCGCGAAAGTACGACCAAAGCCGCAAAAGCGTGCCTCTCATGTTCTTGGGCTTTTCCACCGCCATGCCCATGCCAGGTCCGCGCATTTGGCCGCGGCCCATGGCCGCGGGCGGAACGAATTCGCCGCGCGGAGCGCCTTGGTTCTTCCTCTCAGCCAACGCGGCTCAACCCCTTCCCGATCTGCGAGCGGTAGATGTCGCGGTAAACCTCGCAGCGCTCCATCAGCTCCTCGTGCACGCCTATATCCGCCACGCCGCCCTGGTCGAGCACCACGATGCGGTCGGCGGTCATGATGGAGGTGATGCGCTGGGAGATGACCAGGCAGATGATGTGGGCGGAGAAATCGCGCAGCCGGGCACGGATGGCAGCCTCGGTGGTCACGTCAACTGCGCTCGTGCAGTCGTCCAGAATGAGAATGTCCGGTTTTTTGATGAGCGCACGGGCGATGGCCAGGCGTTGCTTTTGTCCGCCGGAAAGGTTTACGCCGCCCTGCCCCAGCTGGGCCTTCAGCCCCTCGGGAAAGCCGCGCACGAAGCTTTCTGCCTGGGCGACCGAGAGCGCGGCCCACATCTCCTCCGGGGTTGCATCCTGCTTGCCCCAGCGCAGGTTCCCTTCGATTGTGCCTGTGAACAGCAGCGTTTGCTGAGGCACGATGCCGATGCGCTCGCGCAGGTCGGTCACGTTCAACTCGCGTATGTCGCGGCCGTCCAGGGTGAGCACCCCCTCGGACGCGTCGTAAAAGCGGGGCAGCAGCTGCACCAGCGTGCTTTTGCCCGTGCCCGTGGAGCCGATGATGCCGATCGTCTCGCCCGGCTCCGCGCCAAAGCTCACGTTGCGCAGCACCGGCGCGGACCCGCCGGGATAGGTGAAGGACACGTTGCGGAAGGCGATGCCGCGGCGCACCTGGTCGCAGGCGATGCGCCCGCTCAGGTCCATGCCCTCGGGCGCGCCCAGCACGGCGTCCATGCGGCGGCCGGAGACCAGCGCGCGCACGAGCTGGTTGAAGATCATGGAGAAGGTGGACATGGCGAAGAGGATCTGCGTCATGTAGTTGATGAAGGCCACAACGTTGCCCTTCTGCTCGCCGCCGATGCCCGCTATGAGCACCACCGCCGCAATCCCCAGGTTGACGGTGAGGGAGGTGGCCGGCCCGAAGAAAGCCGTTACGCGCATGGCGCGGGCGGAGGCCTGCGTGAGATTTTCGTTGCTGCGTTCAAACCGTTTTTTTTCATACGTGAAGCGGTTGAAGGCCTTTACCACGCGCACGCCGGACAGGTACTCGCGCACCGTGGCGTTCAGGCCGTCCAGCAGCGCCTGCACCTTGTAAAAGAACGGGTAGCCGATCTTCATGCTCAGCGCGATGATGCCCAGGGCGACGGGCACGCTCACCGCCAGCACGGCCGCCATGCGGTGAGAGAGCCCCGCCGCCATGATCACGGCCCCCACGCACAGGATGGGCGTGCGCATGAAGAAACGCATCATGCCGTTTAGAAAGTTTTGCACCTGGGTGACGTCGTTCGTCAGGCGTGTGACCAGCGAAGCGCGCTCGAAGCGGTCCACCGAGCTGAGTGAAATCTGGTGAATGCGCCGGTACAAAGCCAGGCGCACGTCCCGGCCAAAGCGCTGGGAGACGTGGCTTGCCAACACCGAGCGGCAGCATGCGCACAGCATGCCGATGCCCGTGATGAGCAGCATGCGCAGCGCGAACTGCATCACAAGCGCGGAATCGCCCGCCGAAACGCCCTGGTTGATCATGTGCGCCAGGATGGTGGGCTGCTGCAAGTCGCAAACCGTTTCCCCCACGAGGGCGGCAAGCGCCAGGGCCGCGACGGGCCAGTAGCGCAGGAAGTAGGCAAGCGTGCGCCTCATGCGTCCTCCTCCTTGCGGCAGACGGGCAGCGCAAGCCCGGATAGGTGCAAGGCGAGGCCCTTGATGAAGCGCAGCGCCGTGCGCTTGTCCTCCTCGGGCAGCGGGGCAAGATAGGCAAGCTCCATGCTGTGCACGCTTTCCTGCAGCTCGTGCATGCGCTCGTACGCCAGCCGGCCCGCCGGCGTTAAGCGCAGGTAAACCTCCTTGCGGTTCTCGGGCAGCTGATAGCTCTCCACGAGCGACGCCTCCTGCAGCCGCGCCGCCGCCTTGCTCGCCCCCCCGCGCGTTACGCCCAGCGCGTCCGCCAGAGCGGTTATGTTGGGCTGTTCGATGCGCGCGATGCATCCCAGCACATCGCCGCTTTGCCTGGGCAGATTCGGAACGCTCTGCGCGATGCCCTTGCCGATGCGCCGCCGTTCGCTGCCGTACCTTTGAAGCGCTTGGCTGAGCGCCTCGTCGATGTCCATGCCCCATTCCTCCCATAGATGTGTTCCTTGGAAACAATATACGCCTGCTTTGTTTCCTTGTCAACTATTTATGGGCAAAAAGGAGCGGGGCACTCTGGCCGGCCCGGGCCAGAAGCCGTGAAAATACCCTCCAGATCGCGACGATTTGGAGGGTGCAGCGCGCTATGCCGTCAGAGGAGACGGCGTATGAGTTTGTATTGCGGCGCGGGGTCTTCATCCGCCCGTATGCTGCTTATCACGCCTGCGGATGTGCGCTTTATACCCGAACGGTGACTTCCTTCAGCCTGTTCATGACCCATGCGTCATCATATCCAATTTCGCCGAGCACCGCGGTATTATAGATTTCCTCCAACCCGATGCGGATCATGTAGCATTGCAGTTTCGTTTTGCTGTGGTCGTCGGCGGCAAATCTGTTCTTAATGGCCGCTACCAGGGGCTGAAGCTTGTCTTCGTTCCAAAACAGGACGTTCGCCATGTCATACAGCGGATCGCCGTACAAGGCCAAACCCCAATCGATCGCTCCTGAGATTTGGACGCCGTCAGCCAACAGATTGTAGGAACCGATATCGCCGTGCAGCAGGCACGCCCGCTCAAGGCGCAGGCAATCCGCATTCGTCCGCAGCATATCGACAGCGCTATCAACGGCATGCAAGTCGATGGGTGTTGGCATGTGCTGCCTCCAGGCATACAGCTCCTCGTTGCCAACGGCCGAGATAAAAGCCTGCCAGCTGGAAAACCGCGCCCGGCCCGACGCATCAAACCGCCCGCAACCCGCATTGTTGGGGATGTCGACAACGGATAAGCGATCCATAAAGTCCAGCACGGACGGAACCACATCGATCTGCTCTTGCGGATTCAAATCAAAAAGCTTGCGCCCGCCGATAAAATCAGAAAAGCAATATGCCCGGCCATCGGCGTTTACAAAAACCCCGCGCATCACACGAACAGGTAGGCGTCCTTTGTATGTTTCACCGACATACCGCTCTTTTTCATAGGCTTCCTTCTTTCCGCCGATCTGAAATATCATTTTTTTGCCCTCGTATGTAAAGGAAAAAGTCTGTGAAACCAGACCGCCGCTGAGTATGAGGATTTCGCCGGCGCCAGGATAGTGGTTTTGAATGACGTGTTCAATTTGCGCATCGCTGTAATTCGCTTTCATGTTGCGCCCTCCCCTAAAAAATGGTTTCATGAGGAAAACTCATCTAAGGAGACATGGTAGACTGTGGCCAGGAGTGCAACTGCATAAATGTCCGGCAGGTTGATGCCTCTTTCCCAATTGGAAAGCGTTTGCCGCGTTATGTTCATCATTTTCGCGACAGCCTCTTGGGTCAGCCCCGCATTCTTCCTCAGGAGCTGCAGTTGAGGGCCTACATTCATAACATCGCCTCATTCGCAGTGTAGGGGAGAGAAAAGAAAAAAGCCAGCAATGAACTCTTGCTGTCGTCCGCCGCGGGGTACGGGGCACTTCATCCGCGGGCGCGCCCCCCCCGCTCATGTTCATGCGTACAAGGTTGATAAATGAGCCAACCGAAAAAGCGGGTTTTCGGTTGGCTTTTTGCTGATATGCCCAAATGAACAGGCATTGCGGTAGCTGACGCGGTTCCTGCGGCTACCCTTTAAACTCGCGCGGATGCCGTGCCCTGAGCAAGCGCGCGCCCTCGGCGCGGCCGGTCTGCTCAAGGCGCGCGCAGTAGCCGGGCAGATGGCCCTTGGCATGGAAAGGGCCGCCCTCCACGATGACGCTCCACATCGGATCGACGGGGCTTGTGGCGCTTTGCAGCATGTCCTGTTGCCAGTCGGCGAGCATGCGGCAGGCCTGAGCGCACAGATCGGGCCGCGCGGCGGTCAGGTCGCACTGCTCGTGCGGGTCTTCCGCCACGTTGAAAAGCATCTCGCGCGGGAACAGGTGGTAGCCGTCGTGGTAGGTGCGCATATAGATATAATCGCCAAAGCGCACCGAGCGCTGGCATACGTGCGCGCACTGGGACAGTACGAGATAGTCCCGCCCTGCGCCCGCGCCGGTTTTCAGCGTCTGTGCGTAGCTTTGGCCGTCCCACTCGGGGCGGTTGGGCAGGCCGAGCAGCTCGGCCAGTGTGGGGGCTAAGTCCAGGTTGTAATGCAGGCCCTCGTTCACGCCTTTTTGCATACCGGGCCACTTGATGATCATGGGGATGCGCGGGGTGATGTAGTCCGCCGTGGCGTGCTCGGCGTAGATGCCCAGCTCGCCCATGTTCTCTCCATGGTCGGACGTGACGAGAATGGCCGTTTCCTCATACACGCCGTGGGCCTTCAAAATGTCCAACAGCTCGGCGATGCACTCGTCCATGTAGCGGATGCCGCAGTCGTACCCGTCGATGACGGCCTTCGCCTCGCTCAGCGTGCGCGCGCGGCCAGGCTGGCGGGGAAAGCGAGGGTTCTCCTTGTCGTCGTACATGCTGATCTCATTGATGCTGTGCGGGCCCACGTGCCGCAGGTGTTCCTCCAGCGTCTCCTGCGTGATCCAGTCGGGTAGGGGCTCGTTTTCAAAAGGGTTGCCGAACGCGGCGGGCGCGCGGTAGGGCGTGTGCGGGTCCCAGAAGTTGATGTGCAGAAACCACCCGTCCTCACCGCCGCGCTCGCTCAGCCATTTCCGCGCCGCAGGCATTACGGCCTCGGCCGACTCGCCGCCGCGGCCGCCGCAGTTGTACACTTCATGGAAGCCGGCGTTGAACCAGTACGAGGAGTGGCGCTCGGCGAAGCTGGAGATGGTGGCGGTCTTCATGCCGGCGCGGCGGGGCAGGTTGAACAGGCTGTGCTCCAGCTGCGGGTCGGTAAAGCCGCGGCTCTCGCCCGTCAGGCGCAGGTCGGCCGCGATGCCCCCGTGGTTCACCGCGCCGTTGTGGATGCCGAAGCGGCCGGAGGTGAGCGCAGCGCGCGAGGGCAGGCAGGGCGCGTCCGAGCAGTAGTAGTTGGTAAAGCGCATGCCTTCCCGGGCGATGGCGTCCAGCGCCGGGGAGGTGTTGCGCCGGTACCCGTAGCACCCCAGGTGATCGGGGCGCAGCGTGTCCAGATCGAGCATGAGAATGCGCATGGAAACAGCTCCTTCCAGCTTGCGTCGTTACCGATATATTTCGCTGTTCCTCCGGCCGTTTCCTGTCAGGGCGACAGCTTGACGGCACGGGAGCGCTGTGATACGATGCCCATGGGAATTGTTGGCGGGCATATTGCGGCCCGCGCGCGCCGCGATCAGGGCGGTGCGCGCGGACATGCCTCCGGCCGGGCCTGGCCGGAGGCATGCGCTGTTGCCATGCGCGCCGGGCGATTTTCCCGCGGCGCAGAGAATGGCGATCGGCCGCTCCCTGCGCTTTTATGATGCAAGAAAAGGGGACGTTTGCTTGACGACTGGGACCAAAGGCCGCCTGCGGCGTTTTTTTTCGTACTACCGGCCCTACCGGGGCCTGTTCATAGCCGACGTGCTGTGCGCGGTGAGCGTGACGGCCGCCTCGCTCGCCCTGCCGCTGTGCACGCGCTACATCACCGGAACCCTTGTGAACGCGGCCGGCGACGTGAGCGGGCGCATCCTTTGCGTGGGCGGCATCATGCTGGCCCTTGTGGCCGCGCAGACCGGCTGCGCGCTCTTCTACGATGCCATGGGCCACACGATGGGCGCGCGCATGGAACGCGACATGCGCAACGACCTGTTTGCCCACATGCTCCGTCTGCCGCTGAGCTTCTTCGACAAGGAGCGCACGGGCGCGCTCATGTCGCGCGTCACGAACGATCTGCTGAACCTGGCGGAACTGTACCACCACGGCCCGGAGGACCTGGCCACGTACCTGTGCGCGTTCGTGGGCGCGCTGGTCATCCTCCTGCGCATCAACTGGCGGCTGGCGCTGGCGTGCTGCGCCCTGCTGCCCGTTATGGCCGTGTACGCGCTCGTCTTTCACAAAAAGCTCCGCTCGGCCTACAGCGAAAGCCGCAGGCGCATCGCCGACGTGAACGCCCAGATGGAGGACAGCTTCTCGGGGATCCGCACGGTGAAATCCTTCGTGAGCGAGGGCATGGAGGAGGGCAAGTTCCGCCGCGCCAACGCGCTGTTCTGCGAAAGCCGCAGCCGCATCTATGGGCAGGAGGCATACTTTCATACCACCCTGTCCAGTTTCTTTGCGCCGCTTGTGCCCGTGACGGTGGTGGTGCTGGGCGGGCTGTGGATCGCCCGCGGCTCGCTCACCCTGCCCGACCTGATCGCCTTTCTGCTGTACGTCGGCTATCTGACGGCGCCCATTCCGCGCATCGCTCAGGTGATCCAGATGGCCCAAGAGGGCATCGCCGGGTTCACGCGGTTTATGCAGGTGATGGAAACCCCGGCCGAGGAGGAAGCGCAAAGCCCCGCCCCCGCAGGAACTGCAAAGGGCGAGGTGCGCTTTGCGGATGTGTCCTTCCGCTATGAAGAGGAGCGCGCGTACGTGCTGGAGCATCTGTCGCTGTGCGTGCCGGCGGGCGAACAGGTGGCGCTTGTGGGCGCGTCGGGCGTTGGCAAGACCACGCTGTGCAGCCTCATCCCGCGCTTCTACGACGCCTGCGCCGGGGCCATTCTGCTGGACGGGGTGGATGTGCGCAGTTTCTCGTTGTCCGCGCTTCGCCGCAGCATCGGCGTTGTTCAGCAGGACGTGTACCTGTTTAGCGGCACGGTGATGGACAACATTCGTTACGGCCGTCCGGAGGCGAGCGATGAGGACGTGATGGCCGCCGCGGCCGCGGCCAACGCCCACGAGTTTATTATGGCCATGCCCCAAGGCTACGGAACCGAGGTGGGGCAGCGCGGCGGGCGCCTCTCGGGCGGACAGCGCCAGCGTATCGCTATCGCCCGGGTGTTTTTAAAAGACCCGCCCGTGCTCATCTTCGACGAGGCGACCAGCGCCCTGGACGGGGTGAGCGAGCTGGCGGTGCGCGAGGCTCTGCGCCGCTTAAGCAGCCGCCGCACGGTGTTCGTCATCGCTCACAGGCTGTCCACCGTGCGCAGCGTCGGCCGGATTTTCGTGCTTACCGAGCAGGGCATCAGCGAGCAGGGCACGCACGAGGAGCTGATGCGCCTTCAGGGCGCCTACGCGCGCTTGTACCAATCGCTGCAATAGGCGCCCTTCCAAAGGGCATATGCGGCCCGCCGCTTGGCAATGGCGGGCCTATTTCCACATGGACACGACGCCGACGTCCTTGAAGTAATGGGCGATGATGTCCTCGGCCTTCTGGCCGTTTTCGGCCAAGGCGTACGCGCCCCACTGCGACATGCCTACGCCGTGGCCGTAGCCCTTGCCCTGAAACACCACCTCGTCGCCTTCCACCGATACGGACGTGAGCAGCGTGGACTTAAGCTTCATGCCGCCCAGCGCAAGCCGCAGCGAGGGCGCGGACACGGACTGCCCGTTGACGGAGAGTGTTTCGGCCCGGCCGGACGGCCCCTTGCGGCTGACGGAGATGCTGCTGATTTTGGAAAGATTTACGCCCATCTTCGAGAGCGCCTGCAGCACTGTGGCCTGGGGAAAGCGCGCGGTCCAGCGGGCATCCTCCGGCGGGGCATTGGGCGAGTCGGGCGACTCAACGCTCTGCGTGTAGCCCGGTTCGGCGCGCTCATACTCCAGGCCTTCCTTGGCCAGGGCCGTTACGCCGCCTGAGTGCGCGTGAAACCAGGCGTACACGAGCGCGCCGTCCGAGGCGATCACCCGGCCGCGCGTTTCCTCTATGGCCTGCTTGATGCGCTCGTTCACGCCCGAGGCGTCGTAAGCCTGGGCCTCCTTGATGTCCGTGGACAGATGCGCGCCCTCGTACTGCGATCCGCCCTTGTCGGCGATAAACTGCAGGGCGAACGTCCGCGCCAAAATGGCCTGGGCCTTGAGAGCCTCCAGGGGCCAGTCGTTCTTCATCTCACCGGCCAGCACGCCCTGCAGATAGGTTTCAACGGGCATTTCCTCGACGGCCTTTTTCTCCACCACATACACCTTTACGGTGGGTTCGGCGCCCTCGGCCGCCTTCAGCTTGGCGGGCATAGGCGGAACCTTCTCGCTGGTGGCCGTGGCCGCCGACGAGGCGGAAGGCGCGGGGGACAAAGAGGGCGTGGACGACGCCTGCGGCGGCAGCGTCGCGCTCATCCGCGCCGGAGGCGGCGTGGTGGCGGCCGGAGCCGGGGCGGAACACGCGCACAGGAACACGGCGGCCGCGGCCAGCGCCGCGGCGCGTACAAAACGAACAAATGACATGCGCAACCCTCCAGAAACCTTCGTGCTCCCATTGTTCGCAAAGAGCGTCCGGTTCATGAGGCCAAGCGCATGCCAATGATTGCAGGTATCGCCAGCGTTTTGCGGCGATGAACAGCGTCCGCCGCGGGCGTTTGGGTTTTTTAGCTCGCCCGGGCGCCGGCGGCAGCCGCGCACGTCATACTTTGGCAAAGGCGGCAAAGGAGCGGATGAGCGGCGTGTCGTCGGCCAAATCCACATGCAGAATCACGCTGTCGCACAGCGTGGGGCGAAAGCGCGCGATGTGTTTGTGCCCGATGGCCGTACCCTCGTACACAAGACGGCGCTCTTCGCCGCGCACGCACAGGATGCGAAAGCGCCGAACGCGCTCTCCGCTGCCTAGGCCTTCCATGAGCACCGCGCGGTCCACCGCCGCAACGGCGGGCAGATGGAGCGTCATCGTGGGGCCCTGCGCCTCGCCGCGCGCCAGGGGCGCGCCGTACAGCGCGGCGATGGCGTCGCCCAGCTCGCACAGCCGCGCCTCGTCGCAGGAAGGGATCAGGCCCCGGCTGTCCGGCGCGACGTTGAGCAACAGCCCCGCGCCGTGCCCGACCGAGCGGTGGTAGATGTCCAGCAGGTCGGGAAGCGAGCGTAGCGACCCTTCGTCGTCGGGGTGCCAAAACCAGTGCTTGCCGCGGATGGGCACGTCGCATTCGGCCGGGCACCAGGCGGGGGCGTCGGGCAGCAATCCCTCGCGCTTGTCGGCCTCGCGGCGCACCACGTTCCAGCAGGGGTAGGGTGCAAGGCCGTCCTCGTTGCCCACCCAGCGGATGGTCGGGCGCCCCATGTTAAACACGACGGCGTTTTTCTGGTACTTGTGCACCGCAGCCATAATCCGCGTCCAGTCATAGCTGCGGCCGGCGGAGCCCGCGCCGTCGAACCACACCTCGCACAGCGGCCCGTAACCGCGCAAAAGCTCGCTTAGCTGGGCCAGGTAAAATTCGTTGTATGCGGCGGCGTCCGGGTAACAGGGGGCGTTTCGGTCCCAGGGGGACAGGTACAGCCCGAAACCGAGCCCCTCCGCGGCGAAAGCGTCGGCCGCTTCGCGCACAACGTCGCCCTTGCCGCCGCGAAAGGGCGAGGAGGCGACGCTGTAGGGCGTGGTCTTGGTGGGCCACAGGCAAAAGCCGTCGTGGTGCTTGGCGGTGAGCACGCCGTAGGAGAACCCTGCGCGCTTGCAGACGCGCGCCCATTGGCGCGCGTCCAGGTCGGCGGGATCAAAGCGTTCCGGGCTGTCCTTGCCCTCGCCCCACTCCTGGTCGCAAAACGTGTTCATGCCAAAGTGCATGAACATGCCAAGCTCCCGGTCCTGCCACACGGCCTGCTGCTTTGTAGGCTTTGGCGCCGCAGCCATCGTCATCTCCTCCAAAGTATCGAGGTAATCCCAATTATTGTAGCATTCTTTCGACAAAAGGACAATCATGGCGCTGTTAGGCGGCAAAAAAAGATGATAGAATGAGGATGCATCAAAATGCGGGCCGTTTACGTCTAACTGGTGCAACCCGCGCACCGGTGATATGGATAGAGGGAGGGCTGGGCTTGCAAACCGACGATCTGCTTCTGCGCCGTGCGCAGCGTGGAGACCAAAGTGCATTCGAGGAACTCATCGCTCCCCACGAAAAGCGCATCTACCAGATTGCCCTGCGCCTGATGGGGAACCCGGACGATGCGCTGGACCAGGCGCAGGAGGCCATGCTGCGCGTGTATGTCAGCCTTTCCAAATACCGGGGCGTCGCGTCGCTGAGCACGTGGATCTACCGAATTGCCACAAACGTGTGTCTGGACGAGCTGCGCCGCCGCAAGGGCCGCCAGGCCGCCTCGCTGGAGGAAATGGCGCAGGCCGGCCGCCTGCCGCAGGACCGCGCTGAAACCCCCGAGCAGGCTGCAGAGCGCCGGTATGTGGGAGAGACGCTGCAGCGGGCGCTTACGGCGCTGCCGGATGATCAGCGCGCGGCCATCGTGCTGCGCGATATCCAGGGCCTGCCCTACGACGAGATCGCCCAGATCCTGCAGACGAACATCAACACCATCAAGAGCCGCATCGCCCGGGCGCGGCAAAGCATGAGACGAACGCTTGCGGGCGCCCCGGAACTTTTTGAGCAAATCAGCGTCTAAACGGGCGAAAGGAGGAACCGACATGACTTGTGAACAAGCGCGCGAGCTGATCAGCCTGTCCATCGACGGCATGGCGTCGCGCGAAGCGCAGAGGCAGCTGCAGGAGCACGTCTCTTCGTGCGCCGATTGCGATAAGGAGATGAAGGAGCTGAAGGCCATCAGCAGCGCTCTTTCCGATCTGCCGGACGTGGAGCCCCCGCCCGAACTGCACGAGAAGGGTATGGCGCGCGTGCGGGCCTACAAAAAGCCCGCGTACCGCCGTGCAGGCGTGTATGTGCCGGCAGCGGCCGCCGCTGCCGTGCTCGTCATCGCTCTGGTGCTGGGCAACCAGGGCGCACCCGTACGGGACGAGTACGGCAACGCCAGTTATCTGTCCAGCCAGATCATGTACGACACCGCGTCCAGGGCCGATATGGCGGTGAAGGGATCGGTCACGATGCCCGCCGCCGCAACAGGCGCGCCGGCCGCCGCCCCGCCCGTTGTGCCCGAGCATGGGAGGAACAGCCTGATGGCGGAGGACGCCGGCATCAAAAGCTATTCCGGCGGCGCCACGGCCATGAGCGTCGCGCCGGGCATGCCCTCGCCCACCTATGCGCCCGGCCCAACATCGCCCCCCGTCGACCCCGGAACCGGGCAGAGCGACCCGGACCGCGGCCCCAAGATCATCTATACGGGCGACGTGTCCCTGGCCACCACGAGCTTTGATCAGGATCAGCAGGCGCTGATGGCCCTGGTGGCGGCGGCGGGCGGATACGTGGAGAACGAGAGCCTATACGGCTTGCCCTTCACCGACCCGCGCGGCGGCGGACGCAACCTTCAGCTGAGCGTGCGCGTGCCCCAGGACGGGTTCGACAGCCTGCTGCAGGGCGTGCGCGGCGTAGGGCAGCTGCAAAGCGGCAGCCGCTACGGCCGGGACATCACCGCCCAGTACACCGACACCGAGACCCGCCTGTACGTGCTCAAGGAGCAGCTTTCCCGCCTGGAGGAGCTGGCCCGCAAATCCGAAGTCATCGACGACGTGCTCAAGGTGCAGCTGCAGATGACCGACCTGGTGTATCAGATCGAGAACCTGCAAGGCACGCTTCGGCGCTACGACGCGCAGGTGGACTACGCCACCATCAACATCAATCTTACCGAGACGCAGCGGCTGGACGTGGTGCCGCCTACGCCCGTAACGCTTGGGGAGCGCATCGCCCAGCGCACGGCGGCCACGCTGAAGGTCGTGCGCGACGGCGCTGAGAACCTGGCGATCGCTCTGGTCGGCACGGCTCCCGTCACGGTTCCGGTCATTATCCTCGTCCTTGTCGCATACTTTGTCATCCGCGGCGCGGTGAAACGCCGCCGAAACCGCGAGTAAAGGAGAACGCCTCATGAAAAAGAACCACATTCTCGCCATCGCCTGCGCCGCGGTGCTGCTGTGCGCCGCCGCCGCAGTCGGCTTCGCAGCCCGGCCCGCTCCCGCGCTGGCCGCGCCGCTGGCCACCGACACAACCGCCTCGGTCACGGTGTCCGGGTCGGGCGTCACTACAGTCAAGCCCGACAAAGCCGTGCTCAGCGTGGGCGCGGCCGCCACGAACAAGAGCGCCAAGGAGGCGCAGGCCGCGGTGAACAAGATCGCCGAGGCCATGATCAAGGCCGCCAAGGACGCCGGCCTCAAGGATGCGGACATACGCACTTCGGGCATCTCGCTGTACCCGACCTACGATTACTCCGGCTCCTCCAGCAAGATCAACGGCTATCAGGCAAACTACACGCTCACGCTCATCGTGTACGACATCGCCAAGGTGGGCGACGTGCTGGACGCTCAGGTAAACGCGGGGGCCAACGCCAACGGCAGCGTGAGCTTTGGCCTGAAGGATGACGCCGCCGCGTATGACGAGGCCCTCAAGGCCGCCGTGCAGAACGCCAAGCGTAAGGCGGGCGTTCTGGCCACGGCCGCGGGCAAGACGCTGGGCGACCCGGTGGTTGTGGAGGAGAGCGCCAACTACTCCTACCAGCCCGTGCCCATGCGCGCCGAAGCCGCCATGATGGATAAGGCTGCCGGAACGCCGGTCATGGCCGAGGGGATCGACGTGTCCGCCTCCGTCTCCATCACCTTCGCCCTCAAATAATCCTTTTTCCTGCCGGCCAATACGCATAAAAGCCCTGCGGCGATAAGCCGCAGGGCTTTTATGCGCGGGAATCGGGCGAGCGGCGCATGCGCGTAAGGGCCGGCGCTGGCTACTGCGCCGACAGGTACGCCGCAAAGATGTACGCCTCGCCGCCGCCGGGCAGGGCGATCAGGGTCCATTTGCCGGAAAGGTCGGAGCCCAGGATATCGAAGGAGTCGCCCTTGTGAGCGGAACCGAGGACGGCTGCGTCCGTGCCCGCGGAAGCGCGCAGATTCACGGAGGAACCGGTCACGATTCCTACTTGTTTGGCGGCGGGGGGAATCTCGTCGATGATCTGCATGGGCTCGGGCGTTACGGCCTTCACCGAGAAGTTGCCGGCCTTTTGTACCGCCGCGGACACCATGCCGTCCTTAAACTCGGCGGGCAGTAGCGCGCCGCTGGCGGAGTCAAACACGCGCAGAAGGGAGGTATCCTCGTTCAGCGCAGGCACGTAAGGAATGCTGACCGTCATGGAATTGACGGGAAGGTTCAAATCCGCGCCGGCGCGGGCGATGCGATAGCAAAAGCTGCCCTTAAACACCTGCAGCTCCACAGGCCCGGTGCCAAAGCTTTTTACAACGTCGCTGGCGAGCAGGAG
>JAVBLU010000024.1:0-104433 GCA_031553225.1 Eubacteriales bacterium
ACGCCTACCGCCAGGCGGGCGGCCATCCTTTCATCCTGTCGCCCACGGCCGGGCCGTACGAGGAACACATCGACGAGCGCGCCGTGCGCAACTACATGGCCCTGATCGACACCGGCCTTATCTGCGCCAAGCGCTAGTCACTCATGTACCAAAAAAAGGCGCCCTCGCGCGGCATGGCCGCGCGAGGGCGCCTTTGGTGTGCAGCTGACAGCCTCACGGCCGGCCATGCGCGGTTCACGGATGAGCCCGCGTGTACGAAGACCTGTACCCCGCGTCTTTCTATAGCGCCTCGGCAAAGACGCGGCCCGCCTGGCGCGCGTTCTCCAGATCCTGCGCTGAGGGGCGGAGCTTGCAGCGCACATCCATGGGCTGAAGCTTGTACCCCAGCGAAGCAAGGCGCTGCTCGACCATGGGCACAGCCTCGCCGCTCCATCCATACGACCCAAACGCCCCGGCGCGCTTTTCACGCTGCGTGATGCCCGACAGATGAGCCAGGAACGTCCATACAGGCGGCAGCACATCGCGGTTCAGCGTGGGAGAGCCCACGAGCAGCGCGTCTGCCCCCATGGCCTGCACGGCGCAGATATCGGGCTGCGCGGCGATATCCGCCAGGTCAACATCAGCGCCCGCCGAGCGCACGCCCTCGGCCAGGGCGGTTGCAAGCGCGCGCGTGTAGCCGTAAGCGGACACATAGCCGATGTATACCAGTTTTTTAGCACGCGCGCACTCGTCCTCACGCGCCCAGCGCTCGTACTGATCAACAACCGCCATCGGGTCGCGGCGATACACCGGCCCGTGGCTTGGGCAGATGGACACGACCGGAAGCGCGCGCACGCGCTGAACGGCGCTGAGTACGTACTTTTTGAAGGGCGCGAAGATCACGTCGAAATAGTATTTCTTGGCGGCCTCCAACTCACTGGCGGATTCGTCGGCGAACAGCTCCGGCACGGGCTGATGGAAGCCGAACACGTCGCAGGAGAAGAGCGCGCCCGCCTCCGGGCAGAACGTCATCATGCTGTCCGGCCAGTGCAGAAAGGGCGCTTCCACAAACTGCAGGCTCATCCCGCCCAGATCCACGTTCTCGCCGGGTTTTACCGCGCGCACGCGCAGGCCGTCTTGGTTGAACAGGTTTTGCAGGTTACCAACGCCCGCGCGCGAGGCGAGAATCTCGGCATTGGGGCATGCGCCGATGAAGTCGCGCAGCGCGCCGGTATGGTCCGGCTCGGCGTGATTCACCACAATATAATCGATGAGCGACGGGTCGATGACGCATGCTACGCGCTGCAACGCCTGCGCGGAAAAGCCGTCCTTGACCATGTCGATAAGGGCGGTCTTCTTTCCACGCACCAGATAGGCGTTGTAGCTTGTGCCGTGCTGCGTCTGCATCACCACGTCGAAGATGCGCAGATCCGGATCCAGCGCGCCCACCCACCATACGCCTTGGGCGATTTGTTTCGCCTCATGCATGGGCTGCACCGGGCTACTCCTCCTCAAACATCGTTTTGTCGGCTCCACACAATGGGCAGACCCAGTCGGCGGGCACGTCTTCCCATTTGGTGCCGGGAGCGACGCCGTGCTCCAAATCGCCCTCCGCGGGATTGTACACATATCCGCAAGCAGTGCAAACGTAGCTCTTCATGTGGACAGGCCTCCGTTCTTTGTTTAGTTGGCAGCGGAGAAGTGCTCGTTCAGTTTGGCGACCAGCGCGTCCACGTCGATGCCGTGCACAAGCCCGGCCTCTTCGATGCTTTCGCCCTGGGAATGCGGGCAGCCCAGGCAGTGCATGCCAAAGGACATGAACAGGGGCGCTGTCGCCTTGTCCAGGCGGAGCACCTCGCCGATGGTCATCTGCTTAGTGATGGAAACGGCCATGATAAAGACCTCCTACGTAATTGAGCTTTCGTATGGCGAAGCGGCGGCTATGAGGCCGCTGCGGGGGCCCAGCGTTATCAGCGTGCCCGAACCCAGCGCCTGGGATGTAAGTAGGGTGCCTTCCGTGAGCAGCGGGCGGCCTGCCTGTAGGGGCAGCAGCGCCTGCCGGGGTTCCTCGCTGCGGTTGACGGCGCATACGAGGGTTTCCCCGCCCAGCTCGCGCGCGAAGGCGAGCACGTCCTCGCTTTGCGGAAGGAAAGAGAGGCTGCCCTCGGCAAGCGCCGGGACGCCCTTGCGCAGCGCGATGGCCGCGCGAAAAAACGTCTGATGTGCGCGATCCTCGCCCCCCCAAGGGTATGTGCGGCGGTTGTATGGATCGCTCCATCCTTCTATACCCGCATCGTCGCCGTAATAAACGCACGGAACGCCGGGCAGAGCGCACAGCGCCAAAAAAAACAGCCGCATGCGGGAGAGGCCAAGGCTGCGCTGCTCGGGGTTCAAACGGTGCGCCGCCTGCTCATGCCGCGGAGGCTCGGCCGCGCCGGAGAGAAGGCACACGGCGCGCACGCGGTCGTGGCTGCCCATTAGGTTCATCAGGGCATGGAATACGGGCGCGGGATAGTGGTCGCGAAGCTGCTCGATCTGCCTGCGCGTCGCGTCGGCCGTGCAGGCGCCAAGCAAGAATGCGGTCATGGCGTCGCGCAGCGGGTAGTTCATCACGCTGTCCATCTGGCCGCCCAGAAGGTAGCGCCGCATGCGGCCATAGGCTACCTTGCGGCTGGCATCCTCCCACACTTCCCCAAGCACGGCGGCATCCGGTTTTTCCTGTTTTACGCGCTTGTACAGCGCATCCAGAAACACATCGGGCAGCTCGTCCGCAACGTCCAGCCGCCATCCGCTCGCCCCGGCGCGCAGCCATTTGGCGATTACCGCGTCTTTCCCGCGCACGATGAAATCGAGGTACCCGGGGTCCTCCTCGTTCACCTCGGGCAGGGTGGGCACGCCCCACCAGCAGCGGTATTTGTCGGGAAAATGCTCGAAGCTGTACCAAGACGCGTAAGGCGATGCGGGGGACTGGTAGGCTCCCGTGCACGGATAGCGGCCGTAGCGGTTAAAGTACACGCTGTCCTCACCCGTGTGTGAGAACACGCCGTCCAGCATGATGCGTATGCCCAGCTTGTCCGCCTGCGCGCAAAGCTCAACAAAGTCTTCCTCCGTGCCCAGCTGCGGGTCGATGCGCGTGTAGTCGCCCGTATCGTAGCGGTGGTTGGAACGCGCCTGAAAGATGGGGTTGAGATAGAGCACCGTAAAGCCCATCTCGTGCAGGAATGGCAGTTTATCGCAGATACCGCGTAGGTTTCCGCCGAAGAAGTCAAAGGCCCGGTTGTCTTGCGAGCGGGGATCCGGGTCAAGCAGGGGCGCTTCGTTCCAGCGCGCGTGCAGTGTGCGGTCCGGGTTATCCGGCGGGCGGTAGGCGTCGCTGCGGCAGAAGCGGTCGGGAAAGACCTGCAGCATCACGCCCCGGCGTAGCCATTGCGGCGTCTCGCAGCAGGCATCGTACACCGTGATCTGAAAGGAGGCGGGCTCGGACTGCGTGAGCACCCCATCGCCGTAGCGCTCCGCCGCGCCGTACTGTGCGGCCAGCGCGCCGTCCCTCATCAGCTCAAAGCGATACCACAAAAGGCAGGGGTGATTGGGCGCGGAAAGCGTCGCCTCGTATCCCTCGGACGTGCGATCCATGCGCAGGCGGTACTCACGCCCGTTCCATACGCGCAGCACGGCCCCGTCGCATGCGGCGGCATATAGCCGTATGCGAATGCAAGTTCCGATTTGTACGGCTCCTCCCGGAACTCGGTCGTTTCGCGGGTCGTGATGCGCGCAGACGCAGCTCATTCCTTGGAGTCCATCTTAACAACGGGCAGATGCCAGATGCGCGCGTTGTACTCGGCAATCGTGCGGTCGGAGGCGAAGACGCCCGAACAAGCCGTGTTCGTGATGGCCTTATGCGCCCAGCCGGAACGATTCTTGTAGTCGCGGTCGATCTGAAGCTGTGCTTCGGCGTAGGAGTCAAAATCCTTGAGCACGAGATAGGGATCGGCCATGGAGTTGTTGTCGCCAAAGAGCAGCGCATGGTACAGCTCGGAAAACAAGCGGTTCTGGCCGGGCACCAGCGTGCCGTCGATGAGCTGCTCCATCACCTTGCGCAGCTCGGGATGCGTCTCATAGATCTCGCCCGCGCGATAGCGGCCGAACTGGTACAGATTGTCGACCTCGTCGGCGTGCAGGCCAAACAGGTAAATGTTCGACAGGCCCACCTGCTCGGATATCTCCACGTTCGCGCCGTCCAGCGTGCCGATGGTGAGCGCGCCGTTCATCATGAACTTCATGTTGCTCGTGCCGCTGGCTTCCTTGCCGGCCGTGGAGATCTGCTCGCTCACCTCGGCTGCGGGGATGAGCACCTCGGCCGCGGACACGCAGTAGTTCTCCAGGAACGCCACGTTGATGTATTTTGAGGCGCGCGGGTGCGCCGCCACAAGGTCGCCAACGGCGTTGATGAGGCGGATGATCAGTTTGGCGCGCTGGTAGCCCGGCGCGGCTTTTGCGCCGAATATAAACGTGCGCGGGACCATCTCAAAGCTTGCGTCGTCCGCCAGACGGTTGTACAGGTGCAGGATGTGCATGACGTTGAGCAACTGGCGCTTGTACTCGTGCAGGCGCTTGGCCTGCACGTCGAAGAGCGACTGCGGGTCGATGGACAGGCCCTGCCGCTCGCGAAGCCAGTTGGACAGGCGCACCTTGTTCTCGTATTTAACGCGCAGGAACGACTCCTGCATGGCCGGGTCGCCGCGGTGGGGCAGAAGCTGCGCCAGAGCGGAGGGCTCCTGAATCCACTGGTCGCCGCACGTGCTGGTGATGAGCGCTGCGAGCCCGGGGTTACACTGCATCATCCAGCGGCGGTGCGTGACGCCGTTCGTGATGCCGGAAAACTTTTTGGGCGCTATGCGGTAGAAGTCGCGAAACACGTCGTGCTTGAGGATCTCGGCGTGCAGCTTGGACACGCCGTTGACGGAGAACCTCATGGCGATGCACAGGTTCGCCATCTGCACCTGGCCGTATGCAAGGATGGCCATCGCGCCGATGCGGTCCCACTGCCCGGCGTACTGCTCCCACAGCTCCTTGCACCACATCTCGTTAAGCTCTTGAAGGATCTGATAGATGCGGGGCAACCAGTGCTGCAGCATGCCCTCGGGCCAGCGTTCCAGCGCTTCCGCCATAATCGTATGGTTCGTGTAGGCAAAGCAGCGGCGCGTAATGCCCACCGCGTCCTCAAAGGGGATGTCGTGATCGTCCATGAGCACGCGCATGAACTCGGCGATGGCCAGGCCCGGGTGGGTGTCGTTGATGTGGAACACCACATGGTCGGGCAGATCGTACAGGTTGGCGCCGTGCTCGCGGATGTACTCGGCGACGGCGTGCTGCACCGACGCGCTGGAGAAGAAGTAGCTCTGCCGCAGGCGCAGCTCGCGCCCTTCCTGGTGATGATCCTCGGGATAGAGCATTTTCGAGATGACCTCGGCCAGCTCGCGCTCCTCCACAGCGCGCGTATACTCGCCGCGCGAAAAGCTTGCCATGTCGATGCGCTTGGGGGAAACGGCGCTCCACAGGCGCAAAACGTCCACCGTCTCCCCGCCGTAGCCCACAACGGGCATGTCGTAGGGCACGGCCAGCACGGTTTTGCAGTCCACCAGGCGCATCTTTTTTTGGCCGGTGGACCAATCTTCCTCCACGCGCCCGCCAAAGCGCACCTCGCGCGTCTCCTCGCGCACGGGCACCTCCCATACGTTCCCTTCCTCCAGCCAGCTGTCGGGCAGCTCCACCTGATGCCCGTTCACTATCTTCTGGCGGAACAGGCCGTATTCATAACGAATGGAGCATCCCATAGCCGGCAGGCCCAGCGTCGCCAGCGAATCGATGAAGCAGGCGGCCAGCCGCCCAAGACCGCCGTTCCCAAGCCCGGGCTCGGGCTCTTCCTCCGCCACGATGATCGGGTCGATCGACAGCTCCTTGAAAGCGCGCTGGTAGACATCGGTTTGTATGAGGTTGAGCAGGTTGTTGTACAGCGAACGTCCGGTGAGGAACTCGATGGACAGATAATACAGCCGCTTTGGCTTTTCTTCCTCCATCTGCTCGCGGCTGGCCACCCAGCGCTCCATGATCTGGTCGCGTACGGTCATGGCGATGGCGTTATACAGCTGGTCCTTGGTGGCTTCGCTTAGCTTGCAGCCGTAATAGCGGCGAATCTTGCCTTTAATCGTATCCACAAGCGTCTTCACATCATAATTCGTTGTCAAGTGACCCACCCTTTCTGGGAAACGCGGCATGCTTCGCGCCGTATCAGAATATAGCGTAGTTTACCACATGGTTCCCAGCCGATACAAGCATAAAGCGCCGTTCCGAACCATAGGGAACGGCGCTCACGGTCATGTTAGGCCCCGTCCGTCGCAAAGGCCGCGGCGTTGTGCACCGCCGCGAAGGGCTGTACAGGGAACGCTCATGCGTTGGCGTCAGCCGGATCGCCAGGTTTTTTCTTGGCCGCCGCCCGCGGCTTAGGGGCCGGCTTGGACGCGATGGGGGTGGAAGGGGCGGCGTCCAGTGCGGCGGGCGCCTCTACCTTTGGCTTGGGCGCGGCTCGCTTTTTTGGCGCGGGCGGGGCTTCCGGCTGCGCCGTTTCGGCGGCTGGGGGGACATTGGCCGCGGCGGGACGCTTTGCGGCGATTTGCTCGTACAGGGCGAGGTACTTGGCGGCCGAGGCGTCCCAGCCGTATTCGCCGTTCATAGCGCGCTGCTGAAGCGAAATCCAGGCGGGCTTGTTGCCACGGTACAGAGCGCACGCGCGGCGTACAGTTGCGAGCATGTCGTGCGCGTTGTAGTTGAAGAACGTGAAGCCGTTCCCTTCGCCCGTGAAATCGTTGAAGGAGAGCACCGTGTCGCGCAGGCCGCCGGTCTCGCGCACGATGGGAAGCGTGCCGTAGCGCAAAGCGATCATCTGCGACAACCCGCACGGCTCAAACTGCGAAGGCATCAGGAACATGTCCGCCCCCGCATAGATGCGGTGCGCGAGCCGGCCGTTCATTTCAATGCGTACGCCCACCTTCTGGGGCGCTTTGTACGCCGCCCAGTTGAACAGCGACACGTATTTCTCATCGCCCGTGCCCAGCACGGCCAGCTGTATGTCGTCGTTGATCAGTTCCTCCAGCACGTGCTCCACCAGATCGAACCCCTTCTGCGGCGAGAGGCGGGACACCACGCCGATGAGGGGCACGTCTTCCCGCGCCGGCAGGCCCAGCGCGAGTTGCAGCGAAGCCTTGTTCACAGCCTTCTCGGACAGCGTCTCAGGTCCGAAGGTGGTCTCGATGAGCTCGTCGGTCTGCGGGTTGTACTCGGTCGTGTCGATGCCGTTGAGCACGCCGTGTACGTCGTTCGCCCGCGCGCGGATCAAGCCGTCCAGCCGCTCGCCGTAGAAAGGCGTCTCGATCTCCTGCGCGTAGGTGGGCGAGACGGTGGTGATTTGGTCGGCGTAGGTCAGCCCGCCCTTCAGGAAGTTGCACGCCCCGAAAAACTCCAGCTTGTCGGAGGTGTACATATCCCAGCCGAGCCCCAGCATGTCCTCAATGTAGTCGATGCCGAACACGCCCTGATACTGCAGGTTGTGGATGGTCTGCATGGTGCCCATGCAGCTGTAGAAGGGCATCTGGCGGTACTGGCGCTCCAGAAGCACGGGCATCATGCCCGTTTGCCAGTCGTGCGCATGCAAAACGTCCGGTTGGAACTGCAGGTGCGGCAGCGCTTCCATAACGGCACGGCAGAAAAAGGCGAAGCGTTCGCCCTCATCTCCGCCCAGACCATAGATATAGGGCCGGCCAAAGTAGTACTCGTTGTCGATGAAGTACCACGTAACGCCCTGGTACTGCAGCTCCAGAAGGCCTACGTACTGACGGCGCCAGCCCAGGTTCACATAGAAGTACAGCTTGCGCGTCATCTGGTCGCGCCAGCGGGCCGTCACATCACGGTACAGCGGCATAATCACGCGCACATCCACGCCCATCTTGCAAAGAGACAGGGGCAGCGCGCCCACCACGTCCGCCAGGCCGCCCGTCTTCGCAAAAGGAACGCATTCGGACGCCGCAAACAACACCTTAAGGGCCATGTCATCTTCCTTTCTCAAAGCGCCGGCGAGAGATGGCGCTTTGTTCAACGCAGTAGTATATCGGTCGCTTCATCGTCCTATTTCAGGAAACGATACCACAACTGGAATAAAAAGGCAACAAATGATGTGCCGACAGACCCGCTCGCATCTGGGTCGGCCGGCACATAAACCGCAGGCTAGATGATGGCGGATTTGGCGATAACCACCGGATAGTCGCGTTGGCCGGTCAGGCGGCGGCCTTCCTTGATGATGGCGGATTTGTCCACGATCACGTTTTCCAGCACGGCCCCGGCCTGAATCTCCACGCCCTGCATCAAAATGCAGCCCTTCACCACCGCGCCCTTGCCCACCACCACCGAGCGAAAGAGCACGCTGTCGCTTACCGCGCCTTCAATGAGGCATCCGTCCGCCACGAGGGCGTTGCGTGAGGAGCTGCCCGCGCAGTAATGGGCGGGCGGCTCGTCTTTCACCTTGGTGTACACCGGGTTGGGGCGCGAGAGCAGTCTCTCGCGCGTCTTTTCGTTGAGCAGCGCCATGTTGAGCTGGTAGAAGGAGTTGATGGAATCCACGCGCGCCACGAACCCGTCGTAGCGGTAGCCGAAGATGCGCAGTTCGTCGCGCATGCGCTGCAGAATATCGCGCGAGAGGTCATACTGCCCGCGGGAGACGCACTGATCCACCAGGCGCATCAACAGCGTCTTCTCCATGATGCATACGTCCATGAACATGTTTTGATGGCGCGGCTGCGTGGGGGCGATCTCCACATCGTAGATGTGCTGCTGTTGATCGATCCCCAGGTACACACCTTCCGTGTCCTCCATGCCGGCGCCGGGCGAGGGCACGTTGTACAGCACCGTGATGTCCGCCCCAACCCTTTGGTGGAACGCCAGCGCGTCACGGTAGGTGGTGTTGAACACGCAGTGTCCGCCCGTGAGCACCACGTACTGCTGGGTGGAGCGGCGAACGTACCCCATGTTCGAGCGGATAGCGTCCAGCACGCCCGTATATACGCCCGTGTTCTCGCGCGTGACGAAGGGGGGCAAAATGAACAGCCCGTCGCGCTTTCTGCCCAAATCCCATTCCTTGCCGGAGCCCAGATGGTCCATGAGCGAGTGGTAGTTTTTCTGGGCGATTACGCCCACGCTGCGGATACCGGAGTTGACCAGGTTGGAGAGCACCACGTCGATGATGCGATAGCGCCCGCCGATGGGAACGGCCGCTATGGAGCGCGAGCGGGTGAGCTCGCGTAAGCGCATGTCGTTCTCGCCCGTATATACCAGGCCAAAGGCGTTGTTCATGGGTACACCCCTTTCCGTAAAGCGCGAAGGCGCAGCCTAACCTTTGAGGCGCTGCAGAAGAAGCGTTTCGTCCATCTGCTCGCCCGGCAGCACGCGCATACCCTCCGGCATGGACACGTTGTCGCCCACAACGGCTATGGCGCCGCCCTCGGCGCCCACAGTGCAATTGCCGCCCACCACGGTTTTTTCCCCAACGATAGCGCGCAGCACCTTGGCCCCGGAGTTAATGACCGTATTGGGCATGATGACGGAGTCCTCAACTACGGCTCCCTCCTCCACACGCACGCCGGCAAATAGGATGGAGCGGCGCACCGTGCCCTGCACGTAACTGCCCTCCGTCACCATGGAGCTGTCCACGGTGCTCTTCTCGCCCAGATAATGCGGAGGCTGCACGGGGTTGCGAGCGTAGATGCGCCAAGCGGAGTCGTACAGGTTCAGCGCGGGCGGATCGCGCAGGAGGTCCATGTTCGCCTCCCACAGGCTCTCGATCGTGCCCACGTCCTTCCAGTACCCCTCAAACGGATAGGCAAACATGCGCTCGCCGGCCGTTAGCATGGCGGGCAGTACGTTCTTGCCGAAATCGTTTTGCGAGTCCTTGCACTCCTCGTCGGCCAGCAGGTAGGCGCGCAGCTTGGCCCAGGTAAAGACGTAGATGCCCATGCTCGCCTGATTCGATTTGGGTTTTTTCGGCTTTTCGTCGAACTCTACGATACGCCCCTCGTCGTCCGTGTTCATGATGCCGAACCGCGAGGCTTCCTCCCAGGGCACGGTAAGCGCGGCGATCGTGCAGTCCGCGCCCTTCTGCACATGATAGTCAACCATGCTAGAGTAATTCATTTTGTAGATGTGGTCGCCCGACAGGATAACGACATAATCCGGATCATACTGCTCGATAAAGCCGATGTTTTGCGTGATGGCGTTTGCCGTGCCTTTGTACCACTCGCCGCCTTTGCCCTTCATATAGGGCGGCAGCACGAACACGCCCCCGTCCATGCGGTCCAGATCCCAGGGCGCGCCGGAACCAATGTACGCGTTCAGCTCCAGGGGCTGATACTGCGTCAGCACGCCCACCGTGTCCAGGCCCGAGTTGGCGCAGTTGGAGAGCGGAAAGTCAATGATGCGGTACTTTCCGCCAAAGGGTACGGCGGGTTTCGCCATGTTCTTCGTCAGAATCCCCAGCCGGCTTCCCTGTCCGCCGGCGAGCAGCATGGCGATGCAGTTTTTTCTTCGCATCCGGTTTACCCCCTATGGTTCCGATTTGGTGTCTTTTTTGCGCATCTTTGCCGGGGCCTCGGGCAGGGCGCTGGGCAAAACTGCGGGCGCAGGCGGCGCGAGGAACTCGTAGCGCAGGTACACGCAGGACAGCGGAGGCACGCTAAGCTCAATGGAGTAGGGACGCTCGTTCCAGATGACCTCCTGCGCGGCGATCGGCAGAGGGTTGCCCTGCCCGGAACCGCCGTACGTCGCCTCGTCGGAATTGAGGATCTGGTACGCCACGCCGGGCAACGGAACCCCGATGCGGTAGACCGGGTGGTACACGGGCGTCCAGTTGAGCACGGCGATGAGCCAGGGCCCGCCGTCGGCCTTTGCGAAGCGGCAGAAGGCGATCACCGAATTGTCCTGGTCGTTGGCCGACAGCCATGTAAACCCCGCCCATGAATCGTCCTGCTCAAAGAGCGCGGGTGTCTGGCGGTACAGGTGGTTTAGCGTGCGTACGTAGCGGTGCAGCGCCTCGTGCATGGGATAGGCGAGCAGGTGCCAGTCCAGGGAATCGTCGTCCTTCCACTCGATGTACTGGCCGTACTCGCCGCCCATAAACACCAGCTTTTTGCCCGGGTGGGCCATCTGGTAGCCAAACAGCGCGCGCAGCCCGGCAAACTGCTTCCATTGGTCGCCCGGATGCTTATTGAGGAGCGAGCGCTTGCCGTGCACCACTTCGTCGTGGGAGAGGGGCAACACGTAATTCTCCGAGAAAGCGTACATGAGCGAGAAGGTGAGCTTGTCGTGGCGGTACTTGCGGTACACCGGGTCCATCTCCACGTAATCCAGCGTGTCGTGCATCCACCCCATATTCCACTTGAAACCAAAGCCGAGCCCGCCCAGGTAGGTGGGCTGCGTGACCATGGGGTAGGAAGTGGCTTCCTCGGCGATGGTCGTCACGCCCGGAAAATCACGGTACACAATCTCGTTGAACTTGCGCAAGAAATCGATCGCTTCGATATTTTCCCGGCCGCCGTAGCGGTTGGGCACCCAGTCGCCCTTCTCGCGCAGGTAGTCCTGGTAGATCATGAAGGATACGGCGTCCACCCTCAGCCCGTCCGCGTGATACTCGGACAACCAATATACGGCGTTGCTCAGCAAAAAAGAACGCACCTCGTTGCGTCCGTGGTTGAACATATACGTGCCCCAAACGCGGTGCTCGCCGCGGCGCGGGTCGGCATGCTCGTAAAGGGCCGTGCCGTCAAAGCGGCCAAGGCCGTGCCCGTCGCGCGGAAAGTGCGCGGGGACCCAGTCGAGCAGCACGAAGATACCCGCCTGATGGCAGGCGTCCACAAGCGCCATAAATTCCTTGGGCGTGCCGTAGCGCGACGTGGGGGCGTAAAACCCTGTAACCTGATACCCCCAGGAACCGTCCAGGGGATGCTCCATGACAGGCAGAAACTGTACGTGCGTATAACCCATGGCCTTAAGGTAGGGGGGCAGCTCGTCCTTCAGGCGGGCGTACGTGTAAGGGCGGCGTTCCTCGTCCAGCTTCCACGAACCCAAATGCATCTCGTAGATGTTCATGGGCGCGGTGTACGGGTTGCGCACCGCGCGCGCCTTCATGAAGGCATCGTCGCCCCACTGGTAGCCAGCAAGGTCGTAAGTCTTGGACCCGGTGAGCGGCCGCGTCTCCGCATGCACGCCGTAGGGATCGCATTTCATCGTCCATCCGCCCTTGGCGGGCAGAACGGCGTACTTGTAGGTGGAAAAATCCCCAAGGGGCAGGAAGAGCGTCCAAAGCCCGCCCGGCGTGTACGTCATGGGGTGGGCGGTGACGATCCAGTCGCAAAAGTCGCCCACCACGGACACGGCCTTGGCCTCGGGCGCCCAAACGGTAAAGCGGTAGCCGGTCTGCCCGTCCTGCACGGTTTTGTGGCTGCCCAAAAAACGGTATGCATAGGCGTTGTTGCCTTCTAAAAACAGGTAGCGCTGCGTGTCGTCCAAGGGTTTGTAAATCAACGGCCTCACCTACTTTAGTGCGGCTTGTACGGCGCGCCGTGGTGCGACCGCCGTGCTTCCATGGGCGAATCACCAAATAAATAACTGTTTGCAATTGATATTCGCTTTACAGAAGCGGGATTCCTGCGTAGAATGGCAAAAGAAAAGGGGGAGAGCGCATGGAGGACTTGTTTGCCGCCGTTCAGGCAAAATCCGCGCCGCTGGCCGACCGTATGCGCCCGAGATCCTTTGCCGAGTTTGTCGGCCAAACGCATATCGTGGGCGAGGGGCGGCTGTTGCGCCGCGCCATCGAGGCCGACCGCCTGCAATCCTCCATCTTTTACGGCCCGCCCGGCACGGGCAAAACCACGCTGGCCGCCATTGTGGCCGCCAGCACCAAGGCCGCCTTCGAGAAGCTCAACGCCGTGTCCTCGGGCGTTTCCGATGTGCGCGAGGTGATCGCCCGCGCCGAGAGCCGCCTGAAGCTGTACAGCCAGGCGACGTACCTGCTGCTGGACGAATGCCACCGCTGGAACAAGGCGCAGCAGGACGCTATTTTGCCCGCCATCGAATCGGGCGTGATCCGCTTCATCGGTTCCACCACCGAAAACCCGCGCATCGCCATGACACCGGCTATCGTATCACGCTGCCGCGTATTCGAGTTTTTGCAGCTCACCTCGCAGGACGTCGTTCACGCCATGCGCCGCGCTCTGACGGACGAGGAGCGCGGGCTGGGCCGTATAGGCGTTGTTGTTCAGGAGGAAGCGCTTGCGCATATCGCCCGCATGTCCGGGGGGGACGCGCGCACGGCGCTCAACGCCCTGGAGCTTGCCGCGCTCACAACACAGCCGGCAAGCGACGGCGCGGTGCACGTAACCCTGGCCGTCGCGGAGGAATCCATACAGCGGCCGTATATCCCCATGGACGAGTCGTTATACTACGATATGCTCTCGGCGTTCTGCAAGTCGCTTCGGGGGTCGGACAGCGACGCCGCGCTCTTTTGGGCGTTCCGCATGATTGAAGCGGGCGTCGATCCGCGCATTATCGTGCGCAGACTCACCGTCCACGCCTCCGAGGACGTCGGCCTGGCCAACCCAAACGCTATGCTCATCGCCGAAGCCGCCGCCCGCGCCATGGACTCGATCGGCATGCCCGAGGCGGGCATTCCGCTGACGCAGGCGATCATCTACGTATGCGAAAGCCCTAAGTCGAATTCCGTGGTGGCGGCCATGGGAGCGGCGATGGAAGCCGCGCGCACGGCGCGGCATGAGGGCGTGCCCGCCTACCTGCGCGATATGAACTATGCCGACCAGGAACTGAAGAAACAAGGCGCGCGGTATAAGTACCCGCACAACTTTCCGGGGCACTACGTGGAGCAGGCGTATCTGCCAGTCTCCCTGCAGGGCAAGGTTTTTTACGAGCCTTCCGACCAGGGTGCGGAGCAAAAGACCCGCGAAGCCTGGCTGCGCCGCAAAAACATGAAGCCGTAAAGCGGCCGGGTGTTTATGAGCGCGGCAGAATCATGTTGCATGCGCAGGCGTTTGCGCGCATAATGAGCAGGGTATACGCGCATCGGAAGGGGATTTGCATGAACCGCAGCTTCTTAAAGACGCTCGGGCTGATCGTTGGGGCCCTGATCATCGCGGCGTCCAGCTCGCTGGCCACCGTGGCCGTGATGGCTGATATGCGCATCAATGAGAACAACAACATCATGATCACCGCGGACGATTATAAGCTGCTGCAAAGCTATAAGCGCCAAGCGGAGATCGCCGACATCGTCCACAAGGAGTACTGGCAGGACGTGGAGGACAAAACGCTTACCGACGGCGCGGCGCGCGGCATGCTCGCGGCGCTAAGCGACGCGTACACGTTCTACTACACGCCCGAGGACAAGGCAGCGCTTGACCAGCGCATCGAGGGCAAGTACGCGGGCGTGGGCCTGCAACTGGCCGTGGATCCAAACGACAACCTGATTACCGTGATGCGCGTCTTCCGGGACAGCCCGGGCGAAGCGTTGGGCATTCTGCCGGGCGATAAGGTGATCCGCGTGTTCGACACGGACGTTACCGGCGAGGACATGGACAAGGCCGTGGCCATGATGAAGGGCGAGGCGGGCACGGACGCGCGCATCACCACTCTGCGCGGCACCACGCCCACCGAGCACAACTTTAAGCGCGCCGTCATCACCATCAACCGCGTGGAGTACCGCATGGCGGGCGAAGGCATCGGCCTGCTGACGATCTACGAGTTCATGGGCGACGACGTGACGGGCTTCAACAGCGCCATCGCCGACATGACGAAACAGGGCATGAAAGCGCTTATCATCGACGTGCGCGATAACCCCGGCGGCTTTGTGACCGACGTTGTGGGCATCGCCGATGCGCTGGAGCCGGAGGGCATTATCGTATACAGCGAAAACCGTTATGGCGAACGCGAAGAGGAGCGCTCCGATAAGGCCATGCTTGGCCTGCCGCTCGTGGTGCTCGTCAACGAGCACTCCGCTTCCGCTTCCGAGATTCTGGCCGGATCGGTGCAGGACCACGGCGTAGGCACCATCGTGGGCATGAAGACCTTCGGCAAGGGCATTATGCAAACCGTGCACACCTTCCGCTCGGATGGCGCCGGTATGCAGCTGACCACAGCCCAGTACTTTACGCCCAAGGGCCGCGTGGTGCATAAGGTGGGCATCACCCCCGACGTAGTCGTGGATTTGCCCGAGGACGTAAAGCTCGGAAAGGCGCGCTTGACGCCCGAGAACGACACGCAGCTGAAGAAGGCCATCGAGATTCTCGCACCGCAGATCAAATAGCCCTTACGCCTCAAGGGACCGCATAAGCTGCTCCGTGTTCGCGGAGGGGCTTTTTGCTGCGGAAAAGGCTTCGCCGACCAAGCGCCGCGCGCAGGCGCGCCGCTTGCACCGCCCGCAGCCCGGCTGAACAAGGTCAAGCGAAGCTGCATACGATGCCGTTGAGGTGGTACGTGTGCAGGGAAAAATATGCAAGGAATTGCAGCGGAGGGCACTGGGGCCGGGCCTTGAGTGGGAGCGTGTCATCGTGTCGGGCTGCAGCCGCTGCCGCGCTTTTGTACAGGAGCTGGGCTGCCCTTTGGTGCACGACCTGCCCATCATCAGCGCTTTGGCGGCTTACGTGCCGCGCAGGCTGCTGCCGGCCGTAGCGGCCGCCCGGTGCGTTGCGTACATAGAGGATGACCTGCGCGTGCAGGTGCACATGAACATCGCCGCCCCGCAGGTAGGCGCGCGGGCCGTGAACCGCAGCGGACTCACCGGCAGGGGCGTCACGCTGGCCATCATCGACACGGGCATCTATCCGCACCCCGACTTTACCGTGCCGCATAGCCGCATCCGCGCGTTTGTGGACATCCTGCAGAAGCGGCAACAGCCTTACGACGACAACGGCCACGGCACCTTCTGCGCGGGCGTGGCGGCGGGCAGCGGTCACATGTCGGACGGGAAGCTTGCGGGCATTGCGCCGGAGTGCGAGCTGCTCATCATTAAGGCCATGGACAAGGACGGCGGGGGCACGGCCAGCGATGTGCTGGCCGGCATGCAGTGGGTAATCGACAACCATCGCCGCTATGGCGTGGACGTAGTGTCCATGTCGCTTGGCGCCACCACAAGCAGCGACATGAACGACGCCCTCACGCGCGGGGCGGAGCGGCTTTGGCGCGAGGGCGTCGTGGTTGTGGCCGCGGCGGGCAACAACGGGCCGCGTCCCGGCTCCATCACCTCGCCCGGCGTGGCGGAGAAGGTGATCACTGTGGGTGCCGCGAACGACGGCCGCCAGGCGGACCGCCACGCGGACACCATCCCGAACTTCTCCGGCCGGGGGCCGGTAGGCGAGCGTGTCAAGCCGGACATCGTGGCGCCGGGCGTGGCCATTCACTCGGTGCGCGCGGACACGGACTACATAAGCGGTCCGCTGAAAAGCGGCGTGGAGCCATACTCCGTAATGACCGGCACGTCGGTGGCCTGTCCGCTTGTGGCCGGCTGCTGCGCGCTCTTGCGGCAATACGACCCCCGTCTGACGCCCTGCCAGATCAAGGACGCGCTGATGCAAACGGCCAGCGAGCTCGTGGGGAACCCGAACGCCGAGGGCGCAGGCCTGGTGGACATTGCGGCCGCCGTATCCCACCTGCGCGTCTCCAGCAAAGGCGCGTAAACGGCCCCATGCTCATTTCTGTCCGCAAGCGCCCATTGCAGCCAATAGGCCGTCTGAAACGGCCGCGGCGCAAAAACGCCCGGCGTCCCTGTGCGGGGCCGGGCGTCTGGCGTTGTATGCGGAGCGGTGTTTATGCCTTGACAGACGTTCCGTCCGGTATGCGCGAGAGAAGCCAGCGGGGCTGCGTGCTGTCGCAAGGGTATTTGGCGGCGGCGGTCTCGTCAATGTCCATGCCCCAGCCCGGCCCTTCGTTGCAGAACGCATAGCCGCCCTTAATCCAGGGAAGGCCAGTGAACACTTCCTGGATTTGGGGGAGGTTCTCCATGCCGCACCATTCCTGAATGCCAAAGTTGGGCGTGGACAGGTCCAGGTGCAGGTTGGCCACGTGGCCGACGGGGGAAACGTCGCCCGGGCCGTGCCAGGCCGTGCGCACACCGAAGGCATCGCACACCGCGGCCAGGCGGCGTGCGGGCGTCACGCCGCCAATCTGCGAGATGTGGCAGCGGATGAAATCGATCCAGCGGTTCTGGATGAGCGGCAGCCACTCCATGGGGTTGTTGAAGAGCTCGCCCATGGCCAGAGGCACCGCGGCGGCGTTTCGGATCTTCTCAAACCAGAAGCCCTGCTCGGGCGGGAGGGAGTCCTCCAGAAAAAACAGTCGGTACTGCTCCAAGCTTTTCGCCAGGCGCACGGTGTCGATGGGCGTTAGGCGCTCGTGCACGTCATGCAGCAACTCCACGTCCTCGCCGCAGGTCCGCCGCACACAATCAAACAGCTTGGGCACGGAGCGCATGTAGGCTAGCGGGTCAAAATACTGGCCGTCCGGCGCCCCCTCGGGCGAGGTGGTATAGCGCAGCTTTCCGCCGTACCCGCCCATCTGGATGCGGATGTACTGGTAGCCTTCGCTCATGTACTTACGCACGTTCTCCGCCACGGCCTCGGGCGACGCGCCGTCCGCGTGGCGATACACGGCCGCCGCCGGACGGATCTTGCCGCCCCACAGCTGGTACACGGGCATACCCGCCATTTTTCCAAGAATATCCCAAAGCGCCATGTCGCAGCCCGAGATGGCGTTGCCGAGCACCGGGCCGTTGCGCCAGTAGGAGGAGTTGAGCATCACTTGCCAGCAGTCCTCCACCTGAGTGGGATCGCGCCCCACAAGCAGCTGGTGCATGTACTCGCGTATGGCCGTGACGACGGCTTTGTGGCGCTGCGTGAACGTAGCGCAGCCCAGCCCGTAAAGGCCCGGCTGATTCGTTTCTATCTTTACGACGATCAGGTTGCAGCCCTTCTGCGGGGCCGTTTCGATGGCCTTGACGGCGGTAATCTGAAGGCTCATGCTCATTCCTCCTCGGGCAGGTCGTCCACCATTTTACGTACCTTTTGCAGCCAGTCCGGAGCGGTTTGTGCGTGCACGAGCTCGGGCTGCAGTCTGCTGCCCTCAATCATGCCCGGCAGAATCAGTCCGCCGTCCACGCGGATAGTGGCGCCGGTGATGTAGGTGCACTTGTCGGACGCCAGAAAGGCCGCCAGCTCGCCGTTCTCGCGCGGGGTTCCGAAACGCTGCAGCGGAATGGCCTCGGCAAAGGCGCTGCGTTCGTTCCAGTCGCGCACGTTCGTCGCGCCGGGGGCGATGCAGTTCGCGCGGATGCCGTAAGGAGCCAGATCCAGCGCGATGGATTGGCAGGCGCGGTTGATGCCCGCTTTGAGCGAACCGTACATAACGTCGTTGGCGTAGGCGCGCTCGCCGTGCGTGGACGTAATGAACAAAATGCAGCCCTTGATGCCGCGCTTGGCCATGTGCCGCGCCGCAGCGCCCGTACACAGTAGATATGCCCGGTAGTTCAGGCCGTAGATATAGTCCATCTCCTGCGCCGAGGTGAACATCACGCTGTGGTGAATGGTGCGCCCCGCGTTGTTCACCAGCAGCGTCAGATGTCCCAGATCGGCGATGGCCTGGCGTACAACCCGCTCGGGCGCGTCGGAGGTGGACAGGTCCGCCTGGTAACAAAAGCCCCGGCGGCCAAGCGCGCGGATCTCTTCCACGGTTTCCAGGCCGCCTTCGGCGTTGTCGCCGTAAGTGACGGCCACGTCGTAACCCTGTTCGGCAAGCACGAGGGCGATGCCCTTGCCTATGCCCGAGGAACCTCCGGTCACCAGCGCCCTTGGTGCAAACTCCATGCGCAACACTCCTCATCTACTGTTTTGTGCGGTTGGAAAACTGCGTTAAGGCGGCGAACACGCCGGCCGTCGTCTTCTCGGGGCAGTCGATGGTAAAGCCGCGTTCAGCGATGTCCGCAAGCGTATGGGCGTCGGAGGAGCGCAGTATTTTATACGGCGTAAGCGGTACGGTGGGCGCGGGGGCGTACTCGCTCACCTCCAGCGCCGCGTAGTGCGCGTTCGGCGGCAAAAAGCCCAGCACGTTGAGCAGGCCGTTGTCGCCCCGGTTGATGTGCGCGGGCACAAGCAGCCCTCCGTGCGCCGTGCACAGCGCGTGCAGCTCGTCAAGGGGCAGGTCCAGCGCGGGGATCAGCCAGCCGGGCTCCTCGCCGATCTCCTCGTCCTCCTCGTTCATGATCACCTGCCGGCCCCAAAGGGCCGGGCGGTTTGGGATGCGCATGCGATGGGCCTGCAGCGCCTCCTCGAAGGCCAGCGCGGCGCAAACGGTAGGAAAGTACGTCAGCGCGTGCACCTCCTCGGCCGAGGTGCACTCAAGGCCCGGCAGCAGCGCGATGCCGTACTCCGCGCACGCCCTTTCCACTGCGGGTAGGTTGCGCGCCGCGTTGTGGTCGGTCACCGCAATGACGTCCAGTCCCTTGATGTGCGCCATGCCCGCGATGCTTCCGGGCGTCATGTCCTCCTCGCCGCAGGGGGAGAGGCAGGAATGGATGTGCAGGTCGGCGGCGCACTTCATTTGTGTGCCGGAGGAATGCCTGCCGCCATCATCGCGCCGCACACGTCGTAGGCGGTGCGGGGCGTGCTCAGCACGGCCACGCCTTCCTGGGCGGCGCGCGCAACCACGTCCGGCGGCACGGCGATGCCTTCGGTAACCACAAGACAGGCGATGTCCAGCAGCGCGCACACAGCCACCACGTTCATGTGCGTTTGCACCGTGATGAGCGCCATACCCGCAACGCCGTGGCTCATCACCCAGGAGAGCAGGTCGCAGGAAAGACCGCTGCCCACCACGTTGCCAAGGCCCGCGTCGCCCGTAAGGGCTTGTCCGTCGATGAGCTTTATAAGATCCGAAACGGTCATGGATGAACCTCCTGTGCGGGCGGATGCGCCCTATCGCCTGGTCATATTGCCCAAATCCACCATGGCCTGCGCCATGCGGCGCACTTCCTCCTTCAGGCGGAAGATGCAGTTGATCTCCGAAGCGTCCCCGCGCACGATGTCCTCAGCCAGCGCGCGGCAGGTGGGGGAGCCGCACGAGCCGCAGTCCAGGCCGGGCAGATCCTTCTGGATGGCGTCCAGCTGCTCCAGCTTGCGCAGCGCCTCGGCGAGCGATTCATCCAGCTGCATGGCGGTGTTGGGTTCAATGCAGCCGCTCATTTGCAGGTCGTATGCCGCAAGGTCGGCAATCGTTTCGTTCAGCGGCGTGCGCGGCAGCGCTTCGATGAGTTTGCGCAGACGGTTTTTTGCCACGAAACCGTTCTCGAACACAAGCGGGCCGCCAACGCATCCGCCCGTGCAGGCTAGGCCCTCGAAGAAGACCAGGTCGGTCAGCTTGTTGTTCTCGATCTCTTCCAGGGCGTGGATGACGTTTTGGATGCCGTCCACGGCCAGAGAAGCGTCCGCGCCGACAGCCGTGGCCTCGCCGCCGCTGCTTGCCCAGCCGACGCCGAAATACTGGGCCCGGCGCAGCGGGCGCGGCTCAAACTCTTCGCGCAGCTGCGCCGAGAGTGCTCCGTAAATATCCAAAATGGAAATCGCGCCGTCCACGTGCGACACGCCGCCCGCAATCGGGTTGTGCACGGCTGTCATTTTGGCGGCGCAGGGCGTGATGAAGAACGCGCCGATCTCCTCCACGGGCACGCCCATGCGGCGGGCGTACTCGGTCTTGGCGATGAGCGCCGCCGCCTCCATGGGTGACTCCATGTCCACAATGTTGTCGATGAGGCCCGGAAAGCGTACCTGCACCAGGCGCACGATGGCCGGGCAGGCGGAGGAGATGAGCGGCGCGCCGGACCGCCGGGTCTTCAGTCTCTCCTTGATGGCCAGGGAGATGTACTCCGCGCCGCGGGCCACCTCGAATACGTCTGTGAAGCCCAGCGACAAAAGCCCTGACAGCGCATGGTCGATGGTCTTCAGGTTCTTAAACTGCCCGTATAGCGCGGGCGCGGGCAGGGCGATGCGGTGTTTCCAGCGCATGATGGAGGTGAGCGAATCGGTGATGGCGATCTTGGCATGATAGGGACAAACGCGGATACATTCGCCACAGTCGATACAGCGCTCGCCGATGATTCGGGCGCGGTTCTCGCGCACGCGAATCGCCTCCGTGGGGCACCTTTTCAGGCAGTTTGTGCAGCCTTTGCAGCGCTCCTTGTCCAGCGTGACGCTATGCGTAATCAGCTTGACGCGCCTCCTTGCAGGCTGAAGGTCATTGTGATGGTCGTACCCGCGCCCACTGCCGACTGGATGTCGAATTCGTCAGCGTTGCGGCGCATGTTGGGCAGCCCCATGCCCGCTCCAAAGCCCATGTTGCGCACGCTGTCGGTGGCGGTGGAGTAACCCTCGCGCATGGCGAGCTCGATATCGGGAATGCCCGGGCCCGTATCTTTGGCCACCACGCGCACCCGCTGTTCGTCCACATCCAGGGCGATGGTGCCGCCCAAAGAGTGGATGACCTGGTTGAGTTCCACCTCGTAGGTCGCCACGGCCACGCGCCGCACAGTTACGGCCGGCACGCCAATCTGCTTGAGCAGACGCTTAATAGCGCCGGACGCTTCGCCCGCGGTGGCGAAATCGCCCTTGCGCACCTTCCAGGTTTCATGCAGCGTCGGCTGGCTCATGCGCGGGTACCCCCGCGCAGGCCTTGGTTGTACAACAGGCCGCACGCCGTAAACAGCGTGTGCTGCGTGAGCAGAATGGCGATTCCGCGGTCGCGCGCCATCTCCAGCACGTCGTCGGGTGGGCGCTTGCCGCGCACAAACACCACCGCCAGCACGTCAAGCACCTCTGCGGTGCGCATGACGTGCTGGTTCACAAGGCCCGTGAGCAGAACCGAGCGGTCCTTGACAAAGGCGAGTACGTCGCTCATCAGGTCGGCGCCGCACGCAGTGGCCACCTCCGCCTCGAGCAAATCCGCGCCGGCAAGAACCTCCGCGCCCAGTTCAATCGCTATTTCGCGTACGGTCAGCATGAACATCCCCTCGCAAGTACCGATAACTATAGTTGCGGGCTTGCCTTACGTGAGAAAAGCGTCAAACGCGCGCGTATAGGAATCGAGCAGACTAAGTGTATTATACTTCACTTTTTGCGACATGGCTACCATATCCGTACCTTGGTTCTGGGTAAGCGACGCAAGGAAAGAATCCAGCAACGCCGTCTCCTGCAGCAGTGCGGCGGCAATGTCCGTCTGCCCGCTGGCTTTCTGCATTTGCCCAAGATTCGTTAGGTGAGGAGCGAGGGCGGAGCGCATATCCTGCACCCGCTGCGTCGCCTGCGGCAAGTCCGCCGCTTTGGCGTCGATGGACTGAGAGAGCGCCATGAGCGCCTCCATGGCCGCAAGCCGGGCGTCGAAGGCCGCCTGCAGCTGCGCGATGCGATCGGCCGCGGCCGTTACGCGCAGCGACATGACCCCCGTGCCGCCCGTGTACACCGCCGCGTCCATGCCCTGCGATTTTAGCAGGTTGTCGCGCACGGACCGCGCGTCCTCGATGGTGATATACGCGGCGGCGAGCACACGGTAGCGCCCGCCATCCTCCAGCACGTACCCCGCGCCGCCTCGCTCGGCGACGATTTGCGCTTCGCTCTGCGCGGCGGATTCGCTGGAAAAGACGCCCAGCTGCACCGCGTAAATGGGCTGTGCGGGCACGTCCACTAGCGCGGTGCCGGAAGGCGCGGGCGCCTTGGACGCCGTGGCCTGCGCGCCGGCTGCCGGCGCGCGCGAGGGCTCTGCGGATGGAGCCGGGGAGGGCGCGGCGGCCCCTGCCGCCATACGCTGGTAGAAGGGCACAAAGAAACGCTGGGCCAGATAGCTGCCCAGCCCTGTGGCGGAAAGTACGAGCGCGCATACGGCGACGGCCGCCAGTACGACGCCCAGACGCGGCAATACGGACGCGCTGCGATAGTGCGCGCGCTGACGGCGGTACGAGTATCTGTGGGCCATGCGGTTTCAGCCTCCTTCGCGTGGGTTTGTCCCATGCATATGTCGCCGCGTCGTCCGCGATGCCAGCGCGGCTGTCGGGAGGAAAATAAGTTGCATAACGCGCCTGTTCTGATACAATATGCACAGGGCGCCCCAAGTTTTGTCATATGGCGCAACTTGACCGCGGCGCCCGCCCGCGCCGGTTTGTGCAAAGCGAGGAACTGGCACGGCACAAGGAGAAAAACGCCATGGAAGGTGTGGGACGCATGCGGCTGACTCGGCTCATCGCGGCGGCGATGCTGTTGCCCACGCTTGCCGGATGCGCGGCGAGCCCGGCGGCGGCGTCCACCCCGGCGCCCACGCCGCATGTCCGCACGGCGCCTCCTGCGACCCTGCCGCCCCTGCCGTCGCCCTCGGCCACGGCAGGGGCGGCGAGTGACGACGCCCTGGACGCGCTGCACATGCCCGAGGGTATGCGCCCTGTCACGAACGGCAAAGGTCTGCCCGGCCTTCTGGCCTGCCGCACGATTTCCGTGCAGCAGCCCCTGAGCGAGGAGCTGGCGCTTCTTGTGTTTGCGAAAGACGCGCCGCCGGAGGGCAAGTTAAGCGAGCAACTCTCCGCCTTTATGGCTGCGCAGGGCGTACAGGGGCTGAAGCCGGGCCTGGGCACGGCAGAGCTGATCGCGTGCGATGTGTCTGAAGAGGACGCCTTGGCTCTTCGCCTGTACAGCGCCGACGCCGCCACGGCCTGGTTCCTGCTCATCACGCCCATCGACGGCGTATGGACGCTGCGCGCGGTCGTGGAGGCCGACATGGCGCGGGAGGACATGGTGCTGGCCGCGGGCGTTGCCCGCTTGGACGGCTCGACGCCTTGGCTGCAGGTCATCGCCGAGCTGCCCAAACCGGACGGCGGAAGCCAGAAGGTATGCGCGCTGTTCGGCTTCTTCACCGGCCGCATGGACCTGGGATTTATCACCGAGGACACGGGCGCGGACGGCAGCGCCCTGTGGAAATCGGGCTGTGCCTTCTCGCACAAGCTGCAGGAGGGCATAGCCGTCACCACGCTGTATATATGGTCGCGCACATACAAAGACGCGCAGTTCACGCAACAGACCGGCTCCGCTGCCTATGTACTCGATCTGCGCTATTCCAGAACGCGCGGCGGCATGTACGTACAGCGCGCCGAACAGGTGCCTTAGCGGCGACCGCTTGACGCCGATAGAACGGCATGCTATAATTTTACGATGATTGACGTAGCGCGCAAGCGCTTTTCATAGGCGCGCGGTATGGGCCGTCACGAACGGTCGTCGGTTTATTCCATGCGGCGCTGATTCCCATGGCTGACAGCCTCCCGCACAGGGAAGGCTATTGGATAAAGAACAAAGCCGTCGTTGAAGGGCGGCGCGTTGTTGCGCGCCACCCGACGGGGTTTTGTGTTTGCGTTGAAGGAAAGGCCGCATAAGCGGCTTTATCGCTTGAAATTTATGTTGGAGGCTTGGTATTTCCGTGGCAAGAACAAAACTGGATAAAGGGCCGAAGCTGCGCATCATCCCGCTGGGCGGGGTGGACGAGATCGGCAAGAACATGACCGTCATCGAGTATGAGGACGACATCGTCGTTGTCGATTGCGGTCTCACATTCCCGCGGGAGGATATGCTGGGCATCGACCTAGTCATTCCCGACACCACCTACCTGCAGCGCAACAAGGACCGCGTGCGCGGGTACCTAATCACGCACGCTCATGAGGACCACATCGGGGCCCTGCCGTACGTGCTGAAGAACACCCCCGCTCCCGTGTTTGGCACCCGCCTGACGTTGGCGCTTTGCGAGCTGAAATTTAAAGAGCACAAAATGAACGACGTGCGCCTGAACATCATCAAGGCGGGCGATTCGGTGAAGCTTGGCTGCTTTACCGTGGAATTCGTGCGCATGAACCACTCCATCGCCGGCGCGGTGGCGCTGGCCATCCACACGCCCATGGGCGTCATCGTACATACGGGCGATTTTAAGATCGACTATACGCCCGTGGACGGGGAGATCGCCGACCTTCAAAAGCTGGCCGAGCTGGGCAAAAAAGGCGTGCTGTGCCTTTTGTGCGACTCTACCAATGTGGAGCGTCCCGGGCATACGCTCTCGGAAAAAAAGGTGGGCGAGTCGCTCAACAACCTGTTCAAACGGGCCACCGGCCGTATCATTATCGCTATGTTCGCCTCGAACATCCACCGCATCCAGCAGGCAGTAGACGCAGCCACGCGTTACGGCCGCGGCGTGTGTCTCACCGGCCGCTCCATGATCAACGTGACGAACGTGGCCATGCAGCTGGGCGAGCTGCACATTCCCGAGGGGCGGCTCATCGATATCGACCGCCTCGATCAGTATCAGGACAACGAGATCGTGGTGATCACAACCGGCTCGCAGGGCGAGCCCATGTCCGGCCTTGCGCGCATGGCCAACTCCGAGCACCGCAAGCTGGAGATCCGGCCCTCCGATATGGTCATCATCTCCGCCACGCCCATCCCCGGAAACGAAAAATATGTCTCCCGCGTAATCAACGCGCTGTTTCGGCGCGGCGCGGAGGTCATCTACGAGGCCCTGGCGGACATTCACGCCTCCGGCCACGCCTGCCAGGATGAGCTGAAGCTCATGCACGCGCTCGTTAAGCCGCAGTATTTCATCCCCGTGCACGGCGAGTACCGCCATCTGCACCATCACGCCCTGCTTGCCGAAAGCATGGGCATGACGGCCGACCGGATCGTGGTACCCGAGCTGGGCGATATGATCGAGGTGACGCGCAACCGCATCCGCATCGCCGGCGAGGTGCCGGCGGGATCGGTGCTCGTGGACGGTCTTGGCATCGGCGACGTGGGGAACGTGGTGCTGCGCGACCGCAAGCTTCTCTCGCAGGACGGCCTGCTCGTTGTGGTCATTCCTATCTCCAAGACAAGCGGACAGATGCTGCACGAGCCGGAGATCATCACGCGCGGCTTTGTGTACGTGCGCGAGAGCGACGCCCTGGTCGAGGAGGCACGCCATATTGTGGAGCGCGCTATAGGCGACCTGCGCGGGGGCATGGGCGCGGACTTTGGCGCACTGAAGACCCGCGTGCGCGACGATCTGCACGAGTTTTTGTACAAGAAAACCCGCCGCAGCCCCATGATTCTGCCCGTGGTGGTGGACAACTGATCCGCGAGGAGGCCGCTTGATGAATCCGTACGATTTGGCGCACCAGCTCGCGCGTGCAATCATGGAGTCGGAGGAGCGCCGCGCCTGGCAGCAGGCGCGCGACGCCGCGTATGAGAGCGACACGAACAAGGCGCTGATTGAAGAGTTCAAGAAGCTGCAGATGCGTCTGCAGATCGCCGTGGCGGGCGGGGGAAGGCCCGATCCTGACGAGATGGAGCGCCTTCAGAAGATCGGCCAGGTACTGCAGTTTTCCCCGGAATGCGCGGCCTTTCTGATGGCCGAGATGCGCCTGCAGAAGCTGGTGGCGGACATCTATAAGATATTGGGCGAAGCGGCCGGCATCGACCTGGACGCCCTGACGAGCTAGCAGCGGTGAACGCCCGCCGCTCCTGCCTCGTTTCATCGGTAAAGAGCTTGCAGACATGGGGAGGAACGCATGGCACAACGCGGCAACGCGGAGAAGAAGAGCGGGCGTGCGATTTTGCCCATCGTATGGCGCATTCTGCGTCCGGTGCTTGTGTATCTCACAAGCGGGCTGATCGTTGCGGGCCTTTTGTTTACCGTATGGACATATGTGGACAGGCACTATCTGTCTCCGCCCGACCAGGGAGACGAGACGACGCGGCGCGTGGTTGTGCCTTACGGCGCGTCCGTGCGCACTATCGCCACGGCGCTGTATGACGAGGGGCTCATCCGCAACAAGGGCGTATTTCAATACATGAGCGAGTTCCTCGGCCAGAACTCCAAGCTGAAGGCCGGCAGCTACGACCTTTCGCCCTCCATGACGGTGGCGCAGATCATCGACGCGCTGACGGCGGGCGACGGCGGGCAGAAGACCATGCGCTTCCGCATCGTGGAGGGGCTTACCCTGGAGCAAATTGCCGCCTCGCTTGTGCAGCAGGAGGCCATAGACAATACCTCCGAATTCTTAAGCCTGTGTAAAACCGGCAGCGAGTTTGACGATATCCCCTTTGTGAGCGATCTGCTCGCCTCACAGCAGCAGGGCGTCAAGTATGCATTGGAGGGCTTTTTGTTCCCTGATACTTACGAGATCTATACGGACGAAACGCCTGCCGGCATCATCCGCAAAATGCTCATGCGATGTGACGACATCTTCAACGCCGCATGCTTTACAGGAGCCGAGCGCAACGACATGAGCATGTCAGACGTGATCACCCTGGCCTCCATCATCGAGCGTGAGGCCAAGACGAAGGATTTCGCCAAGGTGTCGGCCGTGTTCCACCTGCGCTTGCAGAAAGGCATGAAGCTGGAGAGTGACGTGCCGGTCAAGTATGCATTGGGGATAACGCGCCTGGCGCTCTCCGCGGGCGATCTGGCCGTGCAGTCGCCCTACAACGACTATTTGCACGGTGGTCTTCCGCCAGGGCCCGTGTGCGCGCCGGGCCGCGCCGCCATGGAGGCGGCCGTGACGCCGGACGAGGGCTACATGGCCGACGGGTACCTGTACTTTCTCACGCGCGACCCGGAAGCGGGCGAGCTGCAGTTCAGCAAGACGCTGGAGGAGCACAATAAAGCCAAGGCGGAGTACCGCCCCCTGTGGGAGGAGTACGACCGCGGCCAGGCCGGCCGCGCATCGGCCTCGCCCAATACGTCGGCCACGCCGCGCGCCTCCGCCACAATCACGCCGCGGCCGTCCGCCGGCCCCCGCGCCACAGCCAGCCCCACGAGGCGGCCATGACGTCGCGGCACAACAAGCGCCTGCCCGAGCTCCTCGCGCCCGCGGGGAGCTTTGACGCGCTCCGGGCGGCCGTGCGTTACGGCGCGGACGCTGTGTACCTGGGCGCGAAGCAGTACGGGCTGAGGGCCTTCTGCGACAACTTTGCTCCGGACGAGCTGGACGCCGCCGTGCGCTACGCGCACGCCGCGGGCGTTTACGTGTACGTCACGCTGAACATATTCGCCTACGACGAGGACGTGCCCGGCCTTGTGGACGTGGCGCGTGCGTGCGAGGAGATCGGCGTGGATGCGGCCATCGTGGCCGATCCGGGCGTGTTCGCCGCTTTGCGCAGGGCCGTTCCTGGCCTTGCACTGCACGTATCCACACAGGCGAACACGACGAACGCCGAGACCGCGCGCCTATGGCGCGACATGGGCGCGGCGCGGGTGATTCCGGCGCGCGAGCTGTCCATGGCGCGGCTTGCGGCCATGGCGGCCGCTGCGCCGGACCCGCCGCTGGAAGGGTGTGTGCACGGCTCCATGTGCGCCAGCATGAGCGGACGATGCGTGCTCTCCAACCACCTGACCGGGCGGGACGCCACCCAAGGCGCGTGCGCCCAGCCCTGCCGCTGGAAATACGCCCTGGTGGAGGAAAAGCGCCCCGGCGAGTACATGCCGGTCGGCGAGGACAGCCGGGGGTTTTACATATACTCAGCGCACGACCTGTGCATGATACAGCACGTGGATGAGCTGTGCGCGGCGGGCTTTGCGGCCCTTAAAATCGAAGGCCGCATGAAGACGGACTACTATGTCGCCACGGTGACGCGCGCCTATCGCCAAGCGCTGGACCGCTACCTGGCCGACCCTGCCGGCTGGACGGCCGACCCGGCCGAGCTTGCCGAAGTGGAGCGCGCCGGGCATCGGCCCTTCACCACGGGGTTCTACTTTGGTCGTCCGGCCGATCCGCCCGGCACGGTGGGCACGGTGCAGACGGCGGAATACGTGGCGCGCGTGCTCAGGTGCGAGGGTGGCCGCGCGCTTGTGGAGCAGCGCAACCGGTTTTCGGAAGGGGAAACGCTTACGGCGCTCACCCCTTTGGGCATTTGCGATTTCTCTGTATCTGGGTTAACGGACGAGGAGGGCACAGCCATCCCGTCCGCGCCGCACCCCCGCACGCACGTTCGCCTGACTGCACCGGTGCGCCTTGAGGAAGGCGATATCCTGCGCCGCGATATCGGCGCGCACAAAGGGAGGCACGCACCATGAAGCCCACCTACCGCCTGGGGATCATCGGCTACGCGCACAGCCACATTCTGTCCAATGCGCCATCCTTCTCCAAGCTGGGCGAACGCGTGTCGTTTGTGGCCAGCGCGGACAACCAGCCGCTCGTGCAGCCTATTAACGACAGCAAGGGCACGCGCGTGGGCATCCGGCGTGACGTGGAGGCGCGGCTTGCCATTCCGCACATCTACGACGACTGGCGGGCGATGCTGCGCGAGCAGCGGCTTGACATCGTTCTCATGTGCGCGGACAACGCCATGCACCCCGAGATCGGCGAAGCTATTCTGCGCACGGGTGCGCACGTAGTGCTGGAGAAGCCCATGTGCGTCACCACGCAAGGCGCGCTGCGCATGGCCCGCGCGGCCCGCGAGGGCGGCGGGCGGATCATCGTCAACTGGCCCTCCACATGGAACCCGGCCGTCCGCCTGGCGCACAAACTTACGCAGGAGGGCGCAGTAGGCCGTGTGTTCAAGCTGACCTATCGCAACAGCGAATCCCTCGGTCCGCTTATGTACGGTCAGGTGATTACCGACGTGGAGAAGGGCTATGAATGGTGGCACCAAAGCGCGCCGGGCGGTGGAGCGCTGCTGGACTACTGCTGTTACGGAGCGTGCCTGTCGCGCTGGTTCATCGGGCAGAAAGCCGTTGCCGCCTATGGTATGAAGGCAAATTTTAACAGCCCTTACGGCGACGCGGAGGACTACGCGACCATCACAGCGCGCTTCCCAGAGGCCGTGGCCATTTTGGAGGGCTCATGGACAAGCGTGAGCAGCGGCATCCCGCACGGCCCGATCGTGTACGGGCTTGATGGCACGCTGGTTGTGGACGCCGACCAGGTAAAGCTGTACAAGACGCGCCACGGCATGACGCCGGACGAGGTATACGACGCGCCGGCGCTGCCGCAGGGCCGCGCGAGCCTGGGCGAGGAAGTGCTGCACTGCCTGGACAGCGGCGAGCCCCTGCACGAGACGCTTGACCTGCCCCTGAACATAGACGCGCAGGCCATTTTGGACGCGGGCATCCGCTCGGCCGCCTCCGGCAAGGTGGAGCTGGTAACCGACCAGACCTGGGCGATCGGCTGAAGGGCTGCATCGCGGCGCGACGACTTGCCTGGACTCTCCCACAACAGAAACAGGGCGGAGTTCATACGAGCGCCGCGCAAGCAGCCGCCACGGCGGTGAGCGCAAGCGGGGACGTCAGGTAAACTTCTGCACGGGCAGCTGCGGATTGGTGCAGAAGGGCGCGATGCACAGCGCCCATTTCGGCATGCCCATGATCCGGCCTAAGACATCAACAAGAACGTTAGCCGAACACGCCCCTTACGCGCGCCGTCGGCCTGGGCAGGCAAAACCACGAGCAGTATGGCGAACCCCGTTATAGCCCATTTGGCGGGCAGATAGCTAAGTCCCGCGGTCGGCAGCCTGCCAAAGGCGAACACGCCGGAGGAGGTTACGGCCGGGCCGGCGCAGAGCCAGGCATCCGCAACCAACTCTGCACCACGCTCGCCAGCAAGAAAGCGCTGGAAAGGCGCCTTGATAATGCGCCGCTGCTTATCCAAGCCCAGCGCGCGGAGCACATCGAACCTGCCGCCGACTATCACCAGAACAACCCCCATACGGACATGCACTCCTCCCACACCGCTTTGCACTTCCTCTTATCAGCAGCTTGCGGTCCGTAAACGCGGCCTTTTGGGCACGTTTTCCCGCGGCGGTTTTGAAGCCTTGCGCCCGTGGGCGTATGCGAGTACCTACAGCCCTTGGTGACGGAGGCCCGCGCGTTCGGCGACAGCACCGCGTGAGACTGGGCTGCAAACGAAACCATGAAGTGGTCGGCTCCCGTGCGAATCCCCTGCTCATCGCCGTCTCCTTCGGCCTTGCGTTGCAGCGCCTTGCATGCGCCTTTATGCTGGCGGGAGCATGAGAAGGCCCGGTCGGTACGAAACCGCCGGGCCTTTGCATGTTCTGCTGCAGCCGCGAACAACCACATCTGTGAGGCGGCGTTCACGCGGAGGCGGGGGTCGCGCTTAGTGCCCCTCATCCTGCTTGACTGCTTCCATGGCCTTTTGAAGGGCCGCGGGATAGGGCACGCCCGTACGGTCGTAAAAGTCGGCGATGGCGGCCGTCACGGCCTCCTGCGCCAGAACGGAGCAGTGCATCTTCACGGGCGGCAGCCCGTCCAGCGCTTCGGCCACGGCCTTATTCGTCAGCTGCAGGGCTTCCTCCACGCTTTTGCCCTTGATCATCTCGGTGGCCATGGAGCTGGTGGCGATGGCCGCGCCGCAGCCAAAGGTTTTGAACTTGACATCGGTGATCACGCCGTCTTCAATCTTAAGGGACATCTGCATGATGTCGCCGCACTTGGCGTTGCCCACCGTGCCGACGCCGCTTGCATCCTCCAGCGAGCCTACGTTGCGCGGGTTTGAGAAGTGATCCATTACCTTATCGCTATACACGGATGGCCGCCTCCTTTTTTTGAGCGAACAACGGTGACATCTGCCGCAGCGCGTCCACAACCTCCGGGAGGATGCGCAGCACCTCGTCCACTTCCTCCACGGTGGTGTCGTCGGACAGGGACAACCTGAGCGACCCGTGCGCGATTTCGTGCGGCAAGCCGATGGCCAGCAGAACGTGCGAGGGATCCAGCGACCCGGACGTGCAGGCCGAGCCTGAGGAACCGCACACGCCGCACAGGTCCAGGCGCAACAGGAGAGCCTCGCCCTCCACATACCGGATGGATACGTTCACGTAGCCCGGCAGACGACGCTCCCGGTGGCCGTTTAAGCGCACCTCCGGGATGCGCGCAAGGATCCCTTCGATGAGGCGGTCGCGCAGGGCGCCCAGACGCGCCATATGGCCGGGCAGGTCGGCAGTGGCCAACTCAATGGCCGCGCCCAGGCCCAGAATGCCCGCCACGTTCTCCGTGCCGCCGCGCTTGCCTCGCTCTTGCGCGCCGCCGTCCATGAAGTTGGGCAGCAGCACTCCCGTGCGAACGTACAGCGCGCCCACGCCCTTAGGGCCGTGAAATTTGTGGGCCGACAAGGACAGCAGATCGACGCTTAGCTTCTCCACGTCCACCGGAATGGAGCCCACGGCCTGCACGGCGTCGGTGTGGAAGGCTACCTTGCGGCTGCGGCACAGCGCGCCGATCTCCGCGAGGGGCTGAATTGTGCCGATCTCGTTGTTCGCCATCATCACCGAGACGAGAATCGTGTCGTGCCGAAGCGCCGCCTCCACGCTGGCCGCGCTCACCAGGCCGTTTTCATCCACCGGCAGATATGTAATCTCAAAGCCCTGTCCCCGCAGCGTCTCGCAGGTGTGCAGCACGGCGTGGTGCTCGATAGCCGTGGTAATGATGTGGCGGCCGCGGTTTCCGCGCGCGGCGGCGATGCCCTTGATCGCCCAGTTGTCCGACTCGGTGCCGCAGCCGGTAAAGTAGATCTCCTTGGGCTGCGCGCCCAGGGCCTTAGCCACTTGCCTGCGCGCTGCGTCCACAGCCTTGCGCGCCTCACGGCCGGCCTGGTGAATGCTGGAGGGGTTTGCGTAGGTCTCCTCAAGGGCGGGCAGCATGGCCCTGAGCACCTCGGGCTTCACCCTCGTGGTTGCCGCGTTGTCCATGTAGATGGTCACGTTATATCACCTCTTGTGGAGCCCGCTCGTCCAGCCTGCGCTGGTCGTCAAGCACGTCCTGAAATGTGGTGGATCCGATGATGTTCTCGATGGATTCGTTGATTTTCCGGTAGACCAGGCGCATGGCGCATCCGCCGGAGCGCTCGCAGGAATCGGTGGACAGGACGCATTCCGAGGGAGCGACCGAGCCTTCCAGCGCGTGCAGCACATCGCCAACCGAGACATCGCGCGGGGGCTTGGCCAGGCGGTAGCCGCCCTGTGCGCCGCGCACCGCGTCCACGATGCCCGCGCGCTTGAGCGTTTGCAGCAGCTGCTCCAGATATGCCTCGGGAACTCTTTGGCGGCGCGCGATGGAGGAGAGCGGAATCGGGCCCTCGCCTTGCTGCGCCAGATCAAAAACGGCGCGAATGCCGTAGCGCCCTTTGGTAGAAATCTTCATCGCCGCCCCTCCTTTCTCAATTCCGACTAAAATACTTGGGTATCTGCGCACATAATAGCACCGCGGTTGAAGCATGTCAATAATCCGCGAAAAAAAAGATTCGTTCCGCGCACGTGCGAACAAAACGCAGGGTGACACTGCAAAAACGGGCACTTCCCGGCAAGGAAGTGCCCGTTTGCAGTTTGATGGCGTCGCCGGTTCAGCCCTGTATGAGCATGGAAACGATGGCCTCCAGCGCAGACACGGTATCGGACAGCCCCATGCTCGGCTGAGCCGGACGCGAGGCCACCTGCACGGGCAAGAAGGGGACATGCACGAAGCCGACGCGCGTTTGAAGCGAGCGCAGAGCGACGTAGTGGCACACGCGGTAGAACAGGTCGTTGCACACATAGGTGCCCGCCGAGGTGGACAGCTGCGCCGGTATGCCGCTGCCCTGCACGGCCTGCATCATCTCGCGCACGGGGAGCGTGGAAAAATACGCGACAGGGCCGTCCTTATGGATGAGGGCATCCGTGCGGGTGACGCCGTCGGCATCCGGGTTTATGCTGTCATTCAGGTTAACGGCCAAGCGCTCGATCTTCACGCATCCACTGCCTCCGCCCTGGCCCACCATGAGCACGGCGTCCGGAGTGTGCAGCTCAAACGCCTGCAGCAGCAGATCGGCGGCGCGGCCGTAGGCGACCGGGAGCTCCAGCTGCGCCATCTCGTGGCCGCTAAAATCGTCCATGGCACGAACGGCCTGCCAGGAGGGGTTCACCCGCTCACCGCCAAAGGGCGCAAAGCCCGTGATTAGAAGACGCATACGAATCACCGCCTTTTCTATACGTTCATTCGCCGCCGCACTGCCATTTCCTGCATGGCATTCGGCCGACGGGCGATTTTACGCCTCGCGGCGCACCGCCACGGCCTCGATCTCGATGCACGCGGCTTTGGGGAGCGCGGCCACCTGCACGCACGAGCGGGCCGGTGGCGCTTCTTTAAAAAATGCGGCGTACGCTTCGTTCACGGCGGCAAAGTCGGAAAGGTCCACCAGGAATACCGTGGTCTTCACGATGTCCGCAAGCGTGCAACCGGCCGCGCGCAAAATGGCTTCCACGTTCGTCAGACACAGGCGCGTGGCGGCGGAGATGTCGGCGGACTCCAGCGCCCCGGTCGCGGCGTTCAGAGGGAGCTGCCCGGAGGTGAACACGAAGGGACCGGCCGCAATGCCCTGGCTATAAGGTCCGATGGCGCCTGGAGCTTCTTTCGTGCTGATCTGTTCCTTTTTCATGACGTAGAATCCTTTCTGTATGCAAGAGTTGCGTTCATAGTGTTCCGCGCGGGGCGCACAAAATCCTGCCGCCTGTGATAAGCCATGGCGCGCTTTCATAGGATGGGGCGGGAGGGACACCATGCAAACAATCGCGCCGCTGCTTCACCACCTGCGCCACACGCCGCTTAAAGGGCCGCTCGCGGCGCTGAAAGCGCGCGAAGCGGATGCCTTGACGGAGGTGCGCGTGCGCGTGGACCGGCCGGTGCTCGCGCACGTGGGCGGCCGCATAGGGTGGCTGTGCGCCGACGGCTTCCACGAAGGCGCGCCCATGCCGGACGGCCGGGGCGTCCGCCTGAACGCGGCGGAGTGCGGACGGCTTCTGGAAGCGCTGTGCGAACAGTCCCTGTATGCGCGCGAGGAAGAGTTGCGCGCCGGGTACCTAACCCTTCCGGGCGGCTTCCGCGTGGGCGTGTGCGGGCAGATGAGCGTCGTCGGCGGCCGCGTGACCGCTCTGCGACATGCCACGTCCTTCAACATACGCGTGGCGCGCGCTGTGCCCGGCTGCGCCGACCGCGTGATGCCGCATCTCCTGCAGCACGGGCGCGCTTGCTCGGCGCTGGTGCTCTCGCCGCCTGGGGAGGGGAAGACGACGCTCCTGCGCGACATCGCACGGCAAATGGGCGCGGTTTTGCGGGTGTGCGTGGTGGACGAGCGCGGGGAGATAGCCGGATGCTATGAGGGCGTTCCACGCTTGGATGTCGGACTGATGACCGATGTGCTGGACGGCTGCCCGAAGGGCGAAGGCCTCCCGCTGCTCCTGCGTTCCATGCGACCGGACGTGGTGATCGCCGACGAAATCGGGTGCCCGGCGGACGCGGCCGCCCTGCAGGACGCCTCAGCCTGCGGCGTGGCGGTTATCGCATCGGCGCATGCGGCCTGCTACGAGGACGCGATAGCCCGGCCCGCGCTCTGCCAAGCGATCATGGCGGGCGGTTTTACTCGGATCATCACGCTGGGCGCGCCGCAGGGCACAATCAGGCGCGTGCAGGACGGGAAGGGCCGGGCGCTTGCGTGAACGTGAGGTGCCACCGCCAATATTTTGTTGCGAAGAAGGTGACGTCGCATGGTTCAGCTGCTTGGCATGGCAGCCGTTGCAGGCGGAGGCGCGCTGCTGGGCGCTGGGTTCTCCTCATGCCTTCGGCGCAGGGAGGCAGCGCTCTCGCAATTGGACGCGGCGCTTAAGCTTCTGTCCGTGCGCATGCTACGGCGGCTGGACACGCTTGGGGTAGCGCTGCGCGAGGCGGGAGAGGCGGCGCAGGGCGAGGCCGGCGGCTTGCTTGTACGCGCGGCGGAAGGGCTTACCCGCACGGGCGACACCGTGCAGGCGATGGAAGACGCTTTGGCGCGCCTGCCGCGCGGCAGCCAGTTGTCGGCCCTGACCGACGCCGACCGCCGGGCGCTCGAACGCCTGTTTTTCCAGCTGGGCGGCGGATACGACGCGCAGGCCGCCGCGCTGGAGGTGGCTCGCGCCGACCTCGCCGCGCTTCACGAACAGGCGCGCGACGAGTGCCGCCGCAACGCCCGTCTGTATCAGTCGCTGGGGATTCTGGGAGGCATCGCCGCGGCCTTATTCTTGATGTAGGGGAAGAGACCATGAGCGTAGATATCGTGTTTAAGATCGCCGGCATCGGCGTGCTCGTCGCGGTCGTCAGCGAGGTGCTCAAGCGCACCGGGCGCGAGGACATGGCCATGCTCACCACCATCGCCGGGCTGGCCATCGTGCTGCTGATGGTTGTGAACGTGCTCTCCGACCTGTTCACCAACGTACGCTCGATATTTCAGCTGTTCTAAGCTGCGGAGGACGCCATGGATCTACTGAAGATGGTTGGGCTGTCGCTCGCTGCGGCCATGCTGTGTGTGGTGCTGCGGCAAACCCGGCCGGAGATGGCCATGCTGTGCGGTCTGGCGGCCGGGGCGCTTGTGCTTATGGCCGTGCTGCTGCGGCTGTCAGGCGTGCTGGACGCGCTCGCCCGCCTGGCCGCCAAAGCCGGGTTGGCCGGGGACGCGCTGGGCACGGTGGTACAGGTGCTGGGCGTATCGTATCTGGCGGAGTTCGGGGCGCAGGCCTGCCGCGATGCGGGCGAGGGCGCCCTGGCCGCCAAGGTGGAGCTGGGCGGCAGGGTGGCCATTTTGGCCCTGTCGGTGCCGTTGCTCATCGCCGTAATGGAGACGATTACGGCGCTGCTCAAGTGAGGCGCCCGGTTGCGCTCGCCGCCGCGGCCGCCCTGTTTTTCCTGCTGTTGGCGCCCTCTGAGGCGCACGCCTCGCAGACGGCCGCCCCTGCGGCTACGCTGGACGAGCAGATGCAGTCCATCCTGCAGGGAATCGACCTGTCGGCTTGGGAAAGCGCGCTGCAGACCGTGCCCGGCGCGGGAGAAACAAAAGCGCTCGTGCTGCGCCTAGCGCGCGGGGAGGCGGTGCTCTCCGCGGACGGCCTTTTGCGCCTCGCCCTGAGCGCTCTTCTGCGCGAGGCGGCCGCGACGCTCCCGGTGCTTCTGCGGCTGATGGCCCTGGCGCTTGTTGCGGGTGTTCTGCAGCAGATGCGCGGCGCTCTGGCGAAGGAGGGCGTGTCGCGCGTGGCGCAGATGACCTGCATGCTGCTGTGCGTGGTGCCGCTGGCGGGCGACTTTGCCGGGCTGGTAGCAGGCGGGCGCGACGCCATCGTGCGCATGGGCGCGTTTACGCAGCGCGCCATGCCCGTGCTGCTCACGCTTCTGGCCGCGGTGGGCGGGCACGCCGGCGCGGCTGTGGCGCAGCCCGCCGTGCTGGCTGCCACAAGTATCGTGAGTACCGTCGTACAGGGCGGTGTGCTGCCGCTAACACTCTTCTCCGCGGCGCTGTGCGTGGTGAGCGCGCTTTCCTCCGGCCTGCCGCTCGACAGACTGCGCACGCTGATCGCCTCGGCGTGTAACTGGGCGCTTGGCGTCAGCTTTACGGTGTTTGTGGCCGTGCTGGCCGTGCAGGGCGTTGCGGCCTCCAGCTTCGACGGAGTATCGCTGCGCACGGCCAAGTACGCCGTGGACAACTTTGTGCCCGTAGTCGGCGGACTGTTTGCCGACGCTATGGACGTGTTTGTCGGCTGCTCGCTCCTCATCAAGAACGGGCTGGGCGTCTCGGCGCTGATGGCCGTCGTGGCATACTGCGCGCTTCCCGTGCTGCGCATCCTGGCCACGCTCCTTTGCTACCGCCTGGCGGGCGCCCTCCTTCAGCCCGTGGCGGACGAGAAGCTGGTGGCCTGCCTTGGCGATCTCTCCTCAGTGCTCACAACGCTTCTGGTCGCGGTATTATCGGCCGCGGCCATGTTCCTGGTGCTCATTGGCATGACGGCCTCCTTCTCCGGGTTGACCGCCGCGCTGCGGTAGGTGATCGTATGGAAGCGCTGACGAAGCTTGTGATCTCCGTATCCTGCCTTGCGCTCGTGTGGACGGTTTGCGATCTGGCGCTGCCCGACGGCCGCCTGCGCGACGCGGCGCGCTTCGTGGTCGGCCTAGTGGTCATGCTCGCGCTTGTTCAACCCATCGCCGGACTGTTTTCCATCCTTCCCGAGCAAGTGGCGCGCTCGGAAGCGCACCGCATGGACACGGCGCTCATGCAGGCGCAGGCGCGCGCCTACCAGCAGGACGACGCCTACGTGCGCGCCGTGCTGGACGCATACGCCCGCGGGGCGGAGGAGATTGTGCGCGCTATGGCGCTGGAGGCGGGCTTCAGCGACCCAGAAGCGGTCGTCACCCTCACCGACCGCGGCGAGATTTTTTCGGTGCTCCTGCGCGAGGGCGCGGTGCCTGTCTTCACCACGGCAAAGGGGCGTCCGGAGCTGCAGAAAGCCATCGCCGAGCGGCTTTCAGTCCCTCCGGACATTGTGCAGATCCGGTAGATTTTTTGTAGCATTCTATGATATACTACCAGCGATTTGGTGAAAGCGGTGATGTCGTGAAACGAACACCTCTGTATGACGAGCATGTGGCGCTGGGCGCCAAAATGGTTGCGTTTTCCGGCTGGGAAATGCCCGTTCAGTACGAGGGCATCCTGGCGGAGCACGGGCGTGTGCGCACCGGAGCCGGCCTGTTCGACGTGTCGCACATGGGCGAGATCTTTTTGGAGGGTCCCGGCGCGGCCGAGGCGGCGGAGGATCTTTGCTGCAACGGCGTGGTGCGCGAGGTGGGACAGGCCGTCTATTCCCCGATGTGCAACGCGCAGGGCGGCGTGGTTGACGACGTAATCGTGCATCATCTGGCGGAGGGCCGCCTGCTCATCGTTGTAAACGCCGGCAATATCGACAAGGACGAGGCGCACATTCGCGCGGTTGTGGGCGCGCGCGCGCGCGTGAGGAACGCTTCCGCGCAATACGGGCAGCTGGCGCTGCAGGGCCCCAAGGCGCTGTCCATCGCCCAGCGGCTTTCCGGTGCGGACCTTCGGGAGCTGAAGCCCTACCGTTTTTTGCAGGATGTCTCCTTTTGCGGCGTACCCGCCCTGGTGGCCCGCACCGGCTATACGGGCGAGGACGGGGTGGAGATCTACCTGCCCTCCGCCGATACGGCGCGCGTCTTCCGCGCCATCCTGGAGGAGGGGAAGGGCGAGGGGGTTGCGCCCATCGGCCTTGGCGCGCGCGACACGCTGCGCATGGAGTCGGCCATGCCCCTGTACGGCCACGAGCTTACCGACGACATCTCGCCTCTGGAGGCGGGCCTGTCTCGCTTCGTGAACCTTGAAAAGCCCGTATTCCGGGGTCGCGACGCTCTGCTTGCCCAACAGGCGGCGGGCACGGCGCGCGTGCGCATCGGTCTGCGCGTCACTGAGCGCGGCGTGGCCCGACAGGGCGCGCGTATCGCCTCTGCGGGCGAGGACATCGGCTACGCCACCTCGGCTGGGCCATCGCCCACGCTCGGCGGCTGTATCGCCCTTGCCCTTGTGGCCGCTGGAAAGGTAAAGAAGGGCGACGAGGTGACGCTCATCGTGCGCGACCGGCCCCTGGCGGCTACGGTCGTGCCGCTTCCGTTCTACAAAAAGCCCAAGGTATAGAGAGGGGTTATGACGCGTGCAATTTCCCAAAAATTTGATGTACTCCAAAGACCACGAGTGGGTGCTCGTGGAGGGCGCCACCGCGAAGATCGGCATCACCGACTTCGCGCAGCATGAGATCGGCGACATCGTGTTCGTGGAGGTTCCCGCGCAAGGCGATTCCATCGCTCCGGGCGCGTCCTTCAGCGTTATCGAGTCCGTGAAGGCCACAAGCGACGTGTACGCCCCCGTAGGCGGCACTGTGTGCTGGGTGAATGCCGCCCTGGCCGACAAGCCCGAGCTGCTCAATGAAGCGCCTTACGACAACCCCATCGCCGCCGTGTCCGCCGTCGCCTTCGACCTATCCGGCCTGATGGACGCCGAGGCGTACGAGGCCCTGGTGAAGAGCGAGGGCTGAGCATGTATATACCCAATACCGCGGAACAGCAGCTGAGCATGCTGCGGGCCATCGGCCTGACAAGCATGGACGAGCTGTTCGCCCAGATCCCGCAGAACGTGCGGCAAACAAGGCAAAGCGATCTGCCCGCGCCCATGAGCGAGCTGGAAATACAGCAGCACATGGCCGCACTGGCCGCGCAAAACGCCCAGCCCGTCTGCTTTTTGGGCGCAGGCGTATACGACCATTATATTCCCTCGGCCGTAAATGCCTTGGCGTCGCGCCAGGAGTTCTACACGGCCTACACGCCCTATCAGCCGGAGATCTCGCAGGGCACGCTCCAGGCGATCTTTGAGTATCAAAGCATGATCTGCCGCCTGACCGGCATGGACGTATCCAACGCCTCGCTGTACGACGGCGCTACGGCACTCGCCGAGGCGCTGTCCATGGCTTGCGGCCAAACCGGGCGCGCCGCGGTGCTGCTGCCCGAAACGCTGCATCCGCAGTACCGCCAGGTGGCGCATACTTACGCGCGTTTCTGCGGCCAGCAGGTGCGCACGTTGCCCTGCCCGAACGGCCGGATGGACACAAACGAGGCGGCGAAGATGCTCTCCGGCGATGTGGCCGCGCTTGTGGTGCCTTCACCTAATTTTTTTGGCATTGTAGAGGACATGGCGGCCCTTTCGCAGGCGGCGCACGCAGCCGGTGCGGCTCTCATCGCCTGCACAGACCCGATTTCTCTGGGAATCCTGGAAGCGCCCGGCATGCTATCCGCGGACATCTGCGTAGGCGACGGCCAGGCTTTGGGCAATCCGATGGGCTTTGGCGGCCCGCACTTCGGTTTCCTAACCGCCAAGGACGCTTACCTGCGCCGCATGCCCGGCCGCATCTGCGGCGAGACGTTAGACAGGGAGGGACGGCGCGGCTATGTGCTCACGCTGCAAACGCGCGAGCAGCACATTCGCCGTGAGAAGGCCACGAGCAACATCTGTTCCAACCAGGCGCTGTGCGCGCTGCGCGCAGGCATGTACCTGGCGCTGATGGGCGATCAGGGCCTTGCCCGGACGGCGCACCTGTGCCTGAGCAAGGCGCACGCGCTGCGCGACAGGCTTCTGGACACCGGCAAATTCGCGCCTCTGTACGGCGGGCCGTTCTTTAAGGAGTTTGCCCTCGCCTACAAAGGCGACGTGGCCAAGCTGAACGCGCGTTTGCTTGGCATGGGGTATCTGGGCGGCTATGCCCTGGAGCAGGATTATCCGCAGCTTGCAGGCGGCATGCTCTTCGCCGTCACCGAGAAGCGCACGGCGGCCGAGATCGCCGACTTTGTAGCGAAGGTGGTGGCACTGTCATGACGGGTAAGCCATACTCACCCGCGTTCGCCTTCGCCGAAGGCACGCTTCCCGAGCCGCTCATCTTTGATTTATCCGCCCCCGGCCGCACGGCGCTGTGCATGCCCGCGTGCGACGTGCCTGCGTGCGACGCCTCTGTAGCGCTGCCTGGCTGCGCTCTGCGCGCCGCGCCCGCCGGTCTGCCTGAAATATCCCAGGTGGACGCCGTGCGCCACTACACGCATCTCTCCCAGCGCAACTATGGCGTGGACGGGGGATTCTATCCGCTGGGCTCCTGCACCATGAAATTCAACCCCAAGGTGAACGAGGAAGCCGCGGCGCTTCCCGGTTTCGCCAGCGCCCATCCGCTCGCGCCGGACAGCGCCGTGCAGGGGTGCCTGCAAGTGATGAGCGAGCTTTCGGCGATGCTGTGCGAGATCACCGGCATGGCCGGGTTTTCCCTGCAGCCCGCGGCGGGCGCGCACGGCGAGCTGGCGGGCATGATGATCATGCGCGCCTATCACGAGCACCGGGGCGACAGCGCCCGTCGAAGCGTGCTCATCCCTGATGCAGCGCATGGCACCAATCCCGCTTCCGCGGCGGTGGCCGGCCTAAAAGTCGTGCAGATCCCAACAAACGAGCAGGGCGGCGTGGACATTGGCGCTCTGCGCGCGGCCATGGGGCCAGACGTGGCGGGCCTGATGCTGACCAACCCGAACACGCTGGGCCTGTTCGAGCCGAACATCAGGGAGGTCGCCGACATTGTACATGCCGGCGGAGGCCTTCTATACTACGACGGGGCGAATCTGAACGCCGTAATGGGCCGCGCGCGGCCGGGCGACATGGGTTTTGACATCGTGCATCTGAACCTGCACAAAACGTTTTCCACCCCGCACGGCGGCGGCGGCCCGGGCAGTGGCCCTGTGGGCGTGTGCGCGTCCCTCGTGCCCTTCCTGCCGGGCCCTCTTTCGGCCCCTACAGGGGATGGGTATGCGCTTGCGCAGCCCGATGCGCGCAGCATCGGCCGCGTACGCGCCTTCCACGGCAACTTCCTGGTCGCGCTGCGCGCCTACGTCTACATCCGTACGCTGGGCGCGTCCGGCCTTCGGGACGCCAGCGAAAACGCCGTGCTAAACGCCAACTACGTTCTGCACCGTCTGAAGGGCAAGTACCTTGTGCCCTTCGAACGGCTGTGCATGCACGAGGCTGTGTTCTCCGGCCTGCGTGACAAGTCCACGCACATGACCACGCTGGACGTGGCAAAACGGCTGCTGGACTACGGCTTCCATCCGCCCACGGTGTACTTCCCGCTCATTGTGAAGGAAGCGCTTATGGTGGAGCCCACCGAAACGGAATCGCGCGAGACGCTGGACGCTTTTTGCGACGCGCTTCTGCAGATCGCCGACGAAGCCGTCGCATCGCCCGAGCTGCTTACCTCGGCCCCGCACGCCGCGCCCGTCACCCGCCTGGACGAGACGCGCGCCGCGCGCACACCCCGCCTGAAGGCATAGCGCAACAAAGGAAACACCCCGCCGGGCGGGGTGTGATAGAGGAACGGCCGCAGGACGCAGACTAGTTGCTAACGCTCACCTGGCAGCTGCGCAGCACCGTAAGCGCCGCCTGATGCGCCTCCGGCGACGTGCCTGCGCAGCAGCCGCCGTCCACAGCCAGCAAAATCTCCGGAAAGTGCGCCTTCAGCAGCAGGGCGTTTGAGACGACGCAGATGTCCGTGCACACGCCGCACAGCTCGATCTGCTCGACCGGGTGCCGGGCAAGTTCCGCGCGCACCAACTCCACCAGATGAACGCTTGCGAAAGCACTCTTGTGCAGGCGAACGGCGCGCGTCCCGGCCGCGACCTGCACGTCCGGGCACACGCCCTGCCCCCAGGTTCCCTCGATGCAGTGCGGAACGGGCAGGAAAAGCCCTTCCTGCGTGCGCAGGTATCCTTGGCCGTGCGTGTCCTGGGTGAGGACGATCAGCGTCCCTTCCTCCGCCTCGCGCACCTTCCGGGCGACCAGCGGCACAACCGCCTGCGCCTCGGGGCTGCCCAGCGCGCCCGTCACGAAATCATTCTGCATGTCCACCACCACGAGCAGCCTGCTCATCTGTCGTCGCCTCCATCAGAGTGCAGCATATCGGCGCATGCGCCTTATGTTCATTATACTGTGGTTTTGGGCAAAAACAACCCAGCGGACGGAGGCGGGCCACATGCAGAGCGAATCGCAGCGCGTAGGTTTACGGGAGCGTTACCTGTACACGCAGGGTATGCTCGGGCAGAACATCATCTTCAACTGCATCAACTCCTTTCTCAGCGTGTTCTATACGGACATTCTGCTCATCGCGCCCGCCTCGGCCAGCCTGCTGTTTTTGGTCGCCCGTCTCTGGGACGCGGTAAACGACCCGATGATGGGCAGCATCGCCGACCGGACGCGCACGCGCTATGGCAAGTTCAAGCCGTACCTGATGACGTTTGCCGTCCCCATCGGCATCATATCGGTGCTGTGCTTTACAGGCAGCGGCCTGCCGTCGCAGTGGCGTCTTGTTTACGCCTATGCCACCTATATCGCCTGGGGCATGCTGTACACCGTGTGCGACATCCCCATCTGGGCTATGTGCTCCGTCATCTCCTCAAGCGAGCAGGAGCGCACGGTCGTCCTCAGCTGGATCAAGGTGGGCGCGACGCTGGGCGCGGGGATTGTGCTCGTGTTCGGCATCAAGGTGATCGGCTGGTTCGGCGGGCTGTCCGTTGCGGCGGCTTATTGGAAGAGCGCGCTGGTCATGTGCGGCGCGGGCGCGCTGTTCATGCAGCTGGCCGCCTTTGCCGTGCAGGAGCGCGTGCTTCCGCCCAAGGCGAAAGTGTCGGTGCTGAGCAACCTGCAGGTCATCTACCGCAATCTGCCGCTGCTGCTGCTCATCCTGGCCTCGCTCGTGTCCAACTTTGCAGGCGGTATCCGCACGGCGGTGCAGCTGTACTACGCCAAGTACGTGCTGCTGAACGAGGGTTTGATGATGGGCATCGCCGCCGCGGCCATCGGGCTGATGCTTGTGGGCATGGCACTCACGCCGCTGCTCACCAAGCGTTATTCCAACAAGACCATCTTCATCGCCTCCACGCTTGGCGCGTCGTTCTTTCATCTGATCGCCTTTGTCGCCGGGTACGCAAACCTCCCGCTGCTCATCGCCCTGCTTTCCGTGGGCGTTGGGTTTACCGGCGTGAACACGATTGTGATGACCGCCCTGCTCATCGACACGCTGGATTTTGCCAATCGTAAGCTGGGGATACGCGGCGAGGGAATCGCGTTTTCCACGCAGACGCTCGTGGTCAAGCTCTCCTCAGCCATAGCTGCCTCGCTCGTACTGGGCGTGCTCCAGTTCATGCGCTATGTGCCCAACGCACTGCAAACGCTGCGCGTTATGCAGGGCATGCATGGCCTTATGTTCCTGGTGCCCGCGCTCGCTTATGGCCTGGCGGCCCTTCCCATCCTGTTTTACCGCCTGGGCCGGTAACGTACGCGCTGACAGCGAATCAGCTTGTTAATCATTCCATTATCTTTCGTCATTTTATAATGCAGGTGAAGTGGCTGGGCTACAGTCCGACGCGCAGGTCTTCAAGCGGATACTGGACCGCACCAACGCGGAGATTGTGGTGGAAGCCACCCTGAACGGCGACCGATGATTGGAGGTACGGCCGTGACGACGCTGATCAGAGCGAAACAGCACATCTGCCGGCCGGGCGCGTACTTTCGCAGCTGTCACGCGTCCACGCTGACGCGCCTGCAGGACGGAACTATTGCTGCCGCGTGGTTCGCCGGCAGCCATGAAAACCACGTGGACGTGGGCATTTGGCTGAGCACGTGCGAAGGCGGCGTGTTTACTGCGCCGCGGCTTGTGGCGTCCGACCCGGAGTGGCCCTGCTGGAACCCCGTGCTCCACCTGGGCCGCAACGGGCTTTTGTACCTGTTCTACAAAGTGGGCGAGACGCCCGACGTATGGCACACCATGCTGATGGTCTCGCGGGACAACGCGCACACTTGGTCCCAGCCGCGTATTCTCGTTCCGGGCGACGACTGTGGGCGCGGACCGGCCAAAAACAAGCTTCTTGTACGCGCTGACGGCGCGTGGCTGGCTCCGGGCAGCCGCGAGACGAAGGGGCTTTGGGAATCCTTTGTGGACATCTCCGCGGACAAGGGCGCCACCTGGCGTCAAACTCCTAACGTACCCACGGACCGTACGCAGATGAAGGGCGCGGGCATAATTCAACCCACGCTATGGGCGTCCTCGCCCGGCGATGTGCATATGCTGCTGCGTTCCAGCGAGGGGTGCATATACAGAAGCGATTCTACGGACGGCGGGGAGACCTTTTGCGCTGCCTACCGTACAAACCTGCCCAACAACAACAGCGGGCTGGACGCCGTCCGCATGCAAAACGGCGCGCTCGCCCTCGTGTACAATCCCGTAGACGTTAACTGGGGCGCCCGCACACCCCTGTCGCTGGCGATCTCGGCCGATAACGGTGTCACCTGGCCCGTGCAGCAAGTGCTGGAGGAGAACCTAGCGCCCCTTCACCGCGAAGACGGCGAGTTCAGCTATCCGGCCGTCATCGCCCACGCGGATCGGTTGCACATCACATACACCTGGCGGCGCAAAACGGTGGAGTACATGGAAATCGAGGTAAAGGCGTGAATGCCCTTATCCGCTCATGCGCCTGCTGACGCCCGGAGCTGGGCGCGCTGGCGGCCGATCCAAGCTACGCCTACTTTAGGGACACTGCATGATGGAGCCGACTAAGGGCAAGAACGCCGCCGCGCGCGGCACGCGCATGAGCGTGCTGAACGCCAACGCCGCTCCTCTGCTCGATTCGCTGCGCACGGGCGCGGACGGTTGCTGCGGCGTGATAGCGAACACGCATCCCAAGCTGTATGCCTGGCTGTATGAGCAGAATGACGGTCCGGGCATGCATAGCGACAGGCACGAGCTCTCCGTTTATCTCTCAGCCGTGTCCGTGGTGGAAGCGCGTGCCTATCCGGTGTGCGCCAAATATGATCCGCAGCAGTGCGGGTTGCCCATCACCACGTACGCACGCGGCGAGTCTGACCTTCAGGAGGCCAACCGCGCCGAAGTGGTCGCTCTGCTGCGCACCTTGCGCAGAATCGAGGAGCGCTTGAGGCTGTAGCTTCCAAACGACGCGAAAGGACCCGGCCGCGGCCGGGTCCTTTCGCGTGCTGAAAAATCTGTTCGCCGTGTGGCGTATATAACGCACCCGACAAAGGCACGTAGGCTTTGGCCGGCAATGCGGGCCTGCTTTGAGCCGTGTTGTCAACCCTTGGCGTGCAGCCACGGCCCAAAGGCCGGCCGTCGCATCAGCGGCGGGCGGCGTCCAGAACGCAGTCGATGGCGAGCACCACCGCGAGCAGAAGCGTTACGTCCGCGTCCGGCGAAATATCCAGCTCGTAGCTGTCGCCCCACGTGAACCACGCCTTGGCGATGGTGGCCAGCGTCCGGCCTGCGTGCGTCACCTCATAATCGTGCGACATAAAATCGCCGCGCACCTGCCAGCCAAGGCCTTCTATGATGAAACTCTGCCGGAAGAAGGTGAACTCCCGCACGATGCGGGCGACCTCGCGCCCGTTCATCTCTACGTCGAAGGAAGCGGGAAAGCTGAACAGCCGCTGCCGCACGAAGGCAAGCTCCTGGCCCTGCGCATCCATCACGTGAAGCTTTCGGCCCAAGGCAAAAACTTCGCCCTCCACAAAAAAACGGTCCGCACCCGTCTCATCCTTCACGGTAAACTGCCCGCCCAGGGCGAACACGCGCTGCTTCATGTATAGCTTCAAACCGACACCTGCCCTTCACTGGCAGTATACCATGTTTACACCGCGCAGGGTAGCTGATATGATGGAGGCATGGGAGGGATTGACATGGGCCTTGAAGGTGCTCAATGGCTGTGGCCGCAAGCGCGCTTCGTGCACCTCGTGTGCCGCACGGCGCAGTTTCGGCGGGTATTCACGATGGAAACGCCGGCGACGGGCGAAGCCCGCATCTGCGTGTCGGGCGATCGGTTGTACAGGCTGTATCTGAACGGCGAACACATTGCCAGCGGCCCGCCGCGCGGCTTCCACGACGAATGGCCGTACGACGAGTTCACACTGCCGCTCTCACGCTTTCGCGCGGGGGAGAACGAGCTGCGCGCCGAGGTGAGCCAGCCGGGCGTCAATACCTTCGGATACCGGCACGAGGGCAGCGCCGGGTTCATTTTGGCGCTTGAGATCGGCGGCGCTCGCATGGTGACGGACGATGCCTGGCAGGCTCGTTTTGCGCCCGGCGTGCGCACGGACAGCGCCTTGCTCAGCATACAGCTGGGGCATCAGGAGCACGTTGACGCGCGCGCGGACAGCCCATGGGCGCGCCCGACGACCGCCCCGTATACAGCCATGCCCTGGCCGGTCATGAAGCGCGCCGAGCTGCCGCTTCTGGCCGGTGAAACCAAAGTTGCGCGGCCGGTGTCCATCGGCCAGGCAGACGCGGACGCGTCGGTACGCCCAAGCCATCCCAACGCCGCTCTGTCCGCCTGGTCGCTTCTGGACAAGGCGGACTTTCAGCCCTGCGCCTCCGGCCGCATCTCCGGACGCACAGACGCTATGACGGCCCTCGTGCTTGATCTGGGCCGCGTAGAAGTAGGGCACGTAACGCTGCGCTTTGCCGGCGGCAAGGGCGGCGAAACGGTGGACGTGCTGTACCACGAAGTGGCCAACGCCGGAAAGCCCGTGTACTGGGCCACGCCCGAGGCGGGATTTGCCACGCGCGTAGTGTTGAAGGCGGGGGAGAGCGTCTTCTCACCCGTGCAGCGCCTGGGCTTTCGTTACGCCACGGTATGCCTGTGGGGCGAAGGGGAGATTGACGCCCAGGTAAGCCTCGTTCAGGAGATGCACCCCTACGAGGTGTCGGGCGGCTTCACCTCCTGCGACCAAGGCCTGAACGCCATCCACGCCCTGTGCCTGCACACGCAGCGGATCTGCTCGATGGACGGATACGTGGACACGCCCTGGCGCGAGCAGGGGCAGTGGTGGGGCGACGCGCGCGTGCAGTTCAAGAATACGCTGGCCTTCGCGCGCGACGTGCGGCTGTTCGCCTTTGGCACCGAGGCGATCGGCCACGTGCAGCTGGACAACGGCCTCACCTACGGCCTTGCGCCCTCGCGCGCGCACACCTGCATTCTGCCCGACTTTACGCTTCAGTGGATCATCGGCGTTTGCGACCTGTGCCGCGTGCAGGGGTCCTACGAGCCTTACCGGCAGCATGCGCAGAAGATGGAGCGCGCGCTTGCGTACTTTAGCGCCAGCGCGCCCCAGCTGCAGGGCCTGATCGCCTACGACGATCGCTATTGGCTGTTCCTGGACTGGGCCGAGGTTTTCAAAAACGGCGCGAGCGCTATGTACAACATGTGGTACCTGGCGGCCCTGCGCCAGGCCGGCCTCACGGCGGCGGCGGCGGGCGATGAGAAGCGCTCCACGCTGTGGACGGCGCAGGGGCAGGCGCTTGAGGAGCGCATCATGCGTCTTCTCTTCGATGCGGATCGAGGGCTGTTCCTGGACGGGCTGGGCGCGTCCACGCATGGCGTGCATGCGCAGACGCTAGCCATCCTTCTGGGCCTTGCGCCTCTCGCGCATGAGCGTATGCTGCGCGAGACGATTCTCCCCTTTCTCTCGGGCAAGGAGGATCTCGCCCGGCCCTCCACCTACTGGACGAGCTATGTGTGCGAAGCGGCGCTGCGCTACGGCCATCGGCAGGAAGTGGCAGGCTTCATCCGCCGCGTATGGACGCCCATGCTGCCTGACGGCTCCTGTCACGAGGTGGCGGGCAAGCGAGACGGGCGCGGGTCCATCAGCCATGCCTGGTCGGCGCATCCGCTGTATCTGCTGCCGCTTGTGTACTTCGGCCTGGATCCGCTGTGCGGCAGCGAGACTACGGTGGATATCCGGCCCTGGCTGGACGATGAGCAGGCGCCCTCGGCTACGCTCGTGCGTCCGTGGGGAAACGGCTCGGCGCTGCGCGTGTCATTCGAAAAACGCGGCGCCGCCGCCCATATCCGCGTGGACGCACCGCAGGGCGTCACCGTTCGGCTTCATCTACCGGGCGGCGTGCGTGAGATGATCGGCTCCGCCGTCCTCGACGTATAGGCGATGCTGCGGAAATGCCCGGAGGCATGGCCTTCGGGCATTTCCGTATTTTCCCAAATGATAAACCCGATCAAATGACGTGTTCAGCCCGATCCGGCAACACTTGGCGTTTACACTACAGGAGGACGTCGAAGTCGCCGCCGGCGGACAGAACGTGTTCGCGGCCCGCGTGAACGAGTGTGGCGGGCACGGCCGGCAAGCGGCCGTGCAGACGCAGGCGGTCGCCCGTCTTCTCCCAGGCGATGTCCGCCATGCCGCCGGGCGTGGGGAAGGCGCCCTGAAAGCTTAGCAGCCACAAGGCTTTGGGCTCCACGCGGATGGCGGCCCAACCTGGCGCGTCCGGCGAGAGACCCGCAAATTTGGCGGGGAACTCGTACAACGCCAGCGCGCCCCAAGCGTGGCAGTCGCTGCGCGTGCGCGGGCCGGGCACCTCCGGCACGGTGGTCAAGTTGAGCGAAGGCAGGCCCTTCCACAGATCCCACAGCGCCGCCGTGCGATCATACATCCCGGCCGTTTCCAGCGCCCGGAACAGGTAATACTGCATGGTGAAGGAGCAGGGTGCCATGCTCTCGTCTTGCAGGGCGTGCATCAGCGCCGTGTGCGCGCGCGCGCCCGCGGCCGCGCCACACAGCACGGCGAATACCTGGGCATGCTGGCTGAGCTCCGTGCGGCCCGGACCGTCCAGGTAGACTCCTGCTTTTTCGTCGTAGCAAAGCCGGTTGAGGGCGTCCACCAGGCGATCCGCCCGGGCGTCGTATTCCTGCGCCAGCGCGGGCCGCTCCTTTCTTACCAGCCGAGAGGCCGTGCGCAAGGCGATGACGTAGGTCATGCTGAACACAGAGGCGACGCCCGCCTCGCTGTCCGCCGCAGGCGGGTTGCCAGTCTTCCAGCCCTCCACCCAATCGAAGTACGGCCAGTACGGAAGCTTGCCGACCAGGCCGTCCTTCGTCAGGCGGCGGTCGAACCAGGACAGCACCGCGTCCACGGTCGGGCGGTAGAGCAGCGCGGGCGACTCGTCGCCCGTCTGCCATACGTAATCCTCCAGCATGAAAATCCAGTGCAGCGCAAAATTGGGGATCACCTGCGTAATCTGGCAGGGATAACGCGCTTGAAGGATCCCTTCCGGCAGAAGAGAGGCGTGGAAATCATCCAGCGTTTGGCGCGGCAGGCGCGCGTCGCCATCGCATCGGTAGGTGTACAGCATCTGAAGGCGCGTGTCCTGGATATACTGAAGCTGCTCATAGTACGGACAATCCATGTAGGTTTCATACATGCACCGGCGCAGCGTGCGCAGGGAGATGTCCCACACGGGCTGCATCCAGTGCTCCGGCGCGGTGAAAGAGGCGGGCGCCTCCAAGGGATAGCCGCTCTCCCACGCGCCTACGTCGCTTAGGGTGAGGGCCTGATCGGCCGTCTGAAGCTCCAGACGCACAAAGCGCAGGGCGTGCATCTCCAGCCGCTCGAAGGAACACGCGCCGCCGTCCGGCCACAGCTCGTCGAATTTTCCGGATATGCTGCCGTTGTGCGTATCGCACCGGTCCGCCTTAGTGCCGTCGGGCAGCTTGTAGGTTTCGGCGTAGGTGGCGCGCACGCACCCACCTGCGCCGCCCTGCGTTTTCACAAAAAAGAAGCCGTCGATTAATTCGCCCATGTCCAGTTCCAACACGGCCCGGCAATACGGCGGCAGCGTGAGGGGCAGCGCATAAGGTACGGCCGCCTCGTCGCGGCTTTGCATGGCGCGCGCGAAGGCCCGTTTGCGCATTGGAAACAGGGGAAGCGTGCGCTCGTACAGCGGCATGGGCGGCAGCTCGCCCCACAGGTTGGAGGCGTTGCCCCAGCGCAGGTCGGGGGCGGGCCACTCGGCCGCATAGCCCCTGTCCATCCAGCCGCGAGGATAGTCCTGGTAGGCGCACACCTCGGTCGGGGCGGTGTATCCGCTCTCCTGATTGCGCACCCACGTGGTGGAGCGGTCGCCCAGCACCCGCCAGTTACCCGACTGCGTGTCCAGGTCCGGCCGGCTGTCGCTGCGCGCAAGCAGCAGAGGCCCGCCGGCTCGCGACCACACGGCCACGGGCCCCTTCACAAGCGCGTCCAGCGCCTCGCCCGGCACATAGCTCGTCACGGCCACAGCCACTACGTTCTCCCCATCCGCAAGGTAGGGCGCAAGGTCCACCTCGTCGATGAAGTGCCGAAAACGGTCGCCGCGCATGGGCCCGGCCGCAACGTGTGCGCCGTTCACGAACAGGCGGTATCGGTCCACGGCGGAGAGCGCTAGGGTGATCGCCTCGTTCCTTTGGGCCGCAAACGCAATGCGGAAATACGCACGCTCCACATTCAGCCCGGCGCATGCCCTTCGCTGCTCGGCCGGCACGCTGCACCAGCGCGCCTCCTTGTTCCACATGGCCATATCGATCTCTCCCTACATACGCGATCTGTCCAGCATATGGGCACATTGTATCACAATTGGCGGTCCGGGCAAACAAAAATGGCCGCAAACGGCATTTGCGGCCGTTTGGCGATGCGCTATGGGCGCCGTATGGCGAATACGTGGCGTCCGGCCTCCAGGCGTTGGCGGCGCTGCGTCTCCGCAGGCAGCTCGATGAGGGCGTCGCGGGCGGCGGGCAGCACGATTTCGTATGTGTCGCCATGTACCGAAGCGCTCAGCGTGCCGGCCGGCGTCTTGTAGCTCAGGGCGATATTACCCAGTAACCGCGGCACCTGCGGCGCGATATGCAGCGACTCATAGCCGGGCGCGCCGGGCAGCAGGCCCAGCATGCGCCACAGAACGATCACGGGCGAGCTGGACCAAGGATGGCACCAACTCGTGTTCCACTTCTGGTCCGGTCCCCAGGCCTCCATGCAGGTGGTCGCCCCGCTTTTGAGCATATTCACCCAGCTGCGCGTATCCTCGCACAGCATAAGCTCAGCCGCGAAGTCGTGCGCGCCAGCGCGCATCAGGCCGTGCAGCAGGTGGTAGGTGAAGTACACGCCGCAGGCGATGCGCTTTTCCCGTATAAACGCAAGAAGCGGCGCGTTGCCCAGCGGCGTTTCCAGGCCGAACAGCAGCGGCAGTACCTGCGCGTGAAGCGAGAAGTGGTCGCTGGCGGCGTGGTCCACAAACAGCCCGCGGCCTGCGTGGTACAGCGCGGCCACCGTCGCGCGCCCCACGCTCTGCGCCTGCGCGCGCAGCTCCCCAGCGCGCCGTGTGTCGCCAATCAATTCATACAGGTCTGCCGTCTGGTTCAGGCACCCGTAAAAAAACTGGTTCGTTACGGAGCACAGCCCTTCAGCCGCACCGTCCACATCGTAGCCGTCGCGCAGATTCGTGGGCCAGTCCACCATCACGAACAAACCGCGCGCCGGCATCAGCTTGGCGATATTCTCCAGCAGGCCGTCCTGGTTGCGCGCAAGGCATAACGCTTCTATCATGGCCTCGATGACCGGCAGCGCGCGGCGAACGGCCGAAAGGTCGCCCGTCCACATGGCGTAGTTGTGCACGAGCAGCGGAAAGACCATCGAGTAGTCGGTGATGGAGGAGCGCTGGTAGTTCGGCGTGGTGGTGCAAATGAAGGGACAGAAGCGCGCCGAATCGCACAGGTCGTCGATGAACTTGCGGTACAGCGCCGCATCGTTGGTTAGGATGAGATGCGAGAGCGCCGTAATCAGCCCGTCGCCCAAGAAACCGCCTTTCTCACGCGTGGGGCAGTCCAGGTAGCTGTCCTGCGTGCCCACCTTCACGCCCTGCTCGCAGATGTCCCAGATGCCGCGCAGGTTCGCAATGCCGGTTGTGAGCGCGGCCGTGGGGGCAAAGGGATGGTTGCGGCTCAGTACGTCCACCTGGATGTCCTGAGGGTCGCCGGGCAGGTTGTTTAGCTCGATGTAGCGGAAGCCCTTGTAGTCGTAGAAGGTGAAATCGTCCCCCTCTGCGCGGCCGGAGAGCGTGATGTACTCCTGGTAGTTGCAGCCGCAGCGCATGCCAAAGCGGATGTGATCCTCGTCGGTAAGCTCCTCGGCGTGCCGCACCTCCAACACATGGCCGGCGGGACCGCACAGGCGAATGCGCGTGTAGCCCACAAGTTCCTTACCCATATCCAAGAACAGCCGTCCGTCGGATGTCACCCGCCGCAGAACAGGCATTTTTATCTGCAGTGCAGGCGTTGGGGTCTCTTGGGGCACAAGCGTGTAGTAGGGCGGGCAGGGCGTGCCGGGGATGTGCGGCGCAATCCAAGCGCTGTCGTCAAAGCCCGTCTGCGTCCAGCCGTAAGGGTAGGCGCGCAGGTCAACGTCCTCGGCCACGTGCGTCTCATAGCCGAACGCGCGCGTGCCCGGGCCGGACCACGCCTGGCAGTCGAGCATGCGCCAGGAACCGTTGGAGCGCAGCGTGAAGGGCGTCCCGTCCTCCATATCCGCCTCCAGCTGGCATAGCAATCCCTGCAGATTGTCCGCGCTGGTGAGAGCTATGTTGAACAGGCCCTGGTAGTACACCTGCACGGCAATGCAGTTCTCGCCCGGCCGCAAAAGGTCTGTGATGTCGTAGGTATTGTATCGGTAATTGTACAGATAGGACGGCGCGGGCCCAACGCCCACGAGCTCTCCGTTCACAAAGAGGCGGTAGGTGTCGTCGGCGGTCAGGTGCAGCACCGCCCTGCTGACCCCGCAGGCCAGGCGGAAGGCGCGCCGGTACAGCGTATGCACGTTCTGTTCGTCCGTTCGGCACTCGCGGTGGCGGCGCTCCTTGATGAGCTGGCGGTAGGGGAGGTCGGCGAAGCGCGGGTTCTGCAGCCAACTTGCGCTAAACGTACACGGCAGCCCTTGACCCTGCAAATGCATGATCGTCCCTCCTAAGGCAAGGCCGCCACAAACCTTGCGATTCGGGCGGCCTTGTATGGATGCGCTGGTTATTTCTTGGTGGTGGCGTACCAGTCGTTCACTTCTTTTTCCAGCTGGTCGCCGCCGGCCGCGCGCCACTCCTTCACGAACGTGTCGAAGTAGTCCACGGGTTTCTCGCCTGTGATGATGGCGATGTAAGCCTCGTTCTCGATCTTGTCCAGCTCGGCCTTGTACTTACCGTTGGCGTCGAACGTGATGAAGCCGGGGATAATGTTGCGGATGATGCCCTTGTCCAGGCCCTGCGCGTAGCCCCAGTCCATCAGCTTGCCTTCCACAAGTTTGGCGTTGCGGGCGGTGGTGATCTGGTGCATGATGCCCCAGCCGCCTTCGGACTGAATTTCCTTCGTGTCCACATACTTACCGATTTGCTTGACGGACCCGTCGGGCGCGTAGTCCCACATGACGCCCTTGATGCCGTGCATGTAGGTGATGTAGCTCTCCTCGTTGAAGGAGCCGTACAGGAACTCAAACATCTGGAAGATCTTGCCCATCTTGTCGGGTTCCTTCTCCAGCTGCTTACCGAAGGAAGCGTAGGCATTGGTGGCCACGGACGAGGCGCCTACGCCGCTCTTGCCGGAGGGGCCGGTGTACGCCGGGCCAAAGATGAGCTTATCGACCATCTCGGGCTTGCGTTTGCCGATCTCCACGCGGTCGTTGCCTTCTACGCGCCCGGGGAGCGGGGGACTCCAGTGATAGAAGGAGCCCATGGCGGACACGCCGATGCGCTCGTTCACGAAGGCATGGCTGATGGCCCAGTAGCCGCCGGTGTTCTCGCCGGTGATGAACTCCGGATCCAGAACGCCGTCCTTGTACCACTTGGCCAGGGAGGTAAGGGCGTCTTTGAGTTCGGGCTGCACGCCGCCATACACGGCCTTGCCGTCGCGGTCAACCCAGACGCCGCGATCGTAGCCGGTGGTGCCGTACACAAAGCCAAGGGAGGTGTTGGACATGCCGTAGGTATCCTTCTTGCCGTTGCCGTCCGGATCGTCGTTGGTGAATTTGTACATGGCGTCCTCGTACTCGGCCAGGGTTGTTGGAACCTTCAGGCCCAGCTTGTCAAGCCACAGTCCGTTGTAGACCAGGGGCTTGCGCAGCTCGTTGTACATGAACACCGTGCGGGGGAAACCGTACTGTTTGCCGTCCACAACACCGTAGCTCGTGGCGTTGGGGATTTCCTTCTCCAGCTGCGTGAGCGCATTGGGCATAAAGGCCCACAGCACGTCGCGGTTCAGCTCGGCGAGCACGCCCTGGCGCGCCAGGTTCATAAAGTCGCCCGCGCCGATCATGTCGGGGATCTGGCCGGTGGACAGGGCGAGGTTGAGCTGCTCGTTGAAGGTGGACTGGTCGAAGGCCATGATGTCCAGGTCAACGTTGAACTTCTCTTCCCAGTGCTTAACAAGCAGGCCGTCCGGCTTTACCGGCGCGTTCGTCAAGCCAAGCCACTTGATGGTGTACTTGACGCCGGGCTTGGGTTCGTAGGCCGCAAATTTGCTGGCGGGCTGTGCGGTTGCGGCCGCGGCCGCCGTGGCGGGCGCAGCTGTGGCGGCAGCGGAGGTACCCGCCGGAGCGGCTGTGGCGGGTGCGGCGGGCGCCGCTGTTGCAGGCGCGGGCGTCGGCGCGGCCGGGGCCGGAGCGCAAGCGGCGGCCATGGCGGCGATCATGAGCAACGTGAGCACGAGGGCAAGCGTTTTTTTCATGCGATAGGTTCTCCTCTCTTTTTGTATCTGCAAACGCCCCGAAGGGCGACGCATTTATTCTTATCCCTTGAGGGAGCCAACCATGATGCCGCTGATGAAGTACTTTTGCACAAACGGGTACACCATCAGGATGGGGATGAGGGCAACCATGATCGTAGCCGCCTTAATGCACTCCGGGTTCAGCGTAAAGCCAAGGTCCACGCCTGGGTTGGTCAGCAGCACGGCGTCTTCGGTGCCCTGCAGCACGATGCGGCGCAGAATGACCTGCAGCACCTGCTTGCGCATGTCGGAGATATAGATCATGCAGTCGAACCAAGCGTTCCAGTGCCCCACGCTTTGCCACAGAATCACCGTTGCGATGATAGGCACGGACACGGGCAGGATGATGCGGAAGAGGATCTGGATGTCGTTGGCCCCGTCGATGCGCGCGGATTCCTCCATGCTGTCGGGGATGCTCATGAAGTAGTTGCGCATGATGATCATGTTGTAGGTGGGCACCAGGCCGGGCAGCACGAGCGCCCAAACGCTGTCCATTATCCCCAGCGACTTGATGAGCATGTACGAGGGGATGAGCCCGCCGGAGAAGAACATGGTGAACACGATGAATGCCGTATATCCGGAGCGATTGGGCAGGTAGCGCTTGGAAAGCGGGTACGCCGTAACGATGGCGGCCAGCGTCTGCAGCGTGGTGCCCAGCACCGTGCGCAGGATCGTGTTGCGGAAGCCGTCAACGATCTGCTGGCTGACAAGCACGCGCTTGAAGTTCTCAAGCGTCACGGCCGGAGGAATCAGATGGATTTGCGTCATGGAGACGGTGCCCGGCGTGATCGACAGGGTGAGCAGATACCAGAAAGGAAAGACGGTCGTAAGGCAGAACGCGAGCATAAAGAGAACGTTCAGCCAGTCAAACAGGTTCGCCTTGCGGATGATGGCCATGTGCTCGCCTCCTTACCACAGCCCGTATTCGTTGATGCGCTTGGCGATGACGTTCGTCAGCGCAACCAGGGAGAAACTCAGAACGTTCCTAAAGAGGCCGACGGCCGTGGAGAAGGAGTATTTGAACTCCACCAGGCCGACCCGATAGGTGTATGTGCCCAGCACGTCGGCTACCTTATATACGGCAGGATTGTACAGGTTGAAAATCTGGTCGAAATCGTCGCTCACCAGGCTTCCCGTTGCAAGGATCAGCATGATTGTAATGACCGGGGTAAGCGCCGGTATCGTTACGTGCATGATGCTCTGGAAGCGGTTGGCTCCATCAATGATGGCCGCCTCGTGCAGCTGTGGATCCACGTTGGACAGCGCCGCCAGGTACACGATGGAGCCCCAGCCGATGCCCTTCCAGATGGAGGTGAGCACAAGGACCGAGCGAAACCAGCGCGCCGACCCAAGAAAGTAGATGGGCTTTATGCCCATCGCCTTGAGCAGGATGTTGATCGGCCCGGTCGTGGGGGAGAGAAACTGCACAAATAAGCCGCCCAGCACCACCCAAGAGATAAAGTGCGGCAGATAGCTGATCGTCTGCACGACTTTTCGGTAGGGCCGATTCATCAGCTCGTTAAGTAGAATAGCGAAGAAGATGGGCGCAGGAAAGCCGGTGACGAGCTTGTAGAAGCTGATGAGGAGCGTGTTGCGGAACACCTCGCGGAAGCTGCGCATGACGAACATATCGCGAAAATTCTCCAGCCCAACCCAGTGGCTGCCCCAAATGCCCAGCGAGAACACGTAGTTTTTGAAGGCGATCTGCAGACCGTACAGCGGCCCGTAATGGAAGAGCGCGTAGTACAGGAGCCCCGGAATGAGCAGCGCAAACAGGTACTTGTTTTTGGCGTATTGGTACCTTAGCCCGTACTTTTTTTTCTTGCGGGGGGTAGCTGCCGCAGTCACCATACCCAGGCCTCCCCGTGTGTGTGTATTGGGTCTAGTGAACCATGGAGCGGCAAAAAAGACAATACGAAGAAAGCGCCGGTTATTGCACTTTTCCACCGGAGCCATTGTAATATTGAGCAAAAATATGAATTTATCGCCGATCTCCACTAGGGCAGACTGTCGATATGCGCCCTGTGGCGGTAGTTTGCGGGCGTTTCCCCGAAAAACTGCTTGAACACCCGGATAAAATAGCTGGCGGAGTTATACCCAACCCGCACGTAGATTTCATCCACCGGCAGATGCGAGGATACGAGAAGCGCACGCGCAGCGTCCATGCGCAGTGCGGTTACATAGTCCGCAAACGTGTGCCCGGTCTGTTCCTTGAACACGGTGCAGAACCGCCGCGGGCTCATATCGATGAAGTGCGCCGCCTCAGACACGGACAGCGGCTTGTCCAAGCTAGCCAGGAGCCAAGCGCATACTTTCTCCACAGCCAAGCGGTTGCGCTCCCCCTGCGGGTCGCTTTGGTGCCCGATGAGCTGCAGAGCCACCTCGGCTACCCAGCCTTCCCAGGCAAGCACATCGCCGATCTCGGAGAAGCCGCGGTACAGCTCCTCCTTTCCGGCGATGGGGGGCGCGCCGTTTGCGTGCGCCGTTGTGCCAAGCGACATGAGCGCCGAGGTGATCGCCCGCTCGCACGCTTCGCAGGAATACGTCTTGGACATGGCGCGCACGAACGCATCCAGCGCCGCGTGCAGCGACAGCTCGTCCTTTTGCTCAAAGGCGCGCTGGAAGGCGGCCAGGCAGGACGCGGGGACTTCCTGCGGACAAGCGTCGCGCTCGCGGGTAAGGCGATAGGCGAAGATGTGCTGACCGGGGGCAAAATAGGCGTAGCGCAGCGCCGCCACGCACTGGGCGTAAAGCCCCGCCGCTTCGGCGTCGCCTTTCCCCTCCAGGCTGATGCCAACGGAGCAGAACACCCTGAAGTGATCGAGCATAAAACGGCATAAGTCCTGGCAGATCATCTCAAAATCGGCGAACATGCCCGGCCGCATAGAAATGCCCACTGCAAACACGGTGCGGTCATCGGGCTGCGCGGCAAAGAGAAAGCGCGACGCCGTGGTGAAGCGCTCGATTTCGCTTTGCAGCTGCATGGGCGCAAAGCGACGGTTCTCCACGTTCAGCGCCGCCATGTCTGAAGCGTTCAGGCGAAAAACGGCGCAAATATGCACCAGAGGCCTATACGAAACGCCAAGGGCTCTTAGCTGAAAGGCCAGTTCCTCGCTGTCGGTCGTTTTGCTGCCCATGAAGGAGGTGACGTAGTTGTGCTTGATGATGGGCTGATTTTGCTGCAGCGTTTGCTCCAGCTCGCGCACCTTAACGGACAGTTCGTCGATGACGCCGTTGATCAGCCCCACCTCGTCCGGCCCGGAACGGGGGGAGGAACGGCCGCGCAGCGTCTGCAGCAGGCTGGCGAGCGGATGGTAGATGCGCGAGGAGAGCAGCACGGAGAGCAGCAGACCCATCAGAAGCGAGGACGACGCTACGATGATGGCGGTTTGCCGCACGGCGCGTACGTTTCTAAAGAAGTCGTCGGCGGGCAGCCAGGTGATGAGCGTAAACCCCGTCGCGCTGATCGGCACGGAGCTGACCACGCTGCGCACGCCGTTCACACTGTGCATGGCGCCTTGCCGGCCCTGGGCGGACAGCTCGGCCCAATTCGTATCGCCCGAAAGCTGCGCGGTGGAGGCGACGGACCGGGAGAGGTTATCTACGAGCACGGCGCGGGTCTGCGCGCCGACTGCGGACTGGCGTAAGATACCCTCTACGTAGGAATGCTGTACCGCGATGCCAAACACCCCGTGCGCCGTCTGCCCGTTGTACGGAAACAAGCAGACGAGCATGGGGGGCATATTCGGATGCATCGAGGGAGACTTGCCGATCCACTGCGTCTTCGTCAGCCCGTCCGCGGGGATGCTGAGCCAGGTGAAATCCTTGGTGGGTACGGCCTGTGAGTCGATATAGGAGATGCCCTCGGGGCTGGCAATGACCAGATCGTCGTCGGGCAGATACAAAAAGACGGAGGACACGATGTCCGAGTTATAGCGCTGGATCTCCTCCAGATGGGTCGCCGCCACGTAGTAGCGCGCGTTGTTGTTTCCCTCCGCACGGCCGTTCACCAGTTGCTGCAGGGCGCCGTTTTTCAGGGGCGGCAGAGCGTCCAGGTAGATGCTGTGCAGGCGCTCGACAAGCTGGCGGTCCACAGCCCTGGAGAGGGTGGACAAGGCAAGGGCATTCGTTTGGGTCAGTTCCTCCACCACAACCCCGGAAAATGACAGGTACGAGGACACGGCGACGGCGATCGTTGTGAAGATGGTGATACAGACAAAAGCCGTCACCATACGGTAGTACACAGTGTTGAAACGACGTCTGGCGATCAGACGAAGTTTGAGCGACCGCCGTGTGGTCAAACCCGTACCTCCTTCCGCCGGAGCATACCGTACACTTTCGCGAAGGACAGTATACCATAATCCGGCGGCATGCGCCATGGTCTCGGCTAAAGCGCCGTCGGCAGCCGCATGGCTCTTTGGTATGGAAGGCGCAAGCAGCACAGGCGGAGTATCAGGGCCGTTCAGGTGGAAAGGCGCGGTTGTGGGCAAACGCCCGAGCCGGCAGGGGCAAGAAAGAGAGCGCTTCCTGCACGGAGGCGCTCTTTCCACTGTCGGTCCTAGCGGGTCGTCACCGCGATTTTTGGCTTTGAATCTCGTACGCGAGGATCGCTCCGGCCACGCTGACGTTCAGCGAGTCGCATGTGCCGAGCATGGGTATGAACAGCGCCTGCGTGCCTCCGTCGCGCCATGCGTCCGAAGGGCCGCGGTGTTCGTTCCCCAGCACGACGGCAGTCCTGCCCGGATAGCGGGCCTGATCGTACCGGACGCCCGCGTTGGGATCGGCGATGTATACCGTGAAGCCGTTCCGCCTAAGCCATGCATAGCATGCTTCCGCGTCGTCAAATACCACGAAGGGCACGCAGAACGCCGCGCCCATGCTGGCTTTTATGGCGTTTGGGTGGGTTACGCGCGTGCGCAGGTGGCACGCCAGAACGGCGGTTACGCCCGCGCCGTCGCAGGAACGAAGGATGACGCCTACGTTGCCCGGCTTCACAAGACCGTCCAGTACGAAAACCACGCTGTCGTCACGCAAGGCAACCTCTTCCGGCCGGCGTTCAGGCAGGCGGGCGATGGAGAGTATGCCGTCCGGGTCGCCGTAATCGCTGATGCGTTGATAGGTTCGTTCGGAAATGACGTAGCAGTTGTCGGCGGCCCGCATGGCCTGCTCCGACAGGGCGGCTACATCGGGCCAGCGTGCAAGCGCCGGGCACAGAAGGAAGGAATGGATGCGAAGCCGCGCCCTCAGCGCTTTCTCGTGCGCCCACAGCCCGTGCAGCACAACATATCCCTCGCTCCCGCCCTGGGTTCCTTTGCACACAGCCAGGAGGCGTCTTGCGGTTTCGCTCTTCTGGCCCAAAGGCCTGAGTTTATCTACATGGGTAAGCAAAAAATGTTCAATCGTTGTTGAAGAAAACTCACTCATCTCGGCTCCGCTCCTTTATGCTGAATGAAAGGAGGCAAAGCCCGCGGCATTACGTTTGCGATGCGGTTGACGATAGTATCTGAGCTACTCCATGCAAAGCATCGTCACGCTTATACCGCCGACTTTGCATGGAGTGAAAAGCTCTGGGCTTTCAACATGACGCTGTCCCTTCTTTACGCAAAAATCTCTCCCGCTTTGCCCGGGAGAGACGACGCGCACCAACCGCCCGCGTGGCCACGCGGACGTAGTATGAGGCTGGCGTTTCCTGTCCCTTCCCGGCGCAAAACCACGGCCCGCGCGCTTAAGCGCGCAGGATTACCGGCATGGCCAATGGGTTACAGGATCATCACCGCACCTCTTTTCAATTGATTATCCAAAGTATACCATATTAGCTCCGCGCATGCAAGCCGCCGAGGCGAACGCAGCGGGTTTTACAGTTGCACGGCGCGTAGGGCTGTGGTACAATGACGCCTGTTTCCTAAATCTGCGAGGCGCTTGGGAGTGGACTTATGGTGCAACACGAGGCAGGACAGAAGAGCGACGCGGATAAGCGCCGGCCTTTCCGTCTCTTCATAGATCCCGTAAGCGGCGGCGCGCAGCGCTCTGGTTACACGCGCGCCTTGGCCACTATGAGCCTAATGGTAGCTCTGGGCGTGCTGCTCGGCATGCCGTTTCTGAGCTTCACCTTCAATATAGGCAGCATTGCCGCCAAGAACTACAGCTTTTCGCTAACGCCCGCGCATGTGAGCGGTTTTTTGTTCGGCCCCCTTGCGGGCGCCGCCGTGGCAGCCGTTACGGACATCGTGCGCGCGCTGCTCTTTCCGATCAACGGCCTGGCGTACAATCCCTTGTTCACCATACCGTTCGCCTTGATGGGCTCGACGCCCGCGTTCCTGTGTAACCTTTTTTTGCGCCGCGCCGCGGCCGGACGCACGCCCGGCTACCCGGCCTTGCTCTCGTCCATGTTGCTGTCGCAGCTTTTGTGGTCCTGTGGGCTTAACACGTTTCTCATCGCCTCGCTGTACGGCCGCGCGTTTTTCGCGCTGCTGCCCGCACGGCTTGTGGGGCTGCTTGTGGTGCCCATGTACGCCTTCGTCACGCGTCTTTTCGTCGTCCTTTACAAAAAACTTCCGGGCAGATAAAGAGGAAAACGCGCAAAAAACCGGCCTGCCACCGCGGCGGCCGGTTTGCTGTTCGTGCGCGCTTCTATCGGGCGACGACGGCGAAGATGTCCTCGTCGTCCCGCCACCAGCCCACGCCGTATCCGGCCGCGCGCAGCCAGCTGTGCAGCTCGGCCATGGGGGGCAGGCGGTCGCGGCACACGGCCTCGTCCGCTTCCCGATGCATGGCGTTGATGGCGGCGCGGCCCTGTCCGTGGGCGATGAGCAGGCATCCGCCCGGCGCGACGAGGCGCCGAAGACGCCTGAGCGCCGCACGCTGATCCTCAAAATGCGGAAACATGCTGTACATGAGCACCGCGCCGTAAGGGCCGCCTTCGTGGGTCAGCGCGTCGCCGCACGCATAGCGCACGCCTTCGTCGCCGTGCTTCGCGCGGTTGACGGCCAACATGTTCGGCGATACGTCGCTTTCCACCACCAGCGACGCGCCCATGCGCCGCAAATGCGGCACGAGCACGCCCGTGCCGCAGCCTACATCCAACACGGGCAGGCCATGTACGGGAACATGCGCGAGGATGGCCCGAATGCGGCCCTCGTCGTGATGGACATGCTCGTCCCAGCCCGCCGCGCGCTCGTCAAAGAATGCCTTTTGTTCTTGGTTCATCCACTTCACCTGCGTGCCGTTTTTTTTAGTATACCATAGAACGCGGCGCACGTGAATCACGCGAGACCACCACATGTCCGCATGGCTCAGGGGATAAACGCGATCGGCAGCGTGTGCGAGACGAATATCTACAGTCGGCTGGCTGAGAAAAGCCGCGGCTTCGGCAGCATCAGACCTAAGACGCAGGTCGTACATCAGGCAGGATCGCCCTGGACAGGGCCGCCGTACAGCGAGCTGCGCATCGTTGCCGGGCCCGGCTGAGCCAACCCAAACGCGTTTGCGTATGCTGCGCGTTTGCACCCGCCTGCGGAAAGAGGGGAACGGTTTGTCTGCCGACAGACGGACGTGTGCGCTCCGCTGTCGGAGTGATGCGAGGGGCTGCTACATCCTTGTCAAGGCGCTCGACATAGGTACGCCGGTGTTGACGCGCAGGGTGGGCGGCATCGTGGAGCAGGGGATTCTCGGAAAGACAGGTTGGCTGGCGGGGAAGACGAGCATAACATGTACGAATGCGCTCGTTACCTCATCGAGCCTCCGGCCGAGGCGGAGGCCATACGCAGGAAAGGGCCGGCTGCCGTTTGCAACGACGCCGGGGTATTGCGCAACCGTACGGCCCTCATGTCCAGTGCACCCGCCGTGCGAAGTGCCGGAGATGATTGGACGTATAGGGATACTATGTTCGCGTTGACACGGCTCGGGTCCGCACATATACTTAATGGCAATATCGGTCGGCCTGCCTAAGCGGCGCGCGCGTCCAAGAGAGTCCAGGGCCATGGGCTGCAAGCCCGGACGACGTAGCTGCCGCATCCCAGCAGGCAATGCCGCCGCGAGGAAATGCGCGGCCGGTCGCCCGCCGTTACCGGGCTTCAAGCGGGCGCATGCGCGCCTAAGCCGGGTGGTACCGTGAGCGTACGTCTCGCCCCAGCAGATTGCTGGGGCGAGTTCATTTTTGAAAGGACGGATACGTATGGCCAAGGAGAAGACGAATCAGGAGTTCGTGAAGGAGATTACCCCGCGCGGCGTGGATTTTGCGCAGTGGTACACGGACGTGATCCTTAAGGCGGAGCTGGTGGACTACGCCCCGGTGCGCGGCTGCATGGTTATGCGGCCGTACGGCAACGCCATCTGGGAGCTTATTCAGCAGGATATGGACGGCCGTTTTAAGGCGACAGGCCACCAGAACGTCGCCATGCCGCTGCTCATCCCCGAGAGCCTGCTTCTTAAAGAGGCCGAGCACGTAGAGGGCTTCGCGCCCGAGGTCGCCTGGGTGACGCACGGCGGCGGCGAAAAGCTGCCCGAGCGCCTGGCCGTTCGCCCCACAAGCGAGACGCTGTTTTGCGCCATGTACGCCAAGTGGGTGCAGAGCTGGCGCGACCTGCCCATGCTGTACAACCAGTGGTGCTCTGTGATGCGCTGGGAGAAGGCCACGCGCCCCTTCCTGCGCACGGCGGAGTTCTGGTGGCAGGAAGGCCACACCGTGCACGCCACCGAGCAGGAGGCGCAGGAGGAGACCCTGCGCATGCTGCACGTGTACAAGGCCTGTTCCGAGGAGGCGCTGGCCTGCCCCGTGATCATCGGCCAGAAGACCGACAAGGAAAAGTTCGCCGGCGCCCGCGCGACCTACGGCATGGAGAGCATGATGCAGGACGGCAAGTCGCTGCAGGCGGCCACGTCGCATTTTTTCGGCACCAATTTTTCCGAGCCATTTGGAATCCAATTTTTGGATAAAGACGGCGTGCTGAAGTATGCGCACCAAACCTCCTGGGGTTCCTCGACGCGTCTGATCGGCGGGCTGATCATGACGCATTCCGACGACCGCGGCCTGGTGCTGCCCCCGCGCGTTGCGCCCATCCAGGTTGTCGCGCTGCCCATCGCCGCCCACAAGCCGGGCGTTCTGGAGGGTACTGCGGCCGTGGCGAAGACGCTGAGCGACGTCGGCCTGCGCGTGCACGTGGACGACCGCGAGGGCCAGTCGGCCGGGTGGAAGTTTAACGAATGGGAGATGCGCGGCGTGCCCGTGCGCCTAGAGGTGGGCCCGCGCGACCTGGAGATGGGGCAGGTGACGGTGTGCCGCCGCGACACCCTGGAGAAGACGACCCTGCCGATTGAAGGGCTGGCGCGCTCGGTGCCTGCGCTGCTCGACGACATCCAGCAGGCCATGTTTAACAAAGCGGCGGCTCTGCGCGATAATCATATCATAAGCGCCGAAAACATGGACGCGCTTACGGCCGGCGTGCAGACGGGCTTCGTGCGCGCCATGTGGTGCGGCGAACGCGCCTGCGAGGACAAGGTAAAGGAAATAGCCGGCGCTTCCTCGCGCGTGATGCCCTTTGACCAAACGCCCGTGAACGATCGGTGCGTGGTGTGCGGTAAGCCCGCCCACAAGGTTGTGCTGTGGGCCAAGGCGTACTAAACCGCGCGCGGCCTGCGGGGGTTTGGCGCATTTCGCCCGGCCAATAAGAACATTTCGTTAAGGATTATGGGGAATGCTTGACATGAGCATTCCCCGCGCGATATGGTGAAAGCAATCTCTTCCTAAAAAAGGACGGCCTGCCATGCACGAACTGCCGCATTCCGGGGCGCAAACGAACCCCCGCTGGTACACGCTGGACAACGCCGCGAAGATCTATCCGGCGATCCGCGCGGTACGCTGGGCGTCTGTGTTTCGCGTTGCGGCAGTTTTGAAGAAGGACATCGACCCGCAGGTTTTGGAGCGCGCGCTGCATAAGACGCTGCCGCGCTTTCCCACGTTTTCCGTCACCATACGGCGCGGTTTTTTTTGGTACTATTTGGAGCACCTGCAACAGCTTCCCAAGGTGCAGCCCGAACCTCCCTTTCCCTGCCGGGCTTTCAGCATTGACGAAGGTTTCCTGTTTCGCGTGCTCTATTACAAGAACCGCCTCTCCTGCGAATTCTTCCACTCCCTTACGGACGGCACGGGTGCGCTCATCTTCATGAAGACGCTCACGCGCTGCTATCTGAACCTGTGCGGCGCGTCCATACCAACGGGCGAGGGCGCGCTGGACACGGCCGAGAAGCCGCTGGCCGAGGAGATGGAGGACGCCTTTGTGCGCTATGCCCGGCCGGACGGCAAAGGCAGCCGCCGGGAGGCCAGCGCTTTTCAGCTGCCCGGCGCCCGCGAGCCTGCGCCCATCTTGCACGTGACGCACGGCGTGATGGACGCCGGCATGATGCATGCCGTGGCCAAGCGGCACGGCGTGAGCGTCACGGTGTTCTTAACGGCCCTGCTCTTGGAGGTCATCGCAGAGGTGCAGCGCTCGGTGGAGGGCGTGCCTCTGTCGCCCGCCAAGGTATCCGTGCCCATCAATCTGCGCAAAACATTTGAGAGCCGCACGATGCGCAACTTTTCGCAGTATATCAACTGCGCCCTGCCGCCTGCCGCCGAGCCGCTCGCCTTTGAGGAGATTGTGCGGCTCGTTCAGGAGGCGCTGCGCAAGGGCTCCCAGAGAGAAGCGCTGCTTTCGGCTTTTTCCATCAACGTGGTGGCGGAAAAAAACCGCGCCCTACGCGCCACGCCTCTGTTCCTTAAGAAGCCCGCGCTGCGGACCGCTTACCGCCTGTACGGCGAGCGGCTGTTCACCACGGCGTTCTCCAACCTTGGGCGGATCACCCTGCCCGATGGCATGCAGGAACACATCGAACGCTTTGATTTTACGCTGAACGCCGGGCGCTTGAACCGCGTCAACTTCGGCGTGATTACGCTTGGTGATCGTATGTCCTTAACGGTCACCCGCTCCATGATGCCTTCGTACTTTGAGAAGATGCTCTTTCGGGCCATCGCCGCGCAGGGCGTGCCGGTACACGTGGAGAGCAATTGGGAGGGGGGCGAGGGCTGGTGAGCTATTGCCGGGAATGTGTCGTGTCCGTGCACGACGCCCACGCCACCTGTCCCCTGTGCGGCGCGCCGCTGAAGGAGAGCGGCGATCTGTCCGCCCTGTACCCGCCCGTAGGCGCCGAGGTGCAGCGTTTACGCAAGCAGCAGCGCACAACCAAGGGCGTGTCCATCAGCTTTGCCGGCGCGTCGGCGCTGTGCGTCATGCTTAACCTGGTGATCGACTCGAGCACGCTTTGGTCGCTGTACATCGCCGGGGGCTTATTCGCGGCGTGGCTGTTCGTGTTTCTGCCCCCGCACATGCCCCGGCCGCGCACGCGGTACGTGCTGCTGCTGTCCACGGTTGTGGCATGCGCGTATCTACTGCTCGTTTCGCTGGTCACCCACACGCCCAGCTGGTTTCTTGACTGGGCTTTTCCCTTCCTTCTCATCGGGGCCGTGCTGGTGATGTTCGTTTTCTTGCTTGTGCAGAAGGCGCCGCTGCGCAAGAGCTATATGCCGCTTGTGTGGCTGCTGCTGCTGTGCCTGATCCCGCTTGTGGCCGCGCTCATCTTTCGTCTGCCGGCCGAGGACGCCCCGCCCGCGCTGTGGCCCACCGTACTTGCCGCCGGGTGCGCCGTGGTGGGCATGATGCTTGGGTTTGTTGCGGCGCGCAAGTGGTGGCTTTCCGAGCTACGGCGCAAGTTCCACATCTGACATAGGACGACATGGACGACGCATAGCCTTCGGTAAGAGAAGGTGATCGCATGCGCTACTCGGAGCTGCGGCAGAAGGAAGTTATCAACGTTCTGGACGGACGTCGCCTCGGATACATCGTAGACATGGATCTGCAGCTGCCCGAAGGAAGGGCTCTCTCGGTGGTCGTGCCCGGGCCGGTGCGCGTGTTTCGCCTGATGCGCGGCGACCGGGGCGGCATGGTGATCCCCTGGCAGCGCATCTGTAAGATCGGCGACGACGTGATTTTGGTGGAGCTGGATGAGGCGTTCTTCACGGCCTATCAAACGCCCCCCGGGGCCGGGCCGGTGCGCTGACAAAACGCCGTGCCACACAAAGGAAGGATGGATGAGGAATGAGATGTCCGTATTGCGGCGCGCTCGACAGCAAGGTGGTCGACTCGCGTCCGGCCGAGGAGGGCAGCTCGATCCGACGCCGCCGCGAGTGCATCGCCTGCGCGCGCCGCTTCACCACGTACGAAAAGGTGGAGCTGATGCCGCTGCTCGTCATAAAAAAGGACGGACGGCGCGAGCCGTATAACCCGGAAAAGGTGCGCCTTGGGCTGATGAAGGCGTGTGAGAAGCGGCCGATTTCCTCGGCAGACATCGACGCCATCATCGGACGCATTGAGGCGGAGATCGCCAACACGTTGGAGCAGGAGGTGCCCTCCGTGCGCATAGGCGACCTGGTGATGAAGGAACTGCGCGCGCTGGATCAGGTGGCTTACGTACGCTTTGCCGCCGTGTACCGCTCCTTCAGCGATGTGGATAGTTTCATGCGCGAGATCAAAACACTCCTGACCGATCGGGAGGACAGTAAGCAGGTGGAATGATTGCAAAGGCTGAGGGGCTCCTCGTTTGTAGCCGGGGCGGCGGTTCTGTCCGTCGCCGGCCTTGTGGGCAAGGTGGCGGGCATGGCGTATCGCATTATGCTCGCCTCCACCATCGGCGAGGAAGGCATCGGCCTGTTCCAAAAGGCGTTTCCCGTCTACTCCGTCTTGGTGACGATCAGCGCCGCAGGGTTGCCCACCGCCATCGCAAAGCTCGTCAGCGAGCGCACGGCACGCGGCGATGAAGCCAGCGCGCAGGCGGCGTTTCGTCTCTCGCGCGTGCTGCTGATCGTGCTCGGCCTCGCCCTCAGCGCCCTGCTTGGCGTGTTGGCCGGCCCGCTCGCGCGCATGACCGGGTCGCCCGAGACGCAGCTGTTGCTGTACATCATCATGCCCTCTATCCTCATCGTGTCCGTTGTGTCGGCCTACCGCGGGTGGTTCCAGGGTTTGCAGAATATGACGCCGACCGCCGCCTCGCAGATTGTGGAGCAAATCGTTAAGCTGGTCGTGGGCGTGTATATGGCCAAGCTATGGGCCAGCCGGGGCCCCGCGTGGGGCGCTGCGGGCGCTTTTGTGGGCATCACGGTTTCCGAGGCCTGCAGCTGCGCGTTCATGCTCGGCTGCTACAGCGCCTCGCGAAAGAAGAGCCGGCCGGCTAAAGGCGGGGCAGGGCAGGGCACACCGCGCTCGGCCATCCTGCGGCAGCTGTTGGCCGTCGCGGTGCCCATCACCTTGGGCGCAGCCATTATGCCCATCGCGGGGACGATCGACACGGCGCTCGTCCCCGGCCGTCTAGCACTCATCGGCGTGACGGGCGCGCGCGCCACCGAGCTGTTCGGCGTGCTCAACGGCGCGGTTAACCCGTTGCTCAACATGCCCTCGGTGCTGTTTGGGTCGCTGGCCGTGGCGCTGCTGCCCGCCGTATCCGCCGCCATGTCGCGAGGCGAGAGAAAGGCCGCCGCGTCCATATCGCGCCTGGGGCTGAAGATGGCGGTGGTGCTTGGGCTTCCCTCGGCCGCCGGGCTTTATCTGCTGGCCGACCCGCTCGTTCGGCTTCTGTACCCAACCTATGCCCCCGAGAACCTTGCGCTGACCGCAAAGCTGCTGCGCGTCATGTCCGTCAGCGTGGTGCTCCTCTCGCTCGTGCAAACCACCTCGGGCATCTTGCAGGGGTTTGGGCACCCGCTCGCGCCGGTCAAAGCGCTTGCAATCGGCGCGATCATCAAAGTGGCAGCCAGTTGGGCGCTCATCAGCGTGCCGTCTTTGGGCATCGTTGGGGCTTGCATCGGGACGCTGCTTTGTTACCTAGTCGCGGCCGTTATGAACACCTGGTCGGTCGCGCGCCGCACGGGGGGCAGCCTCGCGGACATTGCCGGCAAGCCACTCGCCGCGACGGCAGGCATGTCTGCGGCAGTGCTGGGCGTACAGTTTATGCTGCGCGGCCACAGCGGGCTGGCCGTCGTGCTTAGCTGCACAACGGCGGGCGTGGCCGCTTATCTGGTCCTGCTGCTGCTTCTCGGAGGGCTTACCGCGCGCGAGCTGTCCTATCTGCCCGGCGGAAGACGCATCGCGGGCGCCATGGAGCGCATGCGGTTCCTGCGCGACTGACACAGCGGCCTATATGACAAGAGCACGGCCCATACGCTCAGTTGCGGCCGGTGAAAAGGACGGCTTACCATGAACGAAAGAATTACCGTTGTGGGGCTTGGCCCGGGCGACGAAGCGCGAATGACCTACGAGGCGGTGGCGGCGCTGCGCGCAGCCGACCGCATTCTGCTGCGCTGGTCGAACGGCCCGCATGCCCGGGTGCTGACGAAGTTGGGCCTCGTCTTTTCCGGCATGGACGATGTGTACGACAGCGCGGACGACTTTGACGCGCTGACTTCGGCGCTGGCGACCCGCGTACTGCAGGCGGCCGCGGAGGGCGGTCACACGGTGTACGGCGTGCCGGGCGGCGGGGGCGTCGGCGACGTGAGCGTCGGACGGGTGTGCGCCCTTGCGCGCGCGCAGGGCGTCCCTTGCACGGTTCTGCCGGGCATCAGCGCCGCTGAGACGCTGGCGTGCGTGGCGGGAGGGCTTTCAGAGGCGCGCATCGCCTACGCGGCGGACTATGAATGCTTCGCTCCCGATCCGCGCGTGCCATTGCTCGTTTTGGAGTTGGACAACCAGACTCTCGCCTCGGAGATGAAGCTGCGCCTCCTTGCGGCCTATCCGCCTGAGCACCAAACGCTGGCCACTCCGCACACGGGCGGGGCGGGCTATGTGGCCCTTCAGCAGATCGACCGCCTGCCCGCGCAGCACTACGGGGCTTGTTCGGCGCTTTTTTTGCCCCCCGTCCTTGACATACAGGCCTTACCGCGATACGATATGGGACACTTGATGCAGATCATCGCTCGTCTGCGCAGCCCTGACGGCTGTCCGTGGGACCGGGAACAGACGCACGAGACCCTCAAGCCCTACCTCATTGAAGAAGCGTGGGAAACGCTGGCTGCCATCGACGAAGGCGAGGATCAACACATCTGCGAGGAACTGGGCGACGTGCTCCTGCAGGTGGTGCTGCACGCCCGCATCGGCGAGGAGAGCGGCGCTTTCGATATGGGCGACGTCATCACGTCCATCAGCCGCAAGATGATCACCCGCCACCCGCATGTGTTCGGCGACCTTCGGGTAAGCTCCGCCGACGAGGTGCTCACAAACTGGTACCACATTAAGAAGGCGGTCGGAGGCTATGCGACGCATGCCGACGTCTTGCGCGACGTGCCCACATCCTTGCCTGCGCTGCTGCGCGCAGCGGGTGTGCAAAAAAAGGCGGGCAAGGTCGGGTTCGATTTCCCGGATGCGCTGCAAGCGCTGGAGAAGGTAACCGAGGAAGCCCACGAGGTCGGCCTGGAGATCATGCGCGGCGGGGAGCGTTTAAGCAAGGAGATCGGCGACCTGCTCTTTGCCGCGGTGAACGTCGCGCGCCTGTGCCATGTGAACGCCGAGACGGCGTTGCAGGACGGCGTGACGAAATTCATCGGCCGATTTGCCGCAATGGAGCTATTGGCGCAGCCCCGCGGGGGATTGGAACGTATGACCCTGCAGGAAATGGATACTCTATGGGACGAGGCGAAAGCACAAGAAAGGCAATAAAAAACCAGGCGAATCGTTGGAAGCACGTGCAGGAAGCCTCCATATTTTAGTGCATTACTAATATATTATCCGCGCGGTTATTCCTCAAAGCGACATAATTCACTGTTTTCTCCAGATATGTGGCGGTGAAGAAGGATTGTCCAGTAATACGGCGAATAGTACTCAGCAGCAACCAAAGCAGAGGGGCAAGCCCCCAAACAAGCTCAAGGAGGGCATTACAAGTGAACAAAGCCGAACTGATCAACGCCGTTGCCGACAAGGCGTGCCTCACGCGTAAGGACACTGAGAAGGTTGTCAATGCGTTTGTTGAGGTCGTGTGCGACACCCTTAAGACGGGCGACAAAGTCCAACTCGTCGGCTTCGGGTCGTTTGAGGTGAAGCAACGCGCGGCGCGCAAGGGCCACAACCCGATCACCAAGAAGGAGATCGACATCCCCGCCAGCAAGGCTCCTGTTTTCAAAGCCGGTAAAGCCCTCAAAGACTCCATCGAATAATAGCGTTCGGCAACTGAAATCTGCATCGTCTATACTCCTATCCGGCGCGAATGCGCCGGATTTTATTATGGACAAGGGATATCCGCCCGGGTCCGCGAAAGAGTAAGGCGATAGGAAGACTGTGCGCTTTGCGCATTTGGAGGTTGTTGCCCTTGCGGCTGGACAAGTTTTTGAAGGTATCGCGCGTGATCAAGCGCCGCACCCTGGCGAACGAGGCTTGCGACGGCGGCCGGGTGAGCGTTGGAGGCAAGGCGGTCAAGGCCTCCTACGAGGTGAAATTTGGCGATGTCATCGACATCCGCTTTGGCGAGCGGCTGTACCGCTACGAGGTGCTCGACGTGCGAGAAACCGCCTCCAAGGCGCAGGCGGGCGAGATGGTGCGCGCGCTTGGCGCTCAGGGGTCCATCGACGACAATGAGTAAAGCTGCCGCCGTTTGGGCGCTTGTGGTGGCGGCAGGCTCGTCGCGCCGCATGGGCTTTGACAAGCTGTCCGCCGAACTGTGCGGCAAGAGCGTGCTGCGGCGCACCCTTGAGGCGCTGCGCGCCTTTGCGCCCGTCGGCGGAGCGATGGTGGTGTGCCGGCCCGGCGATGCGCAGGTAATGGCGGCGCGCATTGCCCAGTGGGACCTTTCCTCTTTTGCCCGCATGGTCGAGGAGGGTGGGGAGACTCGGCAGCAGTCCGTTTTGCATGGCCTGCGGGCCATGCCCTGCGCGGACGGGGATATCGTGCTCATCCACGACGCAGCGCGCCCCTTCGTGGACCAGGCGACCATACGCGCCTGCTGCGAATCCGCGCTCGCCTTCGGCTCCGGTGTCGCCGGGTGCGCCGCCACGGACACGCTGCACATCGTGGAGGACGGCCGCATGGCCCTCGCGCTGGACCGCTCGCGCGTGATGGCCGTTCAGACGCCGCAGGCCTTTAGCTATCGCCGCATTCTGGACGCCTATGAGGCGGCCGGGCGCGCGCACTTTTCGGCCACGGACGACGCTTCGGTCGCGGCCTTTCACGGACTGGAGGTGCGCATCGTGCAGGCATCGGCCGACAACGTAAAGCTGACGAATGCCTCCGATTTTGCGCGCGCCGAGGCGCTGTTGCGGCCTTCGGCCCTGCGCGTAGGCTTTGGGTACGATGCGCACCGCCTTGTTGCCGGCCGCGCGCTCGTGCTGGGCGGGGTGAGGATTCCTCACGATATGGGTCTGCTCGGCCATTCAGACGCGGATGTGCTCACGCACGCCGTGATGGATGCTCTGCTTGGCGCGTGCGCGCTGGGCGATATCGGCCAGCACTTTCCAGACCGGGAGGAGCGCTTCCGTGGCGCCAGCTCGCTTGGTCTGCTGGCGCAGGTTCGCGAAATCCTTGCCGAGGCGGGCTTTGCGCCCGTGAACGTGGACGCCACGCTCGTCGCTCAAGCTCCGCGCATAGCGCCCTTCCGCGAAGCTATGCGCGCCAACCTGGCCGATGCCCTGCGTTTGCCCCTGGAGCGGGTAAACGTGAAGGCGACGACCACGGAGGGGATGGGCTTTGAGGGCCGCGGCGAAGGCATGTCCGCATCCGCTGTGGCGCAGGTTGCGCGCTAAAACGCGTATGCGCGTTTTTTTGCCTGCAGGCTTTTCATTTGTCCGCCTTTCTGGTATGATTTACGTTAGCCTATAGCGCGTTTGCGTTACCGCATGAATTACGAGGGGGAGACCAAATGGCGAAGGACTTGACGAGCGCCGACATCCGAAACCTGTGTGTCATCGGTCACGGCGGAGACGGCAAAACGACACTGTGCGAGGCGATGCTGTTCGTCTCCGGGGCGATTGACCGCATGGGCAAGGTGCCAGACGGCACGACGACCACCGACTACGACGTGGAAGAGGCGCGCCGCGGCATTTCCATCAGTTCCGCTATGGCTCCCGTCGCGTGGAAGGACGCGCACATCAGCTTGATCGACGTACCCGGATATTTCGATTTCATCGGCGAAATATACGGGCCGCTGTCCGTTTCCGACGGTGCGCTTGTGGTGTGCGGCGCCGTGAACGGCGTGCAGGTGGGCACCAAAAAGGCCTACGCCATGGCGCAGGCTGCAGGCGTGCCGCGCTTTGTTGTTGTGAACAACATGGACCGAGAAAACGCCAACTTCGACAAGGTTCTGGGCCAGCTGAAGGAGGCCTACGGCGCTTGTATCGCCCCCCTCATGCTGCCCATCATGCAGGGCGACGCCTTTAAGGGCGTTGCCAGCGTACTCACCGGCAAGGCGTACGACCTCTCCGGAAAAGCACCCAAGGAGATGGCCTGCCCGGCCAACGTGGAAAGCCAGCTTGCCTCCGCCCGCGAAACCTTGATGGAGGCGGCCGCAGGCGCCGACGAGGCCCTGATGGAGAAATACTTCGACTCCGGCGAGCTGACCCAGGAAGAGCTGGAGAAGGGCCTGTCCAAGGGCATCCTGGACGGCTCCATCGTGCCGGTCGGCTGCTGCGCCGCGGCCACGATGGGCGGCGTTCCGCTGCTGCTGGATCTTATCGCCCGCTATATGCCCTCGCCCGCGGACCGTCCGGCCCGCGTCGGCAAGAACCCCAAGTCCGGCGGGGAAGAGAGCCGCTCGTGCGATTCCGCCGCGCCTTTCTCGGCCATCGTTTTCAAGACGGTCGCCGACCCGTTCGTGGGCAAGCTCTCCCTTATCAAGGTCGTTTCCGGTACGCTTACGGGCGACATGCAGCTGCTCAATCCCGACGCGGAGCGCAACGAGAAAGCCGGCATCCTGTACACCATGATCGGCAAAAAGCAAAACACGGTCGACAAGCTCGTGGCGGGCGAGATCGGCGCGCTTGCCAAGCTGCAGTTCACCGCCACCGGCCAAACCCTGTGCGACGTGAACAAGCCCATCCGCTTTGAGCCGATCGTCTTCCCGGCCCCTTGCGTGTCCATGGCCGTAACGGCCAAAAAGCAGGGCGAGGAGGACAAGGTGTTCTCCGGCCTGCACCGCCTGGAGGAGGAGGATCCGACCTTCACCGTGCGCAAGACTACGGACACGAACGAGACGGTTATCTCGGGGCTGGGCGAGCTGCACTTGGAGGTTATCTGCCAGAAGCTGAAGGCCAAATTCGGCGTGGAGGCGCAGCTGGCCGAACCGCGCATCCCGTACCGCGAGACGATCCGCAAATCCGCCAAGGTGCAGGGCCGCCACAAGAAGCAGTCCGGCGGCCATGGCCAGTTCGGCGATTGCTGGGTTGAGTTCGAGCCCTTAACGGACGCCAGCGAGGAATTCGTGTTCGTGGACAAAGTCGTGGGCGGCGTGGTGCCGCGCCAGTTCATCCCGGCCGTGGAAAAAGGCCTGCGCGAAAACCTGCCCAAGGGCGCCATCGCCGGCTATCCGCTTGTGGGCATCAAGGCCACGCTGTACGACGGCTCCTACCACGCGGTGGACTCCTCGGAAATGGCTTTCAAGACCGCCGCACGCATCGCGCTGAAGAAGGGCGTCGCCGAGGCCAATCCGGTACTGCTCGAGCCGATCTACCGCGCGGAGATCACCGTGCCCGACGAATACATGGGCGACATCATCGGCGATATGAACCGCCGCCGCGGACGCATCATGGGCATGAATCCCGCCGCGGACGGCCAGGTGATCGTTGCGGAAGTGCCCCTTTCCGAGATGGCCAAATACGCCACGGACCTGCGCTCGATGACCCAGGCGCGCGGCTCCTTCACAATGGCTTTCGAGCGCTACGAGGATGTGCCGGGCAACATTGCCCAGAAGATCATCGACAGCAACAAGAAGGACGAGGAAGAGGAAGAATAGACCTCTTGTGCCTTCGCGCCACAAGCCCCGCGCTCGACCAGGGCGCGGGGCTTCTTCATTAAAGAAGGGAGTGCGGGCGTGTGCGCATCAAGGTGATCGGATGCAAGGTGCTTATGCGCCAGTTGTACGCTCTGGCGGCCGCCAGCAAAAACACTGTGGACATATTATGGATGAAACAGGAGCTGCACACCGAGCCCGACAAGATGCGGCTTGCGCTGCAGCGCGCCATTGACCGTGTTGAGCAGGAGGAAGCGCCCTACGACGCCATCGTGTTGGGGTACGGCCTGTGCTCCAACGGAGTTGTCGGCCTGCGCGCACGCACCGCCCCTCTGGTGATGGTGCGCGCGCACGACTGCATCACCATGCTGTTGGGCAGCAAGCAGCGTTACGCCCGGTTGTTCGAGGAAGGGAACGGTGGCATCTACTGGTATTCGCAGGGCTGGATAGAGAACGCCGACATGCCCAGCCGGGAGCGATATGAGAAAATCTATGCGCAGTATCTTGCCAAATACGGCGAGGACAACGCCCAGTACCTGATGGAGATGGAGCAGAGCTGGATGCGCGAGTATCAGAAGGCCGTCTATATACGCTGGCCCGGTGAGGGCGATGAGGGCGATGCATTTACGCGCGAGAGCGCCCGCTACCACGGCTGGGCTTATCAGGCAGAGGAGGGCGAACAGGGCCTTCTGCGCGATTTGCTGGATGGCCCTTGGGACGATCCGCGCTTTTTGATGGCGCCGCCCGGTACATCCATCGCGGCATCGCACGACGATGGCATACTCGCCGCAGCGCCCATGAAGGAACGAATTGGGAACAATTTGTGAATGCGCTTGACAAAAGGCGTGGAGAATGATAAAGTGCGCTCATGGATTAGCACTCGTCTTACGTGAGTGCTAACAACAGGGAGGGGGGACGCCGGGTGCTCGACGAACGCAAGATACGTATTTTGCAGGCGATCGTGGACGACTATATCCTCACGGCCATGCCGGTTGGCTCGCGTACCCTCTCGCGCAAGTACATGAAGGAACTCTCCTCCGCCACGATCCGCAACGAGATGAGCGATCTGGAGGAGTTGGGCTACCTGGCCCAGCCGCACACCAGCGCGGGGCGTATCCCCAGTTATCTTGCCTACCGGCTGTATGTGGACCGCATGATGCAGGTGGGGCATCTGCGCAAGGACGAGGTGCAGCAGATCCGCAACACCTATGACGCGCGGATCCATCAGATGCAGGAGACGCTCTCGGCCGCGGCGCGCGCGATCGCCGACTCCACCAACTACACATCGGTCATCGTGCCGCCCGAGTCGAGCGGCTTTCGGCTGCGCCACGTCGAGATGGTGCCCGTAAGCGAATCAAGCGCTCTGCTCATCATCGTTACCGATTTAGGCGTTGTGAAGGACGCCGTTGTGCGCATTCCGGACGGCATGCCCGCCGAGCAGCTGCACATGCTCTCCCAGCTGATCACAGAACATCTGCAGGGCTGCCGGCTGGAGGACATCGCAACGCTGTTGCCCGATATGGCGCGCGAGCTGCACATGCACCAGGAGCTCTTCGGCCAGGTGTGCGAGGTGGTGCAGCGCCAGCTGCACCGCGAGGACGGTGCGAGCCTTTTGGTGGGCGGGGCGACGAACATGCTCGCCCATCCGGAATACGCCGATCTGGACAGGGCGCGGGCGCTGCTGTCCACGCTGGAGTCCAAGGACCGGCTGTATCAGTTGCTGCAGCGCTCGCGCGGGCTGCAGATGACCATCTCCATCGGGCCGGAAATGGACATCCCCGAAATGCGCGACTGCTCGCTTGTCACCATGTCGTACACGCTGGGCGGACAGGATTTGGGGATGATGGGCGTGATCGGCCCGGTGCGCATGAACTACCCGCGCGTGGTGGCCGTGCTGGACACGATACGCACCACGCTTGCCCAGGCGCTCGGTGAATCGACCGGGCCGCCCCCTGCCGAAGGATGATACCATGAAGGACGGTGAACGACCCATATGACGAAAAAGCATGAAAAGCCCGAGGAGGCGCCCAAGCCGCAAGACGCGGCGCAGACCCCTGACGCCGCTCAGGAAGCTGCGGCGCAGGATGCGTCCGCCCCAGAGGAATTCATCATAACCAAGGAGCAATACGAGCGCATTGAAAAGGCGCTCAAAGAGCGCGAGGAGTATTTGTACCTGCTGCAGCGCACGCAGGCCGACTTTGACAACTACCGCAAGCGCAACGCCTCTTTGCGCCAAGAAGCCTTTGAGGACGGCGCGCGCGATGTGATCGCAGCTTTGCTGCCGACGCTGGACACCATGGAGCTGGCCATAGCCTCCGCCCTTGCGGACGCGCCGGACTCCGCCCTGTGCAAGGGCGTGCAGATGGTGCAGCGCGGCCTCGTCGACGCCCTGCAAAAGCTGGGGCTTGAGGAGCTTGCGGCTTTGGGCCTTCCCTTTGACCCGGAGCAGCACAACGCCGTGGCGCGCGAACCCGCGGCCGACGGCCAGAAGGACGGCGACGTGGTCGCCGTGCTGCAAAAGGGCTACCGCATGGGCAAGCGCATCCTTCGCCCGTCCATGGTGAAGGTTGCGCACGAATAACGGAACCATCAAATAACCAACGAACCGCATGAGGAGGATTCTTCCATGGGAAAGATAATCGGCATTGATCTGGGAACCACGAATTCCTGCGTGGCTGTGATGGAGGGCGGCGAGCCCATCGTCATCGCCAACGCGGAGGGCGCGCGCACCACCCCGTCCGTTGTGGCCTTCGCCAAGAACGGCGAGCGGTTGGTGGGTACGGTGGCCAAGCGCCAGGCCATCACCAACCCCGACCGCACCATCGTGTCTATCAAACGCGAGATGGGCTCCAACTACCGCGTAAAAATAGACGACAAGAACCTAACACCCCCGGAGATTTCCGCTATGATCCTTCAAAAGCTGAAGGCCGATGCGGAGAGCTATCTGGGCGAGACGGTGACGCAGGCCGTCATCACCGTGCCGGCGTATTTCTCCGATGCGCAGCGCCAGGCCACCAAGGACGCCGGGCGTATCGCCGGGCTGGACGTGCTGCGCATCATCAACGAGCCTACGGCCGCGGCCCTGGCCTACGGCCTGGACAAAGACGCCAGCCACAAAATTTTGGTGTACGACCTGGGCGGCGGCACGTTCGACGTATCGCTGCTCGAGATCGGCGACGGCGTGTTCGAGGTGCTGGCCACTTCCGGCAACAACCGCCTGGGCGGCGACGATTTCGACCAGCGCGTGATCGACTGGATGGCGGCCGAGTTCAAAAAGACGGACGGCGTGGACCTCTCCAAGGACCGCATGGCCATGCAGCGCCTGAAGGAGGCGGCCGAGAAGGCCAAGATCGAGCTGTCGGGCGTCATGTCCACGGCCATCAACCAGCCCTTCATCACCGCCGATCAAACCGGCCCTAAGCACCTGGATTTAACCCTTACGCGCGCCAAGTTTAACGAGCTGACCGCCGACCTGGTGGAGGCGACCATCCAGCCTTTGAGCCGCGCTTTGAAGGATGCCGGCCTGAGCGCCGACCGCATCGACAAGGTGATCCTTGTGGGCGGCTCCACGCGTATTCCCGCCGTGCAGGAGGCTGTTAAGCGCGTTACGGGCAAGGAGCCCTTCAAGGGCATCAATCCGGACGAATGCGTGGCCATCGGCGCCGCCATCCAGGCGGGCGTGCTGGGCGGCGAGGTGAAGGACGTCGTTCTGCTGGACGTCACACCCTTGTCCCTGGGCATCGAGACCATGGGCGGCGTGTTCTCCCGCCTGATCGACCGCAACACCACGATTCCCACCAAAAAGAGCCAGATCTTCTCCACCGCCGCGGACGGCCAAACCACCGTTGAGGTGCACGTGCTGCAGGGCGAGCGCGAGATGGCGCAGTACAACAAAACGCTGGGCCGTTTCCAGCTGACGGGCATAGCGCCCGCACCGCGCGGCGTGCCGCAGATCGAGGTCTCCTTCGACATCGACGCCAACGGCATCGTGAACGTTACCGCCAAGGACCTGGGCACCCAGCGCGAGCAGAAGATTACCATCACCGCCTCATCCAACCTCTCCTCCCAGGACATCGACCGCGCCGTGAAGGAAGCCGAGCAGTACGCCGCCGACGACAAGGCCAAGAAGGAAGAGGCCGAGACGCTCAACCAGGCCGACCACCTGATCTATACGGTGGAGAAGACCATGAAGGACATGGAAGGCAAGATCGACGAGGCCGACAAAAAACGGTTAACGGACGAGACGGAGGCCTTCAAAAAGGTGCGCGAAGGCGGCAAACCCGACGAGATCAAGCCGGCGCTTGAGAAACTGCAAACTCTGTCGTACGAGGTGTTTGGCAAGGTGTACCAGCAGGCGGGCCCGCAGGCCGGGCCGGAGGGCGGCGCCCAGGAGCCGCCCAAGCACGGCCCGGACAACACCGTGGAAGCCGATTACACCGTGGAAGACGACAACAAGAAATAAAGAGCAGGCCACCCCGGAAGGGCAGCGTACGCGCTGGCCCTTTCGGGCGGTTGGAGGCGTGATCATTGGCCAAGAAGGATTTTTATGAGGTACTGGGCGTAGCCCGCGATGCGTCGGCTGAGGACATCAAGAAGGCGTACCGCCAGCTTGCCAAGAAGCTGCATCCCGACGTGAACCCCGGCGACAAGGCCGCCGAGGCGCGCTTTAAGGAGGTAACCGAGGCGTACGAGACGCTCTCGGACGACCAAAAGCGCGCCCGGTACGACCAGTTCGGCGACGACGCTCCCACGGGCGGCGGCGGGAGTCCCTTCACGGGCGGCTTCTCCGGCACGGGCTTTGAGGATATTTTCGACGCGTTCTTCGGCGGGGGCATGGGCGGACGTGCGGCGACTGCCAACGGCCCGCAGCGGGGCGCGGATTTGCGCGCAGACGTGACGATCTCCTTCGAGGAGGCGGCCTTCGGCGTTAAGCGCGATATCTCCGTCACGCGCGAGGAGAACTGCCAAACCTGCGCCGGCAGCGGCGCAAAGCCCGGCACACAAAGCCAGACGTGCCCGCAATGCGGTGGCAGCGGCCAGGTGCGCGTTGCGCAGCAAACGGCGTTCGGGCGCTTTACCTCCGTTCGGCCGTGCGATCGGTGCATGGGGCAGGGGAAAATCATTACCGACCCATGTCCGACCTGCGCCGGCCGCGGCCACGTGCGCAAGGCGCGCAAGATCAGCCTGAACATACCGGCCGGCATCGATTCCGGCCAGGCTTTAACGCTGCGTGGCGAAGGCGAGATGGGCGCGCGCGGAGGGCCCTCGGGCGATCTGTACGTGTACATCACCGTGCGGCCGCACAAGACGTTCAAGCGCAACGAGTCGGACCTGTACTGCGACCTGCCGCTGGGCTTTACGCAACTTGCGCTGGGCGCGGACGTGGACGTGCCCACGCTGGAGGGCAACATCAAGCAGAACATACCGGAAGGAACGCAGCCGGGCACCACCTTTCGCCTGCGCGGCCGAGGCATGCCCAACCTGCGCGGGGGCAAGGGCGATTTATACGTCAAGGTGTCTTGCGACGTGCCAAAGCGCATGACCGAGCAGCAAAAGGAAGTTCTGCACCAGTTTGAGCTGGCCATGGGCTACAGCGTGGAGCGTCATGAGAAGGACAAAGGTTTTTTTGAAAAAGTGAAAGATGCTTTCGGGGGCAACGGCTAGATGGAGTATGTGGAGATTGTCATTCGCACGGCGACCTCGGGCGCGGAGCTGTGCGCGCTTGTGCTGGAGGAGAACGGCTGCCAGGGGGCGGTCATCGAGGACCGCGCCGACATCGCCTTGTACCAGCGCCCCGAGGGCGAGTGGGACATGATTGAGGATGGCATCGCCGAGCGCATGGACGAGGATGTGCTTGTGAAGGGATACATCCCCGCGGACGAACGCTCGGGCGAGCGCGTGGCCGCCGTGCGCAGCCGGCTTGCCGAGCTTGCCGCCGCCGACCTGGGCGGTATGGACTTGGGCAAGGCAAGCGTTTCGACAAGCGGCGTGGAGGACACGGACTGGCAGACGGCCTGGCGCAAGTACTACAAGCCCTTCCGCGTGGGCCGCCGGCTCGTGGTGAAGCCCTCGTGGGAGGGGTACGAGGAACAGCCGGACGACGTCGTGCTGCAGATTGACCCGGGCCTGGCCTTCGGCACCGGCACGCATGAGACCACCTCGCTGTGCATGGAGCTCATCGAGGAAATCGCCCAGACCTCGGCGCCCGGCATGGACGTAATCGACGTAGGCTGCGGCACCGGCATTTTGGGCATGACGGCCGCGCTGCTGGGCGCTTCCCGCGTGCTCGGGGTGGACATCGACCCGCTGGCCGTGCGCGTGGCCGAAGAGAATATCCGCATAGCCGGGCTGCAGGGCCGCATGCAGGTACGCCAGGGCGACCTGCTCAAGGAGGCGCTCGGGCAGTTCGACCTGTGCGTAGCCAACATCATAGCCGACGTGATCATCCGCCTGGCTCCGGCGCTTGCGGCGCACCTGAAGGGTCCCAAACACTTTATCGCGTCCGGCATCATACGCGATCGCGAGGAGGACGTTAAGACGGCCCTTGCCGCCTGCGGTTTTTCCGTGCTCGACGTGCGCCGCGCAGGCGAGTGGGTGGCCATCCGCGCGAGGCTGATTTGATGCACCGCTTCTATGCGCCGCCAGACGCCATCGACGGCATGACCGCACGCCTTGGCCGCGACGAGGCGGCGCATGCGCAGCGCGTGCTGCGCCTGTCGTCCGGCGCGGCCGTCGAGGTGCTGGACGGGACCGGCCGCGTGTTCGCGGGCGTGATCGCTTCGTTTGGCCAACAGGGCGGCGAGGTGCGCCTCGAGCGCGAACTGCCCTCGCGCGAGCCTGACTGCCGCGTGACGCTGTACCCGGGCTTTTGCAAGGGCGACCGGATGGACCTGATCGTACAAAAGGCGGTGGAGCTGGGCGTTTGGGCGATCCGCCCGGCGCTGACGGCAAGATGCGTTGTGCGCATGGATGAAAGGGACGCTCAGGGCAAGGCCGAGCGTCTGCAGCGCGTGGCCCTGGAGGCAGCCAAACAGACCGGTCGCGGCCTTGTGCCCACGGTATACCCGCCGCTGCCGCTTGCGCGCATAATCCCGCAGGCGCAGCACCAGCGGATGCTCGTGCCTTGGGAGGAGGCGGAAGGGCTTACGCTTCTGCGCGCAATCGGGGATCGCCCGATGGATGTTGGCGTGCTCATCGGCCCGGAGGGCGGGCTGGAAGCGGCGGAAGTAGCCGCCGTCACGCGGGCGGGAGGGCTCTGCGTCACCCTGGGGCCGCGCATCCTGCGCGCCGAAACGGCCTGCATCGCCGCCGTGGCCCTGCTCACGCAGACGCTGCTGTAGCAGGGTCTGCCGCCGCATCAATACGCCCGCGTTCCTCGTTCATGAACAAAAAAGAGCCGGGGTACGCCCGGCGCTATGTGGAGGTCGTCGTTGCGCACGGTAGCGTTTTGCACCCTGGGCTGTAAGGTAAACCAGTACGACACGCAGGCGATGCGCGAGGCGTTCCTGCGCGAAGGATACGACGAGGCGCCCTTTGCCGCCGCCGCCGACGTATACGTGGTGAATACCTGCACCGTGACGGGTACGGGGGATGGCAAATCCCTCAGGATGATCCGCCAGGCGGCGGCGCGCAATCCCTCCGCGTCCATCGTGGCGTGCGGGTGTCTTGCGCAGCGCAGCCCAGGCGAGCTGCGGCTGCCGGGCGTGCAGCTCGTGCTGGGCACGCAGCGGCGCGCCGAGGTGGTTGGGCTGCTGGAGCGGGCGCAGGAAACGGGACAGACGCTCATCGCCGTGGAGCCTTTGCCCGGCGCTGCCTTCGAGGAGCTTAGCGTCTCGGCTTTTGAGGGCCACATGCGCGCAGTGATGAAGATTCAGGAGGGATGCGACCGGCAGTGCGCATACTGCATCATTCCTTCCGTGCGCGGCCCGGTGCGTTCACGGCCGCTGTGCGGCATCGCGGACGAGGCGGAGCGGCTTGCCCAAGCCGGCTACCGCGAGATTGTGCTTACAGGAATCCACTTGGCCTCGTTTGGCCGCGCGGAGGGATACGCGCTTACGGACGCGCTGGCCGCCGCCTGCATGCCGGAAAGCATTGTGCGCGTGCGGCTTGGGTCGCTTGAGGCGATGTGCATCGAGGATCGCTTTATACGCGCGCTGCAAAGCCTGCCCAAAGTCTGCCGCCATTTTCATCTGTCGCTGCAGTCCGGAAGCGACGCCGTGCTGCGGCGCATGCGCCGCACCTATACGGCGCAGCGCTACGCTCAGGCGGCTGCCGAGCTGCGCGCGGCTTTCCCGGACATGGCGCTCACAACGGACGTGATGGTCGGATTTCCCGGCGAGACGGAGGAAGAGCATCTGCAAAACCTCGCCTTTGTGCGCGCATGCGGCTTTGCGCGCATCCACGTCTTCCCCTTCAGCCCGCGTGCCGGCACCGACGCGGCGGCGATGCCGGACCAGGTGCCGCCGGAGGTCAAGCGCCGACGCGCTGCCGAGATGTCACAGGCAGGGGAGGACGCTGCCGCGGCCTTCCTGGACAGCCTGATCGGCACGCACCAGGCCGTTCTCATCGAAGAAAACGTGGACGGCGCGGGCGAGGGCTATACGCAAAGCTACGCGCGCGTGCGCGTGCCGGGCAGCCGGCCGGGTGCGCTGGAATGCGTGCGCATACTGCGGCGACAGGGCGAGCAGCTCGTCGCCTCCCTATAACGGAAAGGAAATGAACTATGGACGAGTGCATCTTCTGCCGCATCGCGGCGGGCTCCATCCCCAGCCGCAAGATCTACGAGGACGACCTTTGTTTTTGCTTTCATGATATTCAGCCGCAGGCGCCCACGCATGCGCTGCTCATTCCCAAGCGGCATATCTCCTCGCTTCAGGACCTCACGCCTGACGATCAGGCGCTCGTCGGCCACATGATGGGCCTGATGCCTTCGATCGCGCAGACGTTGGGCGTGGACAGGGAGGGCTACCGCATAGCCGTCAATGTGGGTACTCACGGCCGCCAAAGCGTGCGCCATCTGCACCTGCATATTCTAGGAGGCCGTCAGCTGGGCGAAACCATGGGCTAAATCTATGGGAAACGATCCCCAGATGCAGCGGGCTGCCAGGCAAAATGCCCCAGAGTTGGGCATCTATGAAGATTTTATGAATCCGGGTACGAAACGGTTGACGTGCGATGCCGCGCTTGATATAATTCCATCGAGCATCGACGTCGGAAGACACGATGCAGCGTCGCGCCCGAGGGGAGGGAATTGAGAATGTCCGAAGTCCATATTAGGGATAACGAGTCCCTGGAGAGCGCGCTCAAAAGGTTCAAGCGGCAGTGCGCACGGTCCGGCGTTCTGGCCGAGGTTCGCAAGCGCGAATCGTACATGAAGCCGAGCGTGAAGAAGAAGAAGAAATCCGAAGCAGCAAGAAAGCGCAAGTACTAGCTTATCCAGACAGACGGGCGTCGCCCGTCTGTTTCGTTTTATCCCGCGGCGGGCCATGACAAACGCTTGCGCGCGGGCATATCCTGTGCTATACTGCGAAAAAGCGATGAAGGGGAAGAGTACGCAGGCTAAACGTCCGCAAGAGAGAGCGCGCCATTCGGCTGAGAGCGCGTTTCGGACATGCCGGCGGAAAGTTCGCCCCGGAGCTGTGCGAGTGAGCGGGGTAACCCGCAAGTTTGCGCCGGAGCCGCGTCCGTTATCCGTCGCGAGAGGCTGCGCGCGGCTGTTGTAAGCTGTGCAAGGCGCATCTGGGTGGTACCACGAAGGCTTCGCCTCCGTCCCTTTGTCTTGGGGACGGGGGCGTTTTGCGTTCTGATGGGCAATACGGCCGGTTGGCAAATAAAAAGGAGGCCAGTTTTATGAAAGAAGTGCTTGAGGCGATGGAGCGCGAGGCGCAATCGCAGCTGCAGACCGCGGCGGAAATGCAGTCCGTCGAGGCCGTGCGCCTTCGGCTGCTGGGCAAAAAAGGCAGCCTGACGGACTTGCTTAAGACGCTGGGCGGCCTGCCGCCGCAGGAGCGTCCGGCAGCCGGCGCGCTCATCAATGGCGCGCGCGAGCGCATCGAGGCGGCCATCGAACAAAAGGCCGCGCAGCTGCGCGCTTCGGCGCGTACGGCGCAGCTGTCCGCCGAGAAGGTGGACGTCTCCGCGCCTGCGCCCAAGCTTCCCATCGGCGCGCTGCACCCGCTGACCCAAACGCAGGAGAAGCTGATGGAGATCTTCACGGGTATGGGCTTCGAGGTACTGGACGGCCCGGAGGTGGAGTGGGACCGCTACAATTTCGAGATGCTGAACATCCCCAAGCACCACCCGGCGCGCGATATGCAGGATTCCTTCTTCTTCAGCGACAACATTGTGCTGCGCACGCACACCTCGCCCATGCAGGCGCGCACCATGGAGCGCTACACCAAGGAGAGCCGCAAGCCCCCCATCCGCATCGTGTGCCCCGGCCGCGTGTACCGCGTGGACGAGGTGGACGCCACCCATTCGCCCGTGTTCCATCAGATGGAGGGCCTGGTGGTGGACGAAGGCATCACCATGGCCGACCTGAAGGGCACGCTGGGCGTGTTCGCGCGGGAGATGTACGGCGAGGGCACGCAGACGCGCTTCCGTCCGTCCTACTTTCCCTTCACCGAACCCTCGGCCGAGGTGGACGTCACATGCGCCGCCTGCCGCGGGGCGGGCTGCCGCATCTGCAAGGGCACCGGCTGGATCGAAATTCTGGGTGCGGGCATGGTGAACCCGGCCGTTCTGCGCATGTGCGGGATCGACCCGGAGCGCTACTCCGGCTTTGCTTTCGGCATGGGCATCGACCGCGTGACGAACCTGAAATACAACGTAACCGACATGCGCCTGCTGTTTGAGAACGACCTGCGCTTCCTGGCGCAGTTCCTGTAGGGAGGGCAAACCCATGAAGACGCCCATTGAATGGCTTTCGCAGTACGCGCTCATCCGCGAGGCGGATCAGGCTCTGAAGGAAAAGATGATGTGGTTGGGCTTTGGCACGGAGGAGATCCAGCGCCCCGGCGATGAGGTTGAGAACGTCGTGATCGGCCGCCTGCTCAGCCTCGCAAAGCACCCAAACGCCGACGCTTTGCAGGTATGCTCGGTGGACGTGGGAAGCGGTACGCCGCTGCAGATCGTCACCGGCGCAACGAACGTAAAGGCAGGCGACCTTGTGCCCGTCGCCGTGCACGGCGCCCGCCTGCCGGGCGGCAAGCGCATCAGCCGCGGCAAGCTGCGCGGCGAGCTCTCCGAGGGTATGCTCTGCTCCGGATCGGAGCTGAACGTGCCCGACGACCTGTATCCAGGCGCAGGCGAAGACGGCATCCTCCGCTTCCAGGAGGAATACCCCTTGGGAAGCGATGTACGAGCGATCTTTGGCCTGTCCGGAAGCGTGTTTGATTTTGAGGTGCTGCCCAACCGCCCGGACTGCCAGTGCGTGCTTGGGCTTGCGCGCGAGGCGGCGGTAGGGTGCGGCGCCGACTTCAAGGCGCCGGCCGTCGCCGTGCGCGAAGCTGCGGGCGGGGACATGGGCGCCCTTGTGCGCGTGCGCATCGACGCCCCCGACCTGTGCCAGCGTTATGCGGCACGGGCGGTGCGGGACATACGCGTCGCCCCTTCGCCCCTGTGGATGCGCGCGCGCCTGCACGCGGCGGGCGTGCGGCCCATCAACAACATCGTTGACGTGACAAACTACGTAATGCTGGAGATGGGGCACCCGATGCACGCCTTCGACCTGGCCGCCCTTGAGGGAGAGCAAATCGTGGTGCGGCGCGCGACGGCGGGGGAGATGCTGCGCACCCTGGACGATAAGGACCGTTTGCTTTCCCCCGACATGCTCGTCATCGCCGACGCGGAAAAACCCGTGGCCATCGGCGGGGTAATGGGCGGCGCGTCCTCGCAGATCACCAAGGACACATCCGTCGTTCTGCTGGAGTGCGCGCGCTTTGCTCAGGCGTCCGTGCGCGTCACCTCGCGCGCGCTGGGGCTGCGCTCGGAATCGTCCATGCGCTTTGAGAAGGGCGTGAGCGAGCACACGGTGCTACAGGCGCTGGACCGCGCCGCTCAGCTCATCGAGGAAATTGGCGCAGGGCGCGTTGTGAAGGGCGTTGTGGATGTTTGGCCCAGCCCCAAGGCTCTGCCGGACATTCGCTGCTCCTGCGCGCAGATACGCTCGCTGTGCGGCGTGGACGTGTCCGACGAGCGCATTGAGGACATTCTGCGCCGGCTCGGGTTCTCTGTAACGCGCAGCGGCGCGTCTCTTACCGTAGCGCCGCCCGCCTACCGCCAGGACGTGAGCCACTGGTCCGACCTGGCCGAGGAGGTGCTGCGCGTTCACGGTTATCAGCACATCCAAGGAACGCTTCCACGCATCGCCGACGCGCGGGGCAAGCGCTCACAGCGTCAGGCGCAAAACAGCGCGCTGAAGCATACCCTGGCGGCGCTTGGGCTGTGCGAAATCACCACGTTCTCGTTCATCAGCCCCAAAGCGTTTGCGCTGCTCGGCCTTGCGCCGGAGGACGGCTTGCAAAAGGCCGCGCGTATCCTTAACCCACTGGGCGAGGATTATTCTTTGATGCGCACCACGCTTGCGCCTTCCATGCTCGACACGATCGCCCTGAATCAGAGCCGGGGCGCGGGGGAGATTCGCCTGTTCGAGGTGGCGGCTCGCTACCTGCCCAGGGAGCTTCCCCTAGCCGATCTGCCGGATGAGAGACAAACGCTTTGCCTTGGCCTTGCGGGAACCGGCGTGGATTTTTATGCGGCAAAATCGCTTGCCGAGGCCGTGCTTGCGCACGCACGCGTGCAGAACGCCGATTACCGCGCGGGCGGACCCAGCTACATGCACCCCGGCCGTTGCGCGCGCATCAGCGCGGGCGAGGCCTGCCTTGGATACGTTGGCGAGCTGCATCCGGACGTGGCCGAGCGCTACGGCCTGCGTGGCCGCGTAGGGCTAATGGAGATTGATCTGCCCGCCATGCGGGAGAGCTCTGTCCCCATGACCGAGGCGCAGCCACTGCCCAAATACCCGGCCGTTTCGCGTGATCTGGCGCTTGTGATGGAGGACGCCGTGCCGGTAGGGGACGCCATGCGCGTGCTGCAGACGGCGGGCATGCCGCTGCTGGAGAACGTCGCCCTGTTTGACACGTACCGCAGCGCCGCTTTGGGCGAGGGAAAAAAGAGCCTGGCGTTCGCCCTGTCCTTCCGCGCGCCCGACCGTACGCTGACCGACCAGGAAGTGCAGGCCGTGATGGAGCGCCTGCTGCACGCCTCCCGGGAACAGCTGGGCGCCCAGCTGCGCGTCTGAGACTGGCCCGCCATACGGGCGGCCAAAGGCGCTTCATATGCGTCTTTGGCCGCCTGACGTCGCACCGCATGAAAACCGTCCGTGCGGGAAGGCTGTTGTAGCAGTTGGTGTTGATTCCAAGGTTTTTTTTTGCTATACTTGACAACGCTGGCAACCATTGCCGATCAGGCTACATATGGGTAAGAAGAGGGGCATGGCCGAATGAATTCGCGAACGATCAGTGCACGAAAGGTACCGTTCAGTAGGATTCTCTACCGTGACCGATGGCTTGTGCTGTTCATTTTACCCATTCTGGCATACTACATCATCTTTAAATATGCGCCCTTGTACGGGCTGCAGATTGCCTGGAAGGACTATAAGCTGGGCCTTGGCATCACCGGCAGCCCGTGGGTTGGCTGGAAGCACTTCCACACGCTCTTCATTTCACAGCAGTTCTGGCGCGTATTTCGCAACACGTTTCTGCTCAGCATGTACAGCCTTGTGCTCGGGTTCCCGGCGCCCATCCTACTGGCGCTGCTCATCAACGAGATCAAGAACCTGCCCTACAAGCGCGTGGCGCAGCAGCTCATCTATCTGCCGCACTTTTTCTCCTGGGTGGTCATGTCGGGTATCGTGTTCCAAGTGCTCTCGCCCAGCGTGGGCATTGTGAACAACGTCATCAAGGCCTTTGGCGGGAATCCCATTTTCTTTATGGCCGAAGTGAAGTGGTGGCCGCTCATGTATACGCTGGCCGGCATCTGGAAGGAAGTCGGCTGGGGCACCATCATCTACCTGGCCGCCATTTCCGGCGTGGACCCGGAGATGTACGAGGCCTCGTATCTGGACGGCGCCAACAAGCTGCAGCAGGTGCTGCACATCACCATTCCCTCCATCGTGCCCACCATCGTCATCCTGCTCATCATGCGCATAGGCGGCATCATGGACGTTGGCTTTGAGCCGGTCTTCGTGCTCTCCACCGGCCCGGTAATGGCCGTTTCCGACGTCATCAGCACGTACACGTACCGGCTGGGCGTCATCAACGTGCAGTACAGCCAAACAACGGCCATGGGCATGTTTACGATGCTGCTCAACACGTCGCTTCTGTTGACGGCCAACTGGATCTCCAACCGTGCGACCGGCACGGGCATCTGGTGAGGGGGGACCGAAGCGATGATAGAAACCCGAGGCGCGAAGTTCTTCTACGTCGTCAATTACTTTCTGGTGTCCTGCGTTGTGCTTGCGTGTTTTCTGCCCTTCGTCAACCTGGTGGCCACGTCCTTCTCCAGCGAGCACGCGGTTATATCGGGCATGGTGAGCCTGTGGCCCGTGGAGGCCACCATAAAAACCTACCGGCTCGTGTTCATCGGCACGCCGCTTCTGCAAAGCATGCGCAACTCCGTCGTGCTTACGCTGATGGGCACGGCCATCAACATGGCCATGACCATACTTGCCGCTTACGCGCTCTCGCGCAAGCGCTTTTTCCTGCGGCGCGGGACGCTGAAGATGATCACCACCACCATGATGATCGGCGCGGGGCTCATCCCCAACTTCCTGCTCATCAAATCGCTCGGACTGATGAACACCTATTGGGCGCTGTGGTTGCCCAGCGCTATGAGCACCTACAACATGATCGTGATGAAGACGTTTTTCGAATCGCTCCCCGACAGCCTGGAGGAGTCCGCCATGATCGACGGGGCGAGCGATCCGATCATCATGCTGCGTATCATTCTGCCGCTCTCCTTGGCCTCGCTGGCCACCATCACGCTGTTCTACGCGGTGGGCTGGTGGAACGTACTGCAGGGCGTGCTCATCTACATCACCTCCAGCAAACTCTTTACGCTGCAAAAGCTGCTCAACGACATGATCAATGCGACTTCGCTGGACATGGTGAGCAACATCGCCCGCGACACAAGCGACGTGGAGACTGTAGCGCAGGAGTCCATCAAGGCGGCCGCTGTGGTCGTGGCCACCGTGCCCATCCTCATCGTATACCCGTTCCTGCAGAAGTATTTCGTCAAGGGCGTCATGATCGGCTCGATCAAGGGTTAGCGTTTCCGCGAGCAACCGCGCGCCGCACGGCGGCATGCTGTTGATATAGACCCCACAAACAAGGAGGAAGACACATGCGTAATCGTTCTCTTGCGGCGGTACTCTGCGTTGTGCTGCTGGCGGCGTTCCTGTCGGCCTGCGCGGGCGCTCCGGCTGCCAGCAACCCCCCGGCGGGCACGGCCAAGCCCGGCGCCGCGCCCACGGCCGCCGCCCAGAAGGGCCCCATCTCCGTGGCGATTCTGGACCGCGGCGCCGTTCCGCCAGACAAGGGTACCTATGAGGACAACGCGGTCACCAAGTGGATTAACGAGAATTCGCCCGTCAAGGTGAACTTCGTGGCCGTTCCCCGCGGCGAGACGACCAACAAGTACAACACCATGCTGGCCGCCGGCACCGCGCCGGACATCTTCATGGAGTTCCAGCCCGACATGACGGAGACGCTCGTCAACCAGGGCGTGCTCATGGAAGTCGGGCCCCTGCTGGACAAGTACGGCGCGGACATCCGCCGCTTGACTCCGCCGGAGACCATGAAGTGGGCCATGTACAACGGCAAGGAGTACGCTGTTCCCATGATCCGCTCGGACATCGGCGTGGCGAACTGGATGCTGTGGTACCGCGACGACTGGCGCGAGAAGGTGGGCGTTCCCGTGCCCACGGATATCGACTCCTTCTACAACATGATCAAGGCTTTCGTGGAGAAGGATCCGGACGGCAACGGCCAGAAGGACACCTACGGCTACTCGCTGGCCGCCATCGGTCCCGGCGTCATCCAGGAGTACTTCGGCGTGCAGGGCGGGTTCTGGTATCCCGCTAAGGACGGCATGTGGGATCTGGACTACGTGTCCGACGGCATGCGCGACGCCAAGGCTTTCGTTCGCAAGATCCTCACCGAAGGCATCGCGGACAAGGAATACATCACCGACAAGAACTCCCAAAAGATGACGGAAGACTTCGTCACCGGCAAGTGCGGCGTGTACCCGCAGGGCACCGGCTACATCAACAACATCTATGCCACCCTGATGAAGAACCAGCCCTCCGCCAAGCCCCTGCCCCTGCGCGCCATCTCCGGCCCCTACGGCCAGAGCGCGTATTACCAGGAGCGCAAGGTAAACTTCCTGAACATGATTCCCGCAGCCAGCAAACACGGCGCGGAGGCCGTGGAGTACCTCAACTGGATGATGGCCTCCGGCGCTTGGGAGACCGTTAAGTACGGCGAGGAAGGCAAGCACTACAAGAAGGTGAACGGCATCATTGTCGCCACGTACGACGACGCCACCTTCAAGTCCGACCTGACCTGGCGCGGCGAGTACGCCACCATGGCCGCCGAGGACATCAAGCCCGCCGACATGAAGACCATGTACTCCGAGGCTGCCCCGGACATCCAGGCCTCCCGCGCGCTCAACGCCCTGGCCATTGAGGTTAACCTGCAGGACAAGTTCTGGCGTCCGACCCCCACGTCCGCGCTGGGCCTGGACATCGGCACGCAGGTGACCAACCTGAAGGCCGCTTCCGACGCGGTTTGGGAAAAGTTCCTGGCCGATCCGAGCATGACGCCCGAAGCCGCCCAGGCTGAGATTCTCAAGCAATGGAACGGCCTTGGGTATCAGGAGCTGCGCAAGCAGTTCTCCGATAAGGCCAAGGAGCTTAACATCAGCACCGCTAAGCCCTAACTCCCAAAAAACGCAGGCGCCCGGACGAGGAACCGTCCGGGCGCTTCCTCGTGTGCGGCCATACCGGTGGGACGCGCGCCCGTTGCGCAAACCTGCCAAAGGTTGTACAATAAGGTGTCATTCGCCACATGCTAGGACGCGAGGAGGAATTGTTAGTGCCTAAGATCGCCTTTATGGGTGCCGGAAGCACCGTGTTCGCCAAGAACGTGCTGGGGGATTGCATCAAGTCGCCTGCGCTTGCCGACAGCCAGATCGCGCTGCACGACATCGACCCGCAACGGCTTGAAGACTCCTTCCTAATGCTGCAGAACATCAACAAGAACGCTGGCGGAAAGGCGACCATTACCGCCACGCTGGACCGTAAGGAGTCCTTGCGCGGGGCGGACTACGTGGTGAACGCCATCCAGGTGGGCCTGTACGATCCCTGCACCATCACCGACTTTGAGGTGCCCCGCAAGTATGGCCTCAAGCAGACGATCGCGGACACGCTGGGTATCGGCGGCATCATGCGCGCGCTGCGCACCATCCCCGTCCTTCAGGATTTTGCGCGCGATATGGAGGAAGTTTGCCCGAACGCCTGGTTTTTGAACTACACCAACCCCATGGCCATGCTGGCGGGCTACATGCAGCGCTATACGGGCGTTAAGACCGTGGGCCTTTGCCACAGCGTGCAGGGCTGCTGCTCCGGACTGATGCGCGGCCTGCAGATGCCCTACGATGACACCGTGCAATGGACGATCGCCGGCATCAACCACCAGTCGTGGCTGCTTGAGGTGACCAAGCGCGGCGTGGACCTATACCCCGAGATCCGCCGCCGCGCCCTTGCGCGCACGGACAACGAGCGCGACCGCGTGCGCTACGAGATTATGAAGCAGTTTGGGTACTACCTCACCGAGTCCTCCGAGCACTCCTCCGAGTACTTGCCCTACTTCATCAAGGACAAGTATCCCGAACTCATCGAGCGCTTTAACATCCCGCTGGACGAGTATCCGCGCCGCTGCATCAACCAGATCGCCAGCTGGGCCAAAATGCGCGACGAGCTTGTGAACGACAAGCAGCTTACCCACGAGCGCACGCACGAATACGCTTCCTACATCATGGAAGCCATGGAGACAAACGTGCCTTACAAAATTGGCGGCAACGTGCTCAACAAGGGCCACATGATCGCCAACCTGCCCGAGGAGGCATGCGTTGAGATTCCCTGTCTGGTGGACGCCTCCGGCGTGAACGGCACCTACGTGGGCGCGCTGCCCCCGCAGTGCGCGGCCCTGAACATGACGAACATCAACGTGCAGCTGCTCACCATCGAAGCCGCGCACACGCTCAAGCGCGAGCACATCTACCATGCGGCCATGCTCGACCCGCACTGCATGTCCGAGCTGTCCATGGACGACATCCGCAGCATGGTGGACGACCTGATCGAGCGGCACGGCAGCTGGCTGCCCCAGTACAAATAGCACGGAGGTGCCGCCATGGAGCGCCTGAACCGCGGGCTTGCCGCCAAACAAAGCCTGCCGCACGGCCCTGTAACTCCGATGCCCATCCGTGTGGCCATGATCGGCGAGGGCGTTTTTCTGCGCACGTTCGTGGCATGGATGATCGACATCCTGAACGAAAAGCATGGTTTTAACGGCGGCATCGCCGTCATCAAGCCCATTCCCGGCGTACACAATCTGCCCGATTTTGCCGCGCAGGACTGCGTTTACACCGTGCTCCTGCGCGGCCTTCTGGGCGGCCGGACCGTGGAGGAGGCCCACGTGGTCACCTCCATCCAAAGCATCACCGGCGCGTATGACGATTTCCCCGCGTGCCTTCGGCTGTTTGCTGCGGACACGCTGCGCTTCGTGTTTTCCAACACCACCGAGGCGGGCATTGCCTGGGGTGAGGACGGCCCGGACGACCTGCCGCCCGCCACCTACCCCGGCAAGCTCGCCGCGCTTCTGCGCGCGCGCTTTAAGGCTTTTGCCGGCGACCCGGCCAAAGGCCTGCACATCATCCCCTGCGAGCTGATCGAGAAGAACGGCGAGACACTGCGCACCTATGTGCTGCGCCACCTGCGCGCCTGGGGCGACGAGGAGGCCGCGCGATGGGTGGAGCGCGCCTGCACGTTCACCGATACGCTGGTGGATCGCATCGTCACCGGCTATCCCAAGGACGAAGCCGAGGAGATCTGCGCGCGCCTTGGTTACGAAGACCGCCTGCTCACCACCGGCGAACCCTTCGCGCTGTTCTGCCTGCAAGGCGACGGCGCCATCGACGAAGAGCTTCCCCTTGTTCGCTGCGGGCTGCCCGCGGTGTGGGACCGCAGCATCAAGGCCTACCGCGACCGCAAGGTATACATCCTCAACGGCGCGCATACCCTACTTTCCTCCATCGCCCCCTTGTGCGGCGTACACACCGTGCGGCAGGCCGTGGAGGACGGCGATATCGGCCCGCTGCTGAGCCGGGCGCTGAAGGAGGAGATCATGCCCTTCATCGCCTTGCCGGAGGAAGTGAAGACGGCCTTCTGCGACGCGGTAATGGAGCGCTTCGCCAATCCTTTCATGGTGCATCAGCTGGCGAGCATCTCGCTCAACGCCATATCAAAATTCGGCGTGCGCGATCTGCCTTCGCTGGCCGCCTACGCGCGCAAGCACGGCAAAGCGCCCGCGCGGCTGACGCTCGCCCTGGCCGGGCTGCTTGTGCAGGCGCGCTCCGCGCAAAACGACGGCGACGCGCCCAAGGTTTGCGCGCTGTGGGAGCGCGCGGGCGGCGACGCCGGCGCTATGGCCCGGCTGGCCCTGTCGGCCGAGGGCCCCTTTGGCGACGCAGGCTGTCTGCCCGGGGTGACGGACGCGCTCACCCGCGCGCTGGCGGAGCTGCAGGCCGGCTCCATGCGCGACGCCGTGCGGCAGGCAAACGCATGAGCGCCTGGCTGCGCATCACCGACAGCGACAATGTGGCCGTGGCGCTGGAGGCTGCCCCGCAGGGCGATTCCATGCCGGGGGGCGCACATGCGCTGCAGGACATCCCCGCCGGGCACAAAGCCGCCGTGCATGATATTGGCAAGGGCCAAACCGTGGTCAAATACGGCGCTCCCATCGGCGTCGCCACGGCCGATATACCGGCCGGCGCTTGGGTACACACGCACAACGTATCCTCCGGCCTGGAGGCGGACGAGGCCTACTCCTATGCGTACCAAAGCTACCAACTGCCCGATCCTGGCCCCGCACCGGCGTTCCTTGGCTTTGCCAGGAAGGATGGCCAGGTGGGCATACGCAACGAACTGTGGGTGATACCGGCCGTCGGATGCGTGAGCCACACCGCGCACCTCATCGCCAAGGCAGCGGAAACGGCCTTTCCCGGCGCATTCTCCGCTTGCGCGGCCTTAGCGCACCCTTACGGATGCTCGCAGTCCGGGCAGGACGCACTGCAGACGCGCGACCTGATCGCCGCGCTTGCCCAGCATCCCAACGCCTCGGCCGTGCTCGTGCTTGGGCTTGGATGCGAGGTGAACCGCCTGTGTGGGCTTCTGCCGCAGATTGGCGCGCGCGACAACCTAGTCGCCTTCGACGCGCAGGATGTGTCCGACGAGGTGGCCCACGCGCTTGACCTGCTCCGGCCTCTGGCGCAAAAGGCGCTGAGCGAAAAGCGCACGCCGCAGCCCATTGGTAAACTGCGCCTGGGGCTTAAGTGCGGTGGCTCGGACGGTTATTCAGGCCTGACGGCCAACCCGCTTGTGGGCGCCGTGTGCGACCGCGTGTCCGCTTTGGGCGGTTCCTGCGGCATGACCGAGGTACCCGAGATGTTCGGCGCGGAGCGGTTGCTCATGAACCGCGCCGCAAGCCGCGAGGTGTTCGCCTCCATCGTGGGCATGATCGACGCCTACAAGGCATACTTCCGGGCTCATGAACTGCCTGTGTACGACAATCCTTCCCCCGGCAACAAGGACGGCGGCATCACGACGCTTGAGGAAAAGTCGCTCGGATGCACGCACAAAGCCGGCCATGCGCAGGTGGTGGACGTGCTGCCCTACGCTGGGCGCTTCCGCCAGGACGGCCTCACCCTCATCACGGGGCCGGGAAACGACCTGTGCGCCTGTACAGCCCTTGCGGCGGCCGGATGCCAGCTCATTTTGTTCACCACCGGACGTGGTACGCCCTACGGGGGGCCCGTGCCCACGCTGAAGATCGCCACGAACAGCGCCATGGCCGCGCGCAAGAACGCCTGGATCGACTACGACGCCGGAAGGCTGCTCGGCGGCCTGCCCATGCGCGCTGCGTGCGATGAACTCTTTGCGCTGGTCATGGACACCTTAAACGGCAAACCCGCCAAAGCCGAGGCGCTGGGGTACCGCGACCTGGCCATCCTGAAAGGCGGCGTAACACAATAACGTCAAGGCATATCTACGTGAAGGAGCGTGTACGCATGAACCTCATTCGTGAAGAGAGCAAGCTGATGCCACTCATCGCTAAGACCATCGCCGAGCAGCCCGTGCTGGACATCCACACCCACCTGTTTGACCCGGCGCAGGGTGAGCTGCTTTTGTGGAACGTGGACGAACTGCTCACCTACCACTATCTGATCGCCGAGACCTTCCGCTACATCACCATGGACTACGCAGCGTTCTGGCAACTGTCCAAGCGGCAGCAGGCCGACATCGTGTGGCAGACGCTCTTCATCGACCACACGCCTTGCTCCGAGTCCACCCTGGGCGTACTGACCGTGCTCAACCGCCTGGGCTTTGACAACTCAGCGCGCGATCTGTCGAAGATCCGCGCCTGGTTCGACGGCAAGACGACCAAGGAGTATATCGACATCGCCTTCCGCGTGAGCGGGTGCTACCAGGTCATCATGACGAACGATCCCTTCGACCCGCTGGAGGCCCCCACATGGCTGAAGGGCTTTGCGCGCGACCCGCGTTTCCGCGCCGCGCTGCGCATCGACCCGCTGCTTTTGTGGTTTGAGGACCGCGCCGTGCCCGTGCTTACCGCGCAGGGCTATAAGGTGACGGGCGTTTCGGATGAGACGCGCATGGCCGAGGTGCGCCGCTTCCTGAAGGATTGGGCGCTGCGCATGGACGCCGCCTACATGGCCGTTTCCCTGTCCGACGCCGTATACCCGGCCGGCTCGCTCACCGACCGTATCGTGCGCGAATGCGTTGTGCCCGTGTGCATGGATCTGAACATCCCCTTCGCGCTGATGATCGGCGTGCGACGGCAAATTAATCCGGAGCTGAAGCTGGCGGGCGACGGCGTGGGCCGGTGCGACCTGAATACGCTGGAGTCGCTGTGCCGCGACTTCCCCAAAGCCAAGTTCATGTCCACCATCCTCAGCCGCGAAAACCAGCACGAGCTCACCGTGATGACGCGCAAATTCCGCAACCTGCACATCTTCGGCTGCTGGTGGTTCCTGAACAACCCGGGGTTTGTGGAGGAAATGACCCGCATGCGCTTTGAGCTGCTGGGTACCTCGCACACGCCGCAGCATTCCGACGCGCGCGTGCTCGACCAGATCATCTACAAGTGGGCGCACAGCAAGCGCATCATCACCAAGGTGATGCAGGAGAAGTACGCTCTTGTGCTGCAGAACGGCTGGGGCGTTTCCGAAGAGGAGATCAAGCGCGACGTGGCGCAGCTCTTCGGCGGCGAATTCGAAGCCTTTCTGGCGCGTAAGCTGTAGAAGCGCCGGGGGATGGACATGAGCCGCAGAACGAAACGCTTCATTGTTTCCATGATCGCCTTGATTATACCCATTATCGCCCTTGCGGGCTGTGGAGGAAAGAAAACCGTGAGCAATCCCATCGCCACCATCACCATGGAGGACGGCTCCACCATCAAGATCGAGCTGTACCCCGACAAGGCTCCCAACACCGTGGCCAACTTCGTCACCCTCATCCAGGACGGCTTCTACGACGGAACCACCTTTCATCGCCTCGTGCCCGGATTTGTCATCCAGGGCGGCGACCCGGACGGCAACGGCACCGGCGGCCCGGGTTACAGCATTGCCGGCGAGTTTTCCTCCAACAAGTTCGCCAAGAACGACATCGCCCACGTGCGCGGCGTTCTCTCCATGGCGCGCTCGGGCCATCCTGACTCGGCGGGCAGCCAGTTCTTCATCTGCGTGGACGACTGCCGCCAGTCGCTGGACGGCAAATACGCCGCCTTCGGCAAGGTGGTGGACGAGGAGAGCATGAAGACCGTGGACGCCATCGTGGCGCTGCCCAACTCCGGCTACCCAAACAACAAAGCGCTTAAACCCCCGGTGATGAAGAGCGTCACCGTGGACACGCAGGGCGTCACCTACAGCGTAAAGACGATCAAGTGATGCGGCGGGAAACGCAAACGGCGGTGAACCGGACATGAACGTGGTGCAGTTTTCCGATTCCTACCTGCCCGTGCTGGACGGCGTGTCCCAGGTCGTTCACCAGTACGTGTGCAACATCAACCAACGGCACGGACGGTGCTGGGTTGTCGCGCCGTCCGCCGCCGAACCCTTTGAGGACGGGCCGGAGACGATCAGGTGTTGGTCGGTCCCCTCGCGCCTCATCCGCAAGCCCTACCGCCTGAGTATCCCCACCACCGACCACAAGTGCAGGCAAGCGCTGCTTGCCCTGCCCGTGGATATCGTGCACGCGCACTCGCCCTTCGGCTGCGGCATTGAGGCGCTTCGGTACGCGCGCAGCCAGGACGTGCCGCTCGTGGCCACGTTCCACTCGAAATACCGCGACGATTTCCGCGCCGCGATCAAGTCCGAAAAGATCGTGGAGTTGGCTACGCAGCAGGTTGTTTGGTTCTACCGCCAGGCCGACGAGGTGTGGTCGGTCAGCGAGTCGACGGCCGACACACTGCGCTCCTACGGTTTCCAGGGCGAGATACGCATCATGCCCAACGGCAGCGATATGGTCATGCCAAAGGACGCCGCGGCCATACGACAGGCCATGCGCCGCACGCTGGCGCTGCGCGACGAGGACGAGGTGCTGCTCTTCGTTGGGCAGCACATCTGGCAGAAGAATCTGCGCCTCATTTTGGAGGGCACGGCGCTCATGCGCTGCGCCGGGCGGCCGATCAAGCTCGTCCTGGCAGGCTCTGGCGGGGACGAGGAGGCCATACGCGAGCTGGCGGCCGCGCTGGGTCTTTCCGACTGCACGCGCTTTATGGGGCTGGTGCGCGAGCGAGAGGCGCTGCGAGGGCTATATCTGGCCGCCGACCTGCTCACGTTTCCTTCCCTATACGACAACGCCCCGCTGGTGGTAAGCGAAGCCGCGTCGCTGGGCTTGCCTTCGCTGATGATTCGCGGCAGTAACGCCGCCCAGCGCATCACAGACGGAAAAAACGGCTTCTTGTGCGAGAACACCCCGCAAAGCTTCACCGATGCGGCGACGCGCGTGCTCACCGGAGCAGACCTGCGCAGGAGCGTAGGGGAGGGGGCGCGCGCAACGCTCCCCATCGCATGGGCGGGTATCGTACGCGACGTGGTCGCCCGCTATCAAGGGGCCATCGACCACTACGCGTCGCAGCCGCCCGGGCCACGCACGCTTTTTCGCGATATACTAAAACGGCATGAATGACGCACAAACAGCGAAGGAAGTGGCAACATGGTTCGCGTAACGGTATGGAATGAGTACAGGCACGAGGTGCTCAAGGACGAAATCCGCGCCATCTATCCGCAGGGGATGCACGCTGTGATCGCCAAGGCACTGCGGGATGCGGGATACGCCGTGCGCACCGCCACGCTGGACGACCCGGACAACGGCTTGCCGCCAAGCGTTCTGGAGGAAACGGACGTGCTGTTCTGGTGGGGCCATACCGCCCACGGCCAGGTTAGCGAGGAAACGGTGAAACGTGTGTACGAACGCGTGCTGGACGGCATGGGCCTGGTTGTGCTTCATTCCGGCCACGCCTCCAAGATTTTTACCAAGCTGATGGGCACGCGCACGGCGAACCTGCGCTGGCGCGAGTCGGGCGATTTGGAGCGGTTGTGGGTGATGAAACCCAATCACCCGATCGCCGCCGGCCTTGGCGAGTATTTTGAGCTTGCCGAGGAGGAAACCTATGGCGAAGTGTTCGAGATTCCCGAGCCGGACGAGCTCGTCTTCCTCTCGTGGTTCTCCGGCGGCGAGGTGTTCCGCTCAGGTTGCTGCTGGCAGCGCGGACAGGGCCGCGTGTTCTATTTCCGCCCGGGGCACGAGAGCTACCCCATCTACCACGACAAGAACGTGCAGCGCGTGCTCGTCAACGCCGCCGGTTGGACGGCGCCCGCCGACGTTGTGGCTGTCACAAAAGGGCATTGTCCGGTTCCCGTCAACGCGCAAACCCCGACGGAGCCCAAATAGCGCTATTTGGGGCTTGCCCTGCCGCGCAGGCTGTGCTACAATACGATTCGGGCATTTGTGGCTTATCTGTGAAGGAGTGGGCGCTGCTCACTCTTTCTCATTGCCGCCCGATTCCGATTTGCACATGATGAAGCATTGACGTCTACACAGCACAGGGGAGGCGCGTTCATTGCCCAAAGCGGCATCCATCGGCCGACTGGAACCTGCACTGACCGAGCTGGCGCGCGAACTGTCGCTGGAATACATTGGCATCGAGATGTGCCGGGAGCACGGATCGATGTTCTTGCGCATATACGTCGACCGGGAGGGCGGGATGGGGCTGTCCCATTGCGAGGCCTTCCATCGCCGCGTTATCGCACTATGCGAAGATATCGAGTACGACTACCTGGAAGTCTCCTCACCCGGGCTGGACCGCCCGATTAAGACGGAGCGCGATTTTGAGCGCGCGCAGGGTCGGCAGGTGGAGGTGCGCCTCTATCGGCCGCAAGATGGGCAAAAAACGATCGTGGGCGCGCTGCTCGGCCTTGCGGACGGCGAGGTTCGGCTGCAAACGCCGCAAGGCGAGCGCCGCTTTGCGCGCAAGGACGTGTCCCTCGTAAAACCTGTGGTGGACACCTCGGCGCTGGATGAACCCGATGAGGAGTGAATGTGCGCATGAACGCAGACTTTATTGAGGCGCTCAATCAGCTTGCCAAGGACAAGGGCATACGCAAGGAGATCCTCTTCGACGCCATCGGCCAGGCACTCATCACGGCCTTTAAGCGCGATTTCGGCTCCGCAAACAACGTGCGCGTGCTTCTGGACCAGGAGACGGGCGACGTTCGGGTGCTGCAGCAGAAGACCGTAGCCGTCGAGGTCACCGATCCGCAGCTGGAAATCTCTCTGGCCGACGCGCAGAAGATTCGCTCGTTTTACGAGGCCGGCGACGTGCTGGAGGTTGAGGTCACGCCCAAGTCCTTCGGCCGCATCGCCGCGCAAACGGCCAAACAAGTTGTCGTGCAGCGCATCCGTGAGGCGGAGCGCGGGGTGATCTATGAGGAGTTTGCCGAGAAGGAGAACGAGATCCTCACGGCCATCGTGCAGCGGGTGGAAAACAAAAACGTGTACCTGGAGCTGGGCCGCACGGAGGGGATCCTGGACCCCGGCAACCAGATGCAAACCGAGGAGTACGCCCCAGGCGACCGCCTTAAGGTATACGTGCTGGAGGTGGCCCGCCAGGTGAAGGGCGGCCCGCAGGTGATGGTGTCACGCACGCATCCCGGGCTTGTGAAGCGCCTGTTTGAGTTTGAGGTGCCCGAGATCATGCAGGGCGTGGTACAAATCCGCTCCATCGCCCGGGAAGCGGGCGCGCGCACGAAGATGTCCGTTGTGTCCATGGAGCCGCTCATCGACCCGGTGGGCGCATGCGTCGGGCAGCGGGGCATGCGCGTGGAAAAGGTCGTAGGCGAGCTGCACGGCGAAAAGATTGACATCATCAAATGGTCCGGCGACCCGGCCGAGTACATCGGCAACGCCCTGTCACCCGCGCGCGTGGTGGCCGTTCACGTGAACGCCGCCGAAAAGGCCGCCAAGGTGATCGTGCCGGATCAGCAGCTCTCGCTGGCCATCGGCAAAGAAGGGCAGAACGCCCGCCTGGCCGCCAAACTCACCGGCTGGAAGATCGACATCAAGAGCCAAAGTCAGATCGAGTCGGGCATGGAAGCGGGCGATGCGCCATCGTGAAGCCACGCAAGGTGCCCATGCGCATGTGCGTGGGCTGCCGTGAGATGAAGCCCAAGAAAGAGCTCATCCGCATCGTGCGCGCGCCGGAGGATGCGCCTTCTGCAGGCGCAGTGTCCATCGACCGTACGGGCAAAGCCGCGGGCCGCGGCGCGTATGTCTGCGTCAGCACCGAGTGTCTACAAAAGGCCATCAAAACGCGCGCGCTGGACCGTGCTTTGGAGCATCCGCTTGGCGAGGATGTGAAGGCAAACCTGACCAAGGAGCTGGAACGCCGTGCCTTTACCGGATAAGGCGCTTCAGTTCGTCGGGCTGTGCATGCGGGCCGGAAAGCTTCAAACCGGCGCCGACTCTGTGGAGAAGGCAGTACGCAGCGGCAAAGCCTGTCTGGTGCTCGTATGCGCAGGGGCAGGGCCAAACACCGCCGACCGCTTCACACGCGCCTGCGCCGCACACAACACACCCATGCGCATGATCGCGCCGGACGGCTCGCTCGGGCAAGCCGTCGGAAAACCCGCCGTACGGGTCGCGGCCGTGCTGGACAGCGGATTCGCCGCTCGGATCACCGCTCTGTTTACGCAATAATCAAAGGCATCTATTTGGGTTGGGGGAAAGCGATTAATGACCAAAATCAAGCTGTCAGAGGCCGTCCGGACGATGCAGGATTCTGCCGGACTCCTCCTGAACGATGTCTCCAAGACGCTGTCGGACGCGCAGCAGTATTCCGCGCGCCTGCGCAGCCTTGAGGAGCGCATCATGTCCGCGGAGGCGCACGCCTATGAAGAGAAGCGGCGCCGCCAGGAAGAGGAGGAACGCCTCCGCGAGATGGAACAGCAGACGCCTGATGAAGCGCCTACTGTTGCGGTTGCGCCCCCGACTGAGGTGAAGGCCGATAGCGCCGCATCAAGCGCGCCGCCTGAAGCGCCCGCGCCGACAGTTGCGCCGATTGCACCTGCGCCTTCTGCAGAAGCGCCCGCGCCGGCCGTATCCAGCGCGCCGCCAGCTGCTTCCGCGCCGGCCGCGAAGCCTGCGCCCGCCGCGGAAGCGAGCGCACCTGTCGCCGGGCAAGCACAGGCTTCCGATGGCCCCGCGCCCGCCACGCCTGTCGTCCCCGCCGCTGCCGCTGCAGCCCCGGCGCCCAAAGCGCCTGAGGCGACACCAGCCGCGGCGACCGGCGCGCCGCAGTCGGCCGCGCAAGCGCCCGTGCAAACGTCCGCGACCGCTCCGGCAGCGGTCGCTCCGCCGCCCAGGCCGGCAGCGCCTCGTCCGCAGGGCGCGGC
>JAVBLU010000012.1:0-16447 GCA_031553225.1 Eubacteriales bacterium
GGCGGCCATCAGCACGATCAGCACCAGGCGGATGGTGCGCCGCAGCTCCCTCACGCAAGCCACTCCCTTTCCCGCAGGGCCGCGCGCTTTTCATCGCTGCGGTCCTGGTCGTCGGAGCGCACGGACACGCCCTGCAGCACCCCGATGAGCAGGAAGGAGGAGAGCATGGAGCTTCCGCCGTAGCTGATGAAGGGCAGCGTGACGCCCGTTAGGGGGATGAGCTTGATCACCCCGCCGATGATGAGCAGGGTCTGCACGGACAAAAGGCAGGTGGTGCCCAGCGCCAGCAGCGCGCGAAAGCGGTCGCGCGCCTGCAGGGCGATCACGACGCCGCGCACGGTGAGCAGCGCGTAAAATGTGAGCACCATCACGCCGATCACCAGGCCCATCTCCTCGCACACCACGGCGAACACGTAGTCCGTGTAGTAGGCGGGGATGGCGCGGGGCGCGCCGTTGCCCAGGCCCAGCCCGAAGACGCCGCCGCTGCCGATGGCCATCAGGCCCTGCACGATCTGGTGGCCGGTATCGTCCACGTCCATCCAGGGGTTGCGCCAGGCGGCCACGCGCCGCCGAACGTGCGCAAAGGCGAAATAGCTGGCCACGCCGCCCGCGGCGGAGGCGGCCAGCCCGGCCCCGGTGAGCAGGTAGTCGGACGTGGCGGCGAAGTACACCAAAATGGCCGTGGCCGCGTAGATGACGGCCGTGCCCAAATCGCGCTGCAGCACGAGCACCCCGACGGCCCCGCAGAAGAACAGCAAAAGCGGCCATTTGGCCAGCCGTCCGCACTTGCGCTGCAGGTACAGCGCCAGCACAAACACCAGCGACAGCTTGCAAAACTCGCTGGGCTGCACGGATACCCCGGCCAGGGAAAACCAGTTCTTGGCGCCGTTCGTCCACTGCCCGATGGCCAGGGGCACGCACAGAAAGAGGATCGATCCGGCGATGATGGGCCAGCGCAGGGGCATGAAGGAGCGCACGCGCGCCACGAGCGCAAGCGCCACGATCATGCAGGCCGTGCCCCCGCCCATGGTCATCAGCTGCCGAAGGGCCGTGTCCGGCCGAAGCCGGTACTGCACGATCAGCCCGACGGCGCACAGAAACTCCACAACGATGAGCAGCGGGGCGTCCACCCCTTCAAACGTGCGCGTTAAAAACAGAACCGTAAACCACAGGATGACCGGCACGGCCAGGGCGAGCAACGCGCCCAGCGGGTCAAACGCGCCGCCCTGAAAGCTTAACAGCCCCAGCGAGAGCACGGCGAAGGCCGTGATGGCCGTAAGCGCCGCGTACGTCTGGCGCGGGGTCACGCTTCCTCCTCCCCGCCCTGCTCCGCGGCCTGGAAGGTCACGCGAAAGCTGAGCTCGCCGATGGACAGGACGTCGCCGTGATGGGCGATGGAGCGCGGGCCGATGGGCGCGCCGGACACGGTGGCGGGCGAGTCGCTCACGGGGCGCAGCAGCAGCTCATGCCCGGTGAAGGTGGCCTGCGCGTGCTGTTTGGCCACCGACGGGTGCCCAAGGCGTATGTCGCACGAGCGGCCCGAGCCGATGAGCGCCTCCCGCTCCACAAAAAAGGTGAGGCCGCGGGGCAGCGCTTCCCCGCCGCCCGCCTCCAGCGTAAGCTGAACGGACAGCGCGCCGTCCCCCAGCGCGCGGCGCTTGCGCACCACGCGCAGGAACTGGCTGACGGTGCCGCGGGCGACGAGCAGCAGGGTGACGCCCGCCAGCAGCGCAAGCGCGTAGCGCACGGCCAGCGCGGCCACCTCGTAGGCCTGCCGCGGCATGAAACCACCCCTTTCGTCGTAGATCAACCCGTTTGTTCGCCGGTTTCGCCGCTTTAACGGAAGAGCCGCCGCAGCGCGCGGGCAAGCCGCCGGTACCAGCTGGGCTGAAGCTTTCTGCGCAGCTGGCGGTACATCGCCGCGGACGCCGCGTCGGACGGGTCGCGCCGCATGGCCCAGCGGAAGGCGTCCTGCGCCGGCACGTCCTGCCCCAGCGCCAGGCGCGCGCCCCCCACCAGGCGGTACCAAGGCGCGGTGTGCAGGGGGTGGGCCAGCAGAAACCGCAGCGCCTCGTCCGCGCGGCCTTGGTCGAGCAGCGCCCGCGCGCCCTGCAGCACGTCCTCCGGCGTATAGGAGGGCCCGCCCCGCGCATTTCCCCGGGCGGCCTGCTTCATCAAAAAATCGTACGCCTCGTTGATCTCCTGCATGCGGCGCACGGCCTCCTGGTAGGTGGGCTTGCGGGCGTGCCGGTCGGGGTGCCAGGCGCGCGCGGCCCTGCGGTACGCCGCCTTGATCTGGCCGCGGTCCGCGCCCTCCTGAACGCCCAGAACGGCGTACGCGTCCATGCGCTTCCCTCCAACGCCAAAAAAAGATGGCTTGTTCCCATTATACCACACCAGGTCAAGCCGCCAAAGCAACGGAAGCGGCCAAGCCCGCCGCCGTTCGCTCCGGGCGCGTCCCGCGCCCGCTCCTCCGCCGGTCGCGGCGGGCGTCTGCAAAAAAAAAGCCGTTTCCGGCGGACGCGGCGTTGACAACCGCCGCCCTCCTGCATATACTATGGGCTATACAAGCGATGAACGGCACAAGTACCCGATCCGGCGTGCAAAGAGAGCTTCCGGCTGGTGGAAGGAAGCGTCGCGGAAACGGGGAAATTACGGCCGCGAGCTTTGCTCCGAAGCGGCGATGCGCCGTGGTAGGCGGCGACGGGAGCGCCCGTTACAGCGCTCATCCGATACGGCCACCGGCCCGTCGGAAACAAAGGCGCGCGGGGCAATCCGCGCGCGAGCAAGAAGTGGTACCGCGTACACCGCCTTCTGGATGTGTTCCAGGAGGCGTTTTGTTGTCACATAAAGGAGGCTATACCCATGGATTTCCGCTTTGCAGACCGCATGGAGGGCATCACCGGCAACGCCATACGCGAGATCTTCGCCCTCTTGTCCCGACCGGAGATCATCTCCCTGGCGGGCGGCAACCCCTCGCCCAGCGCCTTCCCGGTGGAGGCGGTATCGCAGATCGCCCGGGAGGTGCTGGCGGACAACGGCTGCGCCATCCTTCAGTACGGCGCAACGGAAGGGTACGCGCCCCTGCGCGAATCGGCCTGCTCGTTTTTGGCGGACGCGGGCGTCGCTGCCGCGCCCGACGGGCTGATCATCGTGTCCGGCGGCCAGCAGGGCATCGATTTAACCTGCAAAGCGCTGCTGAACCCGGGCGATGTGGTGCTCGTGGAGAACCCCACCTACCTTGCGGCGCTGCACATCGTCAAAACCTATCAGGGCCGCGCCGTGGCCGTGCGCTCGGATGAGGACGGCATCGACCTTGCCGACCTGGAGGCGCAGATCAAGCGGCACAACCCCAAATTCTTGTACCTGGTGCCCACGTTCCAAAACCCCACGGGCCGCACGCTTCCGCTGCACAAGCGCCGCGCCGTCGCCGAGCTGACCGCGCGCCTGGGCGTTGTGGTGGTGGAGGACGACCCCTACCGCGACCTTCGATATACCGGCACGGCGCTGCCCGCCGTGAAGTCCTTCGACACGGCCGGCAACGTCGTGTACCTGTGCAGCTTTTCCAAGGTGATCTCCCCGGGCATGCGCGTGGCGTGCGCCGTGGCCGACCCCGCCCTTTTGCGCAAGATGGTCATCGGCAAACAGGCCACGGACGTGCACACGAACAGCCTGGGGCAGGCCGTCGTGGACCAGTTTATCCGGCGCGGCCTTCTGCGGCCGCACATCGCCTCCATCCTGCCCGGGTACAAGCGGCAGATGGACGCCATGATGGCCGGGTTCGCCGCCTTCCCCGACTGGGTGCGGCACACCAGCCCCGAGGGCGGGCTGTTCGTGTGGTGCGAGATGCCCAGGTCCGTGGACGCCGAGGAACTCTTCAAACAGGCCGTGAACCGCAACGTGGCCTTTGTGCCCGGCACGTCCTTCTTTGCGGACGGCGACGGACGGCACACCTTCCGGCTCAACTTCTCCATGAACCCCCCCGAGCGCATTGAAAAGGGCATGGCCATTTTGTCCGGGCTGCTGCGCGAGGTAAAGCCGTAGGGCTGCCCGGCGTTATAGCGTTATAGAAAGGGTGCGTTTCATATGCCGCACGTACTGGATACTCTGAAGGAGCGCGGGTTTTTGGCGCAGATCACCTTCGAGGAGGACCTCTACAAACTTTTGTCCAACGAGCAGGTCACCTTTTACGCGGGGTTTGACCCCACCGCCGACTCGCTGCACGTCGGGCACTACATCCCCGTGATGGCCATGGCCCATCTGCAGCGCGCGGGGCACCGGCCCATCGCCCTCATCGGCGGGGGCACGTCCATGGTGGGCGATCCCTCCGGCCGCACGGACCTGCGGCAGATGCTCACCCCGGAGGAGATACGCCGCAACAGCGAGGGCCTGCGCCGTCAGTTCGCCAGCGTTGTGGATTTTTCCGGCGACCGGGCGCTGATGGTGGACAACGCCGACTGGCTGCTGCCGCTGAACTACATGGCGTTCCTGCGCGAGATCGGCGCTTCCTTCTCGGTAAACCGCATGCTGACGGCCGAGTGTTACCGCCAGCGCATGGAGAAGGGCCTCACTTTCCTGGAGTTCAACTACATGATCATGCAGGCGTACGATTTTTTGGAGCTGCACCGCCGCTACGGCTGCAAGCTGGAGATCGGCGGGGACGATCAGTGGTCCAACATTCTGGCCGGAGCCGACCTGATCCGCCGCAAGGAGCAGAAGGACGCCTTCGCCATGACGATGCAGCTGCTTTTGAAGGCGGACGGCACGAAGATGGGAAAAACCGCCAAAGGCGCGCTGTGGCTGGACAGGGAAAAATGCCCGGTGTTCGACTTTTACCAGTACTTCCGCAACGTGGACGACGCGGATGTGCGGCGCTTTATGTGCATGCTCACCTTCCTGCCCATGCAGGAGATCGACCGCCTGATGGCCGGGGACATCAACCAGGCCAAGGCCGCTTTGGCGCGCGAGGTGACGGCGGTTCACCACGGCATGCAGGAGGCCCGCGCGGCCGAGGCCATGGCGCTGTCGCTGTTTGCGGGCGGCGGGGAGAGCGCGCCGGAGGTATCCTTGCCCGCCGGGGAAGCGCTGAGCGACCCGCGCGTCGCGCGCCTGCTTATGCTGTGCGGGCTTACAAAGTCCATCGGCGAAGCGCGCCGGGCCATCGAGCAGGGCGGGGTCACCATGAACGGCCGGGCGGTTTCCGAGGCCGACGCCCGCGCCGAGCCGGTAGATTTTGAAGGCGGGCTGCTGCTGCGCAAGGGCAAAAAAGCCTACATGCGCATTCGCCTGTCATGACCGGCTATATCACGCTGAAGAAAGCCGGGGCAGCCGATTTGGTCGTTACCAAATCGCGCTTCCTCGGCTTTTCCTATCCCGTGCCCGACGAGGACGCCGCCCTTTCCCTCCTGCAGGACATCCGCCGCAGGCATCCGCAGGCCTCCCACGTGTGCTACGCCTACGTGCTGGGCGCAAACATGGGCGTGCAGCGCTACAGCGACGACGGCGAGCCGCAGGGCACGGCCGGCCTGCCCATCTTGGACGCGCTGCGCAAGCCCCTGGTGGTGAACGCTCTGGCTGTGGTCGTGCGGTACTTCGGCGGCACGCTGCTGGGCGCGGGGGGGCTTGTGCGCGCCTATTCGGCCGCGGCCTGCGCCGCCGTGCGCGACGGGACGCCCGTGCGCATGCTGCCCACGCGCACATACCAGGTAACGTGTCCCTACCCCCTGCACGGCAAGCTGGCCCGCGCGCTGGCCGCCTCGCCCGCCGTCGTGGCGGACACGCAGTTTGGCCAGGAGGTGGCCCTCACCGTTCGGGTACGCGAGGAGGACGCGGAGGTGCTTGCGGCCCTCATCGCCAACGCGACGGACGCCCGCGCCCGCGCGGAGCTGGCCGCCCGGGGCGTGGACGCCTGGGACGAGCCGGGCGCGGAAGCATAAAGCGAAAGCCGCGCGGGCGGGGCCGCGGGGAGGTTTCCCGGCGCTTAGCCGAAGTGGCCCTGCGCGTTGCGGATATCCGCCGATTTGCGGGGCTCCTTGAGCTGCTCCACCTCAAAGCGCCCAAAGGCGACCGATTCGATGAAGTCGCCCGGCCGAAAGACGGCGCGGCCAAAGCGCTCCCATTCCGATTCGTGCTTGCGCAGCACCACCGGGCGGGGGATGTCCAGCTGCGGGCAGGCGGCGTTCAGCGCGTCCAGAAGCGCCGCCCCCTCCGGCAGGGCGAGGGTGGCCTGGGCCATGATCTCGCCCTCCCTGCGCAATACGCTGAACACGCGCATGGCGCGCACCCCCTACATCTGTTTCGATTGGCTCATTATAAGGGCGGCGGCCGGGCGGGTCAACCCCGGGTTGAGCGGGCGCGCCGCCACGTTGAACCGCGGGCGTATGGCGCCCGGCGCGGCCGGGTGGTATGATCGGCAGGCAAGGAACACTTTGGGAGGTGCGAGTATGGACCATGCGTGCGGGCCGAGCGCGGCGGTGCTGGGGCGAAACCTTCTGCGCCTGCGCAGGGCGCTTAGCAAAACACAGGAGCAACTGGCCGAGGAGGTGGGCGTAACGCCTCAGGCGGTCAGCCGCTGGGAGCGCGGTCAGGTTCTGCCCGAGACCGCGCAGCTGTATGCGCTCTCCTGCGCGCTGGGGCAGAGCATGGACGTCCTGCTGCAGCCGGACGACCTGCGCCTTTGCAGCGCCGTATGCTCGGACGGGGAGACCTGCGTGGACGTGCTCGCCCGCGCGGAGCTGTACCTCTCGCCGCGGGGCAGCCTTCCCCCGCCGCGGCTTGCGCCCGCGCAGGCGGCGGGCGACGGACGGTGGCTTCTGGCGCTCACCTATGAAACGCCCGCGGGCCGCTTCGCCGCGGCCTGCGCGCTCAGCGATCCGGACCTGACCCTGTCGGGCGGAGCACCCCTGCCCGCATCCGGCCTTCAGGTGCTGGCCTGCCGCTACGGCGGGCCCGCGCATGCCCGCGACGGCATGGGCAAGATCGCCCATTACGATTACTTTTCCTGGAACGGCTACCCCGCCACGCACGAAGCCTTTCCCGTAGACGTGCAGGACGGCGGCCCCTTCCGCCTGGTCATCGCCTACGCAAACAGCCGGGGCGCATCCGTGGCCGCCTGCGCCGAAGGCGAGACGCTGGCCTTCAGCGAGGACCGAAACGACCTTGCCCGGCGCGAGCGGGGCGGCGCGGCGCTGCTTGCCGTGCCCCCGCTTGCCTGGCAAAAGGGACAGGACTGCACCTTCGGCGGGGCCATGGCCGCCTCGCTTGCCTGCATGGGCGTAGACGCGCCCTACGAGCAGGTGATGGGGCGCAGCGGCGCGTGCTACCGCCTGGCCTTCTGTGCGCCCAAATGGGATTATTCCAGCGTGGACGGGCTGGTGAGCTACGATTTTTTCACCCCGCTGAAGAAGGCCTTCGGCCTTCAGGCGGAGATCGTGAGCCGCGTGAGCGGCGCGGAGCGCGAGGCCGCGCGCGCGCGAATCCTTCAGGACCTGCGCGACGGACGGCCCACCGCGGCCATCAACCTGCGCGTTGCGCCCGAGTGGGGCGTAATCTGCGGATGCCTTGCGGACGGAACGCTTCTGTGCCGCAGCTATTTCGATGAGGACACCCGCCGCGCGCAGGCCGACAACCGCGAGCTGCAGGCGTTTCTGGCCGCGCACGAGGGGTGCTTCCCCGTGGACAACTGGCCCTTTCTGCTCATTCGCTTCTGCCGCCCCGAAAAGCCCATGGACGCCTCCGCCGCCTGCCTTGCCTCTTTGGCTACGTTTGTGGACTGCATGAACGCGCCCGGCCGGGGCTACCACAGCGGGTGGGCGGCGTATGACGCCTGGTCGTCCGGCCTTTGCGAGGACGCCTTTTTTAGGGACGCGCCGCCCGAGGACGGCCGGCGCCGCCAGAGCGTACACCACTTCTGCCTGATGGCGCTGGCCGACGCGCGCGCCGCCGCGCACGCCTACCTTGCGTCCTGCCTCCCACTCCTCGCCGACGCCGGGGCGGAGCTTTCGGCCATGGCCGACGCCTTCGCCCGCTCGGCGGCCATCGCCGCCGGCATGCTTGCCGAAGTATCCGACGGCTACCATGAGCCGCACAAGCCCTTCACAGCCGATGTGCGCCACCGCCACGCCGCCGCCCTTCTGCAGATGAAGGCCCTGGAGCAGGGCGCCCAAGAGAGAGCGCGCACCCTGCTCGCCCGCGCCCGCTAACCGCCCGGAACAACCCTCTGCGCCGAACGCACGCAAAGGGGCGCGGCGCGGGCGGCACGGCGCTTCCCGGCCGGCCCGCCCGCGATTTTATGCGGAAAACCAGGCCCCCTCTCTACCTGGCGGGCTGACCCCGGGCGTATCCCGTCTCCAGCACGCTTTGGCGGCGCGTGTTCTGCACGGAGTTGTCCTGGCGCGCGTAGCCTTCCTTGGGAACCACGAACAGGAGGAACTCGTCGGCCTCATGGTCCACGCCGCCGGTGAGGTAGCGGATGGAGAAGCCGCCGCGGGAAAACCCGCTCAGCGGCTGGTTCCAATAGGGCTTGGGGCCCCACCAAGAGCCGCGCACCCGGATGAAGAGCACCAGGGCGTATACGTCCTCGTCAAAGCCGGACACCTCGCCGTGTACCCGATCGCCCGCGACGCTGGTGATGGTGGCGTGCTTGTCGGCCTTGGCGTACGCCGCTTTGTTGAAAGGCCGCACCGGCGCGGACGCTCTCAGGCCGCCCATAAACGGGTCGTACCCATATTGCAGCAAAACCAGCCAGGCCGTGGCGCCCAGGTGCGCCCGGCGGTTGTAGCACAGCTTCTGCCCGCTTCTTTGGTAAAAGCCCGTCCACACGCCGTCGCGGTCGGCGGCGGGCAGGCCGCCCCCAACGGCCGCGTCCTCCAGACGGCGGCGGATGCCCTCGCCCGCCGCTCCGCCCAGGGCCAGCGCCATCTGCGCGCTGCCCTCGTGCCACACGCCCGTGCCGTTGTCGCTGTAGCCGTACAGCCCGTCCACCATCATGTGGGCGGACGCATAGGCCAGGGCCGCGTCGGCGCGCTTGCGCCAAGCCTCGCCCATGCCCGAGAACGCAAGGGCCGCCCACGCCTGCACGTCCAGAGCCGTCACCGAGGCCGTGGCCCGGTCGTCCGACCAGCCCGTGCGAAAAAAACCGGCTTCCTCGTCGTAGGCGTTGTGCACCGCGCCGGCCGCCAGGCAGGCGAGGTCCAGCCACTCCTCGCCGTGCGTTAAGGCGTACAGCCCGCCGTAGGCCGCCATCAGGTCGATCTGGTGCTCGGTGGCGGCGTAGGCGCGCTTCACGGACCGCCCGTCGAACCCCTCGTACCCGGCCGTGAAGTAGCCCTTCTCCCAGTCCGCGCAGGCGTCGGCGACGAACCGGCCGATGAGCGCGGAGGCCTGCAGATAGCGCTCGTCCTTCGTCTCGTCCGCCAGGCGGTTCAGGGCGAGCATGGCCCAGGCCATGTTGCCCGTGTCCGAGCCGTCGGCGTACTCGTCCTCGTACCAGGCCCTGTCCTGAAGGCTGTAGAAGCCGGGCAGCTGTGCGAAGGTTTTCCCGTCCGTTTCCCAGCCCGGCGGGGCGGCCACGCCCCCGGCCAAATAGGCGTTGCGCAGGCGGCCGGCCGAAAAGGCGCGGTCGTTTTGCGCGCAGAAGACCAGCGCGTCGCCGATGCGGCGGGCGGCGTCCACCTCGCCCGCGGCGAGCAGCGCAAGGGCGGCCAGGGCGTTGTCGTACACGTAGGCAAAGTTGTTGATGACCGCCTCGTCCGTGCCCGGGCCGGCCGGGGCGTAGCTTTCAATCAGGCGCATGCCGCCGACGGGGCCGCCCTCGTAGCGGATGTCGTCCAGGTAAAACACCGCCGCGCCGTCCCGCCGAACGTCCACGGCCCAGCCAAAGCCCACGCGCACGTCCGCGTCCTGCGGGTCCACGGGCAGCTCATAGCGCGTCCAGGCGAGCGACAGGGCGATTTTGCGGGCCACCTCGCCCCGGCTCGTTCCGTAGTAGAAGGTCACCTGCTCGCCGCCGGCGGCCCCGCGCGCCCAAAACGACAGGACACTGTAGGCCGACATGTCGCGCGGGGCAGGCTGCTCCAGCGAGAGCGAGGGTTTCCCGTCCCTCGGCGCGCCGCCGACAAACATCCAGCCGCCCCACCCGGCGGGGGAATCCTCCGCCCGGGCGCGCACGCAGGTAAGGCCGGTGCGGGGGCCCTCGGTCCAGGCCTCGTCCATGTCCGGCGCCTCGCCTGTCCGCGCGCGCTGGGTAAACTGGTTCGCGCCGTACCCAAAGTCGGCGTACACCGGGCAAGCGCCGTCCTCGCGGCTCAGCTGGCGCAGAAGGAAGGCAACGCTCTCCCGCGGCTGCGTGGGCGCGGGGGCGGGCGTGGGGCGCGGGGCGGACGTGGGACGCCCGGCGGGCGAAGCCGCGGCCTGCGCCGCGCTCTTTTTGGGCGTGGCTTTGGGCGTTTTCGTGGGCACGCTGGCAATCCGGTACGGCGACGCGCACCCGCACAGCATCAGCAACACACACAGCGCGCTTATCATCCTCTTCATATCCGCCCGCCTCCTTCATCGTCCGCCTTGGTATACCTCCCGTCCCGCCGCCGCCTTTCCGCAAAAAAAGAAGCCCCGCAAGGGAGCTTCGCTTCAGCCCGCGAAAGCCGCGTTCGCTGCGCGGCGCGCGCCGCGTCCTGCGGCGAAACCCGGCCCCTGCGGGATAGCGGGGGCGCGCCCGCCCCCTTTAGTTGCGAAAGGCCGGGCCGCGTGCTTGCGGGGGAAAAACAGCCGCTTCACATGTCCGCGCAACCCGCCCGCCGGCGCGCGCAGCGAATGCCGCCTATACGCCCGATCGCCTGATGCAAAAGGCGAGGCAGCACCCTACGTTTCGCTCGTGCTGCCGATTTCCAGCAAGTTCCCCTCCGGGTCGGCAACATAAAAGTTGCGGATGCCAAAGGAAAAGGTCATGGGTGCTCCCGTGGGAAATGGCACGTTCAACTTCGACAGCCGCTCGTATTCCGCATCCACATCGGCAAAGCTGGGCAGCCAAAGGGCGATTTCAAACGTCTGATTTATTCCCTTTGGAGGGACGTAGTTTTCACCAATTGCCTGAGCGAACCGTTTCCTGCTGTACATAAACAGGGACAGCGCGCCGCTTGCCGTCTCAAACTCCGCGAAATCCCCGCCGTTCCAATCCGCGTGCAAATCCAGCGTATCTCTGTAGAACCGAACCATGCTGTCCATATCGCCGGCGTACAGGCACGCGCCTATCTTGACGTCCCGTCCGTTCAAGGCCATCGCCCCCCTTTATCTCCCAATCTGTGGCCGCAAGGCGAAACTGCGGGTGTACAAACGCGCTGCGCCGCCAGAGATTTACCCCGGCAATCACAGCACAGAAGGCGGCAGGCCCGGATAAGTGTTCAGCCGCGCCGCGGCCTCCCGGCCCAACCCCCGCGCTCCCGCTACAGAAAAAACTTATCGCGCGCCCGCGGGGCCTGCGTGAAAGCCCACCCAGCGAAGGCCTTTTAGCCGGATTGCAGCCCAAACTCCATGCGCAGGTTTTCATAGCGGGCCGCTTCCCATTCGGCTATCGGGACATCAGCGTTATAGAGACAATGGTCCATCACATCGGCATCCTTGAGCAGCTCGTCATAGGGGCCGTGAATCGTCCGTTTGTCGCTGTGTCGTAATACGGCGGCGGTAATTACGTTTATTTCCTCGTCGCTGTATGTGCTCAGGTTCTTTAAAATGGCTTGCGCCTGCTGTGCCCCTTTTGCCGCGTGATGATCGCCGTTTCCGCCCGTCATGTAGTAGATGTCATGCAGCATTCCGCAGGTTGCAGCGAGTTCCACGTTCACGTTTCTCTTCATGGCCAGCAGCGTGCAAAAGCGTGCCACTCCGTACATATGAGAAATGTACATGCGTAGTCTGTCATAGTTTCCCTCAGGATTACCACGCAAAATCAACCTGTCAATTTCATTGCGCAAGGTTTCCAGCCTGTTTTCCATCTCCTATCCCCCGCACGCCAAAATAAGCAACCCGTCGGCCAATCTCTCCGGAACCAGTATACCACAGCGTACTTTCGGAGGATTGCCACGGGTTCATCTTATTTTCCGAAAACCTGCCTTGCACCGCGGCCGACGCCGCTCCCGTTCGTGTGCGGCGGACGCGCCGCTGCGCCGATGCCCCGTTTCGGCGCAGCGGTTGCGATTTCTTCCGCCGCGCGATGCAGGGCGCCGTTCCTAACGCGCCGCCGCGCAAAAGCCCGCTCGTCCGTCACAGGCGGGGCCCCGGAGCAGGGCCTCGCCTATGTATATCCGTGCGCGGCCAGGCTCGCCTCGGGAATAAAGCGCAGCGCTGCGGCGTTGATGCAGTACCGCCCGGCCGCGCAAGACGCGCCCTCGCGCACCAGGTGCCCCAGATGCGCCCCGGACGCCGCGCCCACGACGGCCGCGCGGCCAGCGCTGCGGCGGTTGTCCTGGCGGACGCTGACGCAGCCCGGCTCCACGGGCGCGGTAAAGGAGGGCCAGCCGCCCGCGGCGTTCACCTGCTCCTGCGTGCGAAAGAGCGGCGCGCCGGACAGCACGTCCACGTAGATCCCGGGGGTTTTGGGAACCGCGCCGCTGCCGGGGGCGGGGTGCTCGGTGCCCCCGAGCACGGCCACGCGGTACGCCTCGCGGGAGAGCTTCTCGCGCAGCTCCTCCTCGGGCGCTTCGATGGGCGCGGGCGGGTAGCCCGGGTTGAACGTCCAGGTCTTGTGCAAAAACGCCGGCCGCCCGGAAGCGTCGTGGTACACGCGGTAGTTCAGCGGGCAGCGCCCGGGGTAGTCCTGGTGGTATTCCTCGGCGGGGGTAAAACTGCGAAAGGGCCGCACCGCGGTAACGATCGGTTTGTCAAAGCGCCCGCTTCCCGCCGCGCGCAGGCGGGCAAGCTCGGCCATGGAGCGCTGCTCTTCGCTGTGATAGAAGATGGCCGTGCGGTACTGCGGCCCCCGGTCGCAAAACTGGCCGCCGTCGTCGCACGGGTCAATCAGGCGAAACAGCAGGTCGCACAGGCTTTGGTAGGACGCCGCCGTTTCGTCAAAGCGCACCTGCACCGCCTCCAGGCACCCGGTGTTGCCCCGGCTGACGCTTTCATAGGTCGGGTCGGCCGCCTGGCACCCGCAATACCCCGTCACCACGCTTATGGCGCCCGCAAGCGCTGCAAACGGGCGCGTAAGGCACCAGAAGCATCCCCCGGCAAATGTGGCAAGCTGTGTCATTGTCCCCCTCCTTTGCGGCTTTTCACCAAGGTCATGGCTCTACATCATATTCCTCCCCTGCCGGGGTGGAAACATACCGGGCATGTTTTTTTTGCGGTTTTTCGGCGCAAACTGAAACCGGCAAAAAACCTGCGCAAACATTGTTTACAACGTTTGCCCGGCATGCTACAATAACCATTGGTTTGAACCGCGCGCTGCTGCTGCGACGAAGGTCCAACGCACGGCGCGGTGCGCGGCGATTCGATAGGAGACGGAGGAATCGTTTCATGGACAAGGAACAACGCGCGGCGCTGATGAAGGAATACGAGCGCCACGAAGGCGACACGGGCTCGCCCGAAGTGCAGGTGGCGCTGCTCACCCAGCGCATCAACCACTTAAACGAGCACCTGAAGGACAACAAGAACGACCACCACTCGCGCAGAGGCCTGCTGCTCATGGTCGGCCAGCGCCGCGGCCTGCTCGATTACCTGCAGCGCAAGGACATCGAGCGCTACCGCACCCTGATCAGCCGTCTGGGCCTGCGCAAGTGATCGCCCAGTAAGGTTCGCGCCCCCGGTGAAGGCCGTGGTGTTTCACGGCGCTCGCCGGGGGCGTTCCTCAACCCGTCGGCTTCCCCGCCGCGCCATCAGCCCTGCCAGCCGCCCGCTGACGGCCGTTGATAAGCCCGCACGCGCCCATGGCCAAAAAGGCCGCGCGCGCGCTTATGAACGGTCCGCCGGGTGAGCAAACCACAACGAAATCAAGGAGGCCCCATCCGTGGAACACAAGATTTTTGAAACGACCATCGGCGGCCGCACGATGTCCTTCGAGTTTGGCCGCTACGCCAGCCAAGCCAACGCCGCCGCTATGGTGCGCTACGGCGACACGGCCGTGCTGGTTACCGCCACCGCCGCCGACAAGGCGCGCGACGGCATCGACTTCTTCCCCCTGTCGGTGGACTATGAGGAAAAGCTGTACGCCGCCGGCAAAATCCCCGGGTCGTGGGGCCGGCGCGAAGGCCGCCCGGGCGATAAGGCCATCCTCACCTCCCGCCTGATCGACCGGCCGATCCGCCCGCTCTTCCCCAAGGGCATGCGCCACGACGTGCAGGTGGTGGCCACGGTCATGTCCGTGGACCAGGACAACACCCCGGAGATCCCCGCCATGATCGGCTCCTCCATCGTGCTGTCCGCCAGCGACATTCCCTTCGCCGGGCCCACCGGCTCGGTGCTCGTCGGCCGCGTGGACGGCGCCCTAGTGGTGAACCCCGACCTTGCGCAGCGCGAAAAGAGCGATTTGCACCTGGTGGTCTCCGGCACGCGCGACGCGGTGATGATGGTGGAAGCCGGCGCGCAGATGGTGTCCGAGGAAGACATGCTGGACGCCATCCTCTTCGCGCACGAGCAGATCAAAAAGATCGTGGCCTTCATCGACGGCGTCGTGGCCCAGATCGGCCTTGAGAAGCGCGTGTTCCCCATCGAGGACGTGGGCGCCGACGTGGAAGCCGCCGTGGCCGCCTTTGCGCAGGACAAAGTGGCCTGGTCGCTGGACACCTTCGAGCGCACCGAGCGGCAAAACCGCGAGGACCAGGTAAAGCAGGAGGTTATGGCGCACTTCGCCGAGCAGTTCGCCGGACGCGAGCGCGAGGTGGCCGACGCCGTCTACTACCTGAACAAAGAGACCGTGCGCCGCCGCATTCTGGACAAGGGTATCCGCCCGGACGGCCGCACGACCACGCAGGTCCGCCCCATCTGGTGCGACAGCAGCGTTTTGCCCCGCGTGCACGGTTCCGGCGTGTTCACCCGCGGCCAGTCGCAGGTGATCACCTCCCTCACCCTGGCGGGCGTGGGCGAACAGCAGGAGATCGACGGCATCGGCACCGAGACCCACAAGCGCTACATGCACCACTACAACATGCCGCCCTATTCCACCGGCGAGGCCAGGCCCATGCGCTCCGCGGGCCGCCGCGAGATCGGCCACGGCGCGCTGGCCGAGCGGGCTCTTGAGCCCGTCGTGCCCACCGAGGGCGATTTCCCCTACACCATTCGCCTGGTGTCCGAGGTGGTCTCCTCCAACGGTTCCACTTCCATGGCGTCGGTGTGCGGCTCCACCCTGGCGCTGATGGACGGCGGCGTGCCCATCAAGGCCCCCGTGGCGGGCGTCGCCATGGGCCTCATCAAGGACGCGCACTCCGATAAGGTCGCCATCCTTACGGACATTCAGGGCCTGGAAGACTTTCTGGGCGATATGGACTTTAAAGTGGCCGGCACCAAGGACGGCATCACCGCCATCCAGATGGACATCAAGATCAAGGGCATCGACGAGGCCATCCTGCGCCAGGCCCTTAAACAGGCCAAAGACGGCCGCGCCTTCATTATGGGCAAAATGATGGAGGAGCTCGCACAGCCCCGGCCCCAGCTCTCCCCCTATGCCCCCAAAATCGTCACCTTCCTCATCAACCCCGAAAAGATCGGCGAGGTGGTCGGCCCGCGCGGCAAAACCATCAACAAGATCATCGCCGATACGGGCGTGAAGATCGACATCGAGGACGACGGCCGCGTGTACATCGTCACGCCCGATCAGGAAGCCTCCGACCGCGCCCGCGCCATCATCGAGGGCATCGTCAAGGAGATCGAGGTCGGCCAGGTGTACACGGGCAAGGTCGTGCGCATCATGCCCTTCGGCGCGTTCGTGGAGCTGCTGCCCGGCAAGGACGGCATGGTCCACATCTCCCAGCTCTCCAACCAGCGCCTGGAGCGGTGCGAGGAGGCCGTGGACATCGGCACCATCGTCACGGTCAAGGTCACCGAGATCGACGAGAAGGGCCGCGTGAACCTTACCCGCAAGGGCTTTATCCCCGAGGATGAAGTGCTGCGCAAGCTCTCCGACCTGCCCCCCGCCCCGCCCGCGCGTGAAGGCGGGTTTGGCGGCCGCGGCCCGCGCAACGACCACGGCCCGCGCAGCGACCGCCCGCGCTTTGAACGCTCCGACCGGCCCGCCGGCGACCGCCCCGCGCCTGCGCCCGCCGACCGACCGCACTTTGACCGCGTGGAGCGCGAGCCCCGCCCGGACCGCCCCGCCGGCGAAGCCCGGCCCTTCCGCGGCGACCGCGACGTGCGTCCTGCGCGCAAGGACGATTAGGACGAGGGGCGCGGCGGAGGGCGGCGCCCGGAGCGCCAACCCCCCCCGGACGCGGACCCTGGGTCCCAAAAGCATGCGGGCCCGCGGCGG
>JAVBLU010000059.1:0-23530 GCA_031553225.1 Eubacteriales bacterium
CCATGCGCCCCTTGGTCAGCGCTTTCGCTACCCCGGGCTACTGCACCGAGCTTCTGCATCTGTATCTGGCCACAGGCCTGACCAAGGGCCGGCCGCACCCCGACGAGGACGAGTTCGTCGCCGTGGAGTGGCTTCCCCTGATCGAGCTGCGCGATATGGCCCGCCGCGGCGAGCTGCCCGACATGAAGACCGCTCTGGCCGTCCTGCTCGCCTGCGACGCCTTGGGCGTGTAAACGGCAGGACGCAGGGCGCCGCCCTCCACGCCTCCGCCAAGGGGGCACGGCCCCCCGGACCCCGTCACGCGGGAAGATGGACGGTTTCCCGCAGGCGGAGACGGCTCCCCGCGCCAATGGACAGACGCGGCCAAGGCGTGGGCCGCCGGCGCGTCGCCCGCACGCAACATGCCAACCCGGCGGCCTTTGCCGCCGGGTTATTGCCGCGGCCGCCCCGAAAGGGGGCGGAAGGCGACCGCGCGGCCGCCTTCTAACATATCTGCCGGTTTGCGGGCCCTGTGGCGGGGAACGCCAAGGGCGGGGCCCGCCAAAGGGCCGCGGGCCGGCTCCGCTGCGCGGGTTGCCTCTCCCGCCCGGCCTGCGTGCGGACGCCCCGGCCCCACCATATTTTCACTGTAGAACCGCCGTACATGCCGCCGATTGTCCGCCATCTTTTCTGCGGCTTGCCGAGCGTTTTGCGAAAATCCGCGGGACGACCGCGTCTTGCAGCTGCGCGAAGGGCGAAGCCTTTCGCCGCGCCTCCGCTCCGGCATGCAAAAGCCCGCCGGCAAAAGCCGGCGGGCAGACGGTGCCAAGGTTAGCGCTTGGAGAACTGAGGCGCGCGGCGGGCGCCCTTCAGGCCGTACTTCTTGCGCTCGACCATGCGGGGGTCGCGCGTGAGGAAGCCGGCTTTTTTGAGGGGGCTGCGCAGCTGCTCGTCCACCTTGACGAGAGCGCGGCTGATGCCGTGGCGGATCGCGCCGGCCTGGCCGGTAAAGCCGCCCCCGTTCACATTGACAAGCACGTCGAAGCGCGCTTCGGTGGCGGTCAGCTTAAGCGGCTGGCGAACGGTCATCTTGAGCGTCTCCATGCCGAAATACTCGTCGATATGGCGCTTGTTGATGATGACCTTGCCCTCGCCCGGAACCAGGCGAACACGGGCGATGGACGTCTTGCGGCGTCCGGTGCCGAAGTAGTTCGAGATGGCCATGTTCTACACTCCTTCCGGGTTTAACCTTTAACGATAAGAGCTTCGGGTCTTTGGGCCTGCTGCTCGTGCTCGGGTCCGCGGTAAACGCGCAGCTTGGTGAGCATATTCTTGCCCAGGGGCGTGTGCGGAAGCATGCCGCGTACGGCCTCCTTCATGGCAAATTCCGGCTTGTTCTGCATCAGCTGGCGGTAGGGGGTCTGCTTCAGGCCGCCCACATAGCCGCTGTGATGGCAGTACAGCTTTTGGTCGAGCTTTCGGCCGGTCAAAACGGCCTTTTCGGCGTTGATGATGATGACATGATCGCCCGTGTCCACGTGCGGCGTGAAGATGGGCTTGTTTTTGCCGCGCAGAATGGCTGCGGCGGCGCTGGCGACGCGGCCAAGCGCCATGCCGGACGCGTCGATGACATACCACTTGCGCTCTACCTGCGCAGGGTTCGCCATAAACGTTTTCACGTGTCGTTCCCTCCCAAGACTGTCCATAGGGGATGATCCATCGCGCCGCGTGCGCTGGTCGGGCACATCAGCGGCAAAACGACCCATGGAAATCCGGGGCAGGCTTCCAGAGGCGCAAAATGTATTGTATCAGGTCGCTTTACGGCTGTCAACCGTCATTTCTTATTGCTTTACAATAGCCGCGCTACGCGGTATCATAGAAGGCAGCGCTTGGTAGATAAGGGGGGGACTTCACCGTGTCCAAAGAGCTGGGCTGGGCCGCCATGAACCTGGAAATGCCGCCGCGCGTTCCGCGCACGGAGTATTCCGTCACCGGGCACTACGCGCTCATCTCGCGCGTAACGGGCATACCGGTAACGTTTGATTCCCCCGCAAACGTGCGCGAGCAGGCCGTGCGCGCGTTCTGCCGCGCGTGGGACTTCAGCTTTCAGTGGGCCACGCCCGTGTCCGGTTCCATCTTTGGCGACATGCGCACAAGCATGGGGCACGCCGTGTACGCCGACGGCGGCACGGACTGGAACGACAAGATTTCCTCGCCCTTCAAGGACCCCGAAGAGGTGCTCGCCTTCGACCCGGAATCCGCCCTTCCAAAGCCCGACAAAGCCGCCATCATCGATTTTTTGGAGAAGGATTATGCGCGCAGGGCCGCGGGCGACACGGACACCGTGCACATGACAGGCATCTACGTCACCTGTGTCTCCGCCATGATCGACCTGTTCGGCTGGGATCTGCTGCTGATGGCCGCCGGGCTTGACCCGAAAGGCTTTGGCGCGCTCATCGGCCGGTACGCCAAGTGGGTGCAGGTGTACTTCGACGCCATGGCCGCCTCCAACGTGCCGGTCATCATGATTCACGACGACATCTGCTGGACGTCCGGAGCGGTCTTCAACCCGGAGTTTTACCGCACGTTCATCTTTCCGCACTACAAAAACTATATGCGGCCCTTGCGCGAGGCGGGCAAGAAGATCATGTACACCTCGGACGGCGACTACACCATGTTCCTGGACGATATCGCCGCGGCCGGCGCCGGCGGATTTGTGATGGAGCCCATGACGGACATGGCATACTTTGCGAAAAAGTACGGCAAAACGCACGTGTTCATCGGCAACGCCGATACGCGCATCCTGCTGTACGGCTCTCGGGACGACATTGAGCGCGAGGTGCGCCGCTGCATGGACATCGGCAAGGGATGCCCGGGCTACTTTATGGCCGTCGGCAACCACATTCCCGCCAACACGCCGATCGACGCCTGCCTTTGGTACAACGAATGCTACGAAAAGCTGGCCAAACGCTAAGCGCGTAGCGCGCAAAAGCCACCCCCGGCCAAAGGCGGCGCGGCGCCCGTTCCTGCCCGGCGCGCGGGGCAAAGGGCGAAATGCCGCGCCGGGTTATTCGGGCAGCCGCCGGCGGCGCAGGAGCGCGGATCGCCGCCGCCCGCCGCCCGTTTCTTTGCGCCGGGCCGTTTACCCGCACGGGCTTGCCGCCCGCCGCGAAACGCCCTGCCGCGCCTGCGCTTCTGCGGCCGAAGCTGCCGGGCAAGGACGGGCGATCTCTTTGACGACGGCTTTTCCGCAGCCGCCACAGTCCCGAAGGGACGCATCAACACTTACCTAGGGGGGTCCTTGTGGCCATTCAACTCTACGACAGGGAAAAGGCCAAGCCGATCTCGCTGCCCGGCGACGGACGGCACGGGGCATGCCTGGTCATTCACGGCTTTGCGGGCGTGCCCGGCCAAATGAAGCCGCTGTGCGACGCGCTGGCGGCGCGCGGCTTCGCGGTGGAGGCTCCGCTTCTGCCCGGCCACGGCGCCACCATGCAGGACATGGGCCGCGCCTCCACCAGGCAGTGGGTGCGCTGCGTGCGGGCGCTGGCCGGCGATCTGCGCGCCCGGTACGGGCGCGTGTACGTCACGGGCATATCCGCCGGGGGTATCCTCTCGCTGCTGCTCGCCCAGGAAGGGCGGGTGGACGCCATCGCCCCCATCGGCGCGCCGGTGTTTTTGTATACGCCGCTGCACCAGCTTTCACGGTTCGTGCGCTCATTCTTCGTGCGCGCGCGCAGAAAGCAGCCCGATCCCGCGCCCTCCGCCGCAGACGGCGAGGAAGCGGCGCCCGTGCGGGGCATGAAATGGCTGTTTCAGGAGCTGTTTGTGATGCGCAGCGGCATGAAGAAGGCCCTGCGCGCGGTCAACTGCTACGGCATGACGCTGCGGTGCGCGCTGGGGCTGCACCGCGTCGCGTGTCCGGCGGTCATCATCCAGTCCGTGCGCGACGAGATGGCCCGGCCGTCCTCGGCCGGCATCATCTGCCGGCGCATCCGCTCTGCGGAGAAATCCGTGGTATGGCTGCAGGGCTCCTCGCACATCCGCATGCTGTTCGGGCCGGAGCGAAACACGGTGTTCAGCGCCGTCGGCGACCTGTTTGAGCGGGCCGACGACGCGTATCAGAGGGCGCGGGAGGGGTAGACGTGTCCAAGGAAGCCTTTGGCGAGGAACGTTGTCAGGCGTTCTCTCTGCCCGGCGCGCGCGGGGGCGTGCTGCTTGTGCACGGCTTCACAGGCTCGCCCGGCCACATGCGGTATCTGGGCGAGCGGCTCAACGAGCGCGGGTTCGCCGCCAGGGGCATCCTGCTGCCCGGCCACTGCACCTCCCTTGCGGATTTTGAAAAGAGCGGCGGCGCGCGGCCTTGGATGCAGGCCGTAGCGAGCGCCGCGGAGGCGATGCGCAGGGAGCACCGCTTTTTGGCCGTCATCGGGCTGTCCATGGGCGGTACGCTGGCGCTGCTGGCCGCCGAGCGCGGCCTGTGCGACGCGGTCGTGCCCGTGTGCGCCGCCATTCGCGTGCACCAGCGGTTCACGTCCCTGGCGGGCGTCGTATGGCCGGTCATGCGCTATACGCCCTTCAAGGAACCCCGCTTCCGCGAGGGGTTCCTCAACGAGGACGACTACGGCTACAACCGCGCGCCCGTGCGCCGCGTGGCGGACCTGCGCCGCCTGATGCGCGCCGCGCGGCGCGGGCTCCCCCGCATCACCTGCCCGCTGCTCGCCGTGCAGTCCGTGTACGATGAAACCGTGCGGCCCGCGTCCGCGCAGATCATCTGCGAGGGCGTCTCCTCCGCGGACAAGGACATCCTGTGGCTGTCCGCCTCGCCGCACGTGGCCACCATCGGCCCGGAGCGCGCGGCGCTGTCGGACAGGGTGACCGCCTTTCTTACGCGCCTCGCGCCGCCGGCGGAATAACCGGTTCCAGCGCCACATATGCATCATTTTCCATCATTGCAGTTTCTTCTGTTTTGATGTATAATTTTGCTGTCGCATTTTGCGATAATTAGTCAATGCATGACGCATCACCGTTCCTATCTGTACGGCGTTTTAGTGGAGGAAACAAAAATGGGCCGCAAAACCGCGCGGTCAGGCGATTTTCTCGCCCTTGCGGCGCGAAACCTGAACGCGCTGTTGCCACCTGTGCTCCTGTTCGACGAAGCGACAGGGGCGCTTGTGTATGCCAATAAAGCGGCCCGCTCGCGTGTGGACCGGCGCATACGCCTGGGCGAGCTGTCCGCACCGCCGGGCGAACAGGCGCAGGCTTGCCAGCTGCGGCAGATGCCCTGCCACGCCTGCCGCGCGGCGGAGGGCCTCGCGGCCGTCCTGCTCGATCTGCCGTATCTGTCCGCGCCCTCCTGCCGGGTGCTCGTGCAAACCCTCGCATACGTGCTGGCGCACATCTGGCTGCCCGCCAGCCGGGGCGAAACGTGCGCCGTTCCGGCCGACGTGGTGCAAAAGCGCACGGCACTGCTCATCGAATGGATGTACACGGACGGCATGCCCGCGCTTATTTTGGGCGAGAACACCGACCAGCTGCACATGCCCGAGAAGGTGCCCGGGCAGGTATACCCCTGGCACGAGCTGGTGACGCCGCACTCCAGCGCGCGGCTGATGGCGCACGTGCAGGAGCTTTTGGAGCGCCGGACCGACCGCCTGCAGATCGACTGCGTGATGCGCACCACGGACGGCCTGCGCAACCAATGGGCCGTCGGGTTTCCCGTGTTTGACGAGATGGGCGCGCCCTTCGGCCTGATCGGCTTTCAGTACGATCTCAACGAAGGCCCGGAAAAGGTGGAACAAAGCGCGGTGCTCGACCTGGCGCATCTGCGCACGCTGCAGCGCCTGTTTACGCAGGTAACGGGGCTGCGAAGCGAGGTGTACGACCACACCGGTCAGGTCATCCGGCCGGAGGAGGACGGGGACGAGCTGGGCGAGCTGCTGACGAGCACGCCCGGAGGCGTCGCCCTGGTGCGCGAGCTGTGCGGTGGCATTGTGCGCGCGGCGCAAAACGCGCCCGACGACCGCTCGCAAAGCTATGGCTGGGTGCTTCTTACACCCTTGCGCGTCGAGGACGGCTTCGTCGGGGTGTGGGTCTCCTACGCGGGCACGAACGATCCGGAGGAGCTTGCCAAAATCCGGTTAAGCCTTGCGCAGTCCGGCGTGGACGAGGAGGCGTTCTTCCGCCTGTACCGCCAGCTGCCCGTGTTGTCCGTGCGTGAAGCGCAGCGGGCCATGCAGCTTCAGGAGGGTTTTGCGCGCCTGACGTGCCTGCACGGCCAACAAGGCCTGTACCGCGCGCGGGAAACGGCCCTGGCCCGGCAGAGCAGCGATATGCTGCGCATGAACTACGAAGACCAGGTCTTTACCAACCACGTGCTTGATCTGTTCTTCACCTCGGCGGACATCCGGCGCGCCACGCAGGAAATTCTGCTGCTGGCGGTGCGCTATCTTGGCGTGGAACGCGCCTACGTCGCGGAGTACCTGTCGGACGGGGCGCTGATGATCACCTACGAGGCGCACATAAGCGGCGCGCCCTTGCCCGTGCCCTTCGCCGTGGACGAGGCGGCGCTCAAAGCGCGCGCGCTGTTCCAGGCGCCCCTGCAGGTGGACGAGCGCGTGCACGGCATTATCGGCCTGGAAGACAGCCGGTCCCAGCGCCAAAGCGTGCCCCGCGAGCAGGCGCTTGTGCGCAACGTGGCGCGGGTGATGTCGGGCGTCTTGCAGCGCACCGTCGCGCAGGACGAGCTGCGCCGCTCGCTCTCCATGTTCCGCGTGGTGACCGACAACCTGGACAGCCTGCTGTTCGTGCGCGACCCGCACACGGACGAGCTGCTCTTCTACAACCAGCGCATGAGCGACGAACTGCAGGGCAGCCCGCCCACGGCCAAAGCCTGTCTGATGGCCATCGGCGGCCCGCAGGCCGAAGAGGCGATGCTCCTGTCGGGCGCGTGGGAGGTGCACAACCCGCAAAGCGGGCGATGGTTCACGCTGTCGGCAAGCGCGCTGCGGTGGGTGGACGGCCGCGACGCCCGGCTGTACCGCGCCGCGGACATCACCGAGAAAAAGATGCAGCAGGTGCGCCTGGATGAGCTGGTGTACCAGGACGTGATGCTCTCCATTCCCAACCGCGCCAGCTGCGAGCGCCGTCTGGCGACCGCCATGGGCGACGCGGTGGAGCGGCAGGGCTTTGGCGCGCTGCTGTTCGTCGACCTGGACGATTTTAAAAACATCAACGACGCATACGGCCACAACTACGGCGATCTGATGCTCAAAGAGGTGGTCGGCTACCTCACTTCCCTTGCGCCGCTGCACGGGAACCTGTACCGTTTCGGCGGCGACGAGTTCGTCATCGTGCTGGAGAACACCGCGGCGGACGTGGCGGAGGAGATCGGCCGGGCGATCGTGCACCGCTTCCAGCAGCCCTGGAAGCTGCAGGACCGGGAGCATTTCTGCACGGTATCCATCAGCCTGGCCGAGTTCCCCAGGGACGGCGACACGGTGCGCGACATTCTGCGCGCGGTGAACGTTGCCATGTTCCGCGCCAAATCGGACGGCAAGAACACGTTGGCCGTGTACGCGCATCAGCAGGGCGACGAGGTGGCGCGGCGTGTGGAGCTGGAGCGGCGGATGCGCTCGGCCATCCAGGACGATTTCCGGCCTTTCCACCTATGCTATATGCCGCTTGTGGACCTTTCCACGGGCAAATGGAAGGGCGCCGAGGCGCTCATCCGCTGGCGCGACCCGGATCTTGGGCTGATCATGCCCGCCGACTTTGTGCCCCTGGCGGAATACCTGGGGCTGATACGCCCGATCGGCGCCTTTGTGCTGCGCACGGCGTGCGCGCAGGGCCGCGCCTGGCAGATGGCCGGGTGGAAGGATTTCTACGTGTCGGTGAACCTGTCCCCGCGGCAAATCCGCGACGACGATCTGGTCGCGCTGGTCAAAAACGTGCTTCAGGAAACCTCCTTCCCCGCGCACTCGCTCATTCTGGAGGTGACCGAAAGCCTGGCCATCAGCGACATGGCGTCCACGGTGCGCGTGCTGCGCCAGCTGCGCGCCATGGGCGTGCAAATCGCCATGGACGACTTCGGCACGGGGTATTCCTCGCTGAACAACCTGCGCTCCATCCCCCTGGACTACGTGAAGGTCGACCGCTCCTTCCTGCAGGACATCGACCGCGATCCGTTCTCGCGCATGTTCGTGCACGCCATCATCGATCTGGCGCACTCCATGGACATCAAGGCCTGCGTGGAGGGCGTGGAAACCCCCGCTCAGGCGTCCCTCGTGCGCGAGCTGTACTGCGACCTGGCGCAGGGCTACCTCTACACCCGGCCCGTGGAGGCCACTCAGTTCGCCCTGCTCGCCGCCAGCGCCCTGTGAGGCGGTGCGGCGGAGGGCCTGCGCATAGGAAAGAAAAGAGCGGCCGCGCTGGGAGCGCGGCCGCTTTGCAGCCCGGCAGGAGCGTTTGTTACGGCGCCGTCCGCCGGAGCCTGCGGTCCCGTCGCCAAACACCAAACCGGGCAGCGCTTACCCCGCTCAATACGCCTGCGAAGGAAAAACCTGCTCACGGCGAACGCCTGCGCTTCTTCCGGGCGTTCAAAAGCACCTCCCACCCCCAGTTTTGCCGCGCGCGGCATCACCATCGTTGTGAGAGGCAGACGCCGATCCGTTCCTTGGTGATGATCGCTCGGCGTATCGCAACAAAAGGCGAATGCGAGCGCCTCGCCGGGGAAAACCGGTTCAGCGCCCGCGCTTGTTCCCCGTCAGCAGCCCGCTGCCTTTGCGCAGGCGAGCGCAGCTCTTCCCCGTAAAAAATGCCGGCCCCTCCCGCCGCCTACCCCCGCTCGCGCAGCAGGGCCTGGGCGATCTTCTCCAGAACGCGGGCGCGGGCGATGGACTCGTCCTCCTGGCGCTCGGCCTCGGAGGGCGGGGCGTCCAGCATGAGGCCGGTGAACTGGGACACCTTCAGGCCGATGGCCTCCAGCATGTCCTGGTCGGACCCCCTGGGGGCGACCAGATAATAGCACAGCACGGAATCGCGCTGGCCGATGCGGTGGGCGCGGTCCTCGGCCTGGGCGTGCACGGCGGGCGACCAGTCCAGCTCGCCGAACACGACGCACCGCGCGCGCTGCAGGTTCAGCCCCGCGGCCGCGCGCAGGGAAACGCACAGAAGGTCGGTCTTGGCGTCCATAAAGCGGCGCACCGCCTCGTCTTTTTGGGCCGAGGTCTCCCGGCCGGTTAAAAAGGCCGGGCGGTACGGCTTAAAGAGGCGGCGGTACTCGTCCATCACGGCATGGTGATGCGCGAAAAGGAGCACGGGCTCGCCCGCGTCCAGCAGCGCGCGCACGAACGCGGCCACGTGCGGGGCCTTGGCTAGGCCGGTCGCCTGACGCTCGCGCTCGCCGATCTCATTGAGGATGCGCGCGCGCTCGTCGGCGCGCAGGTCGCCCGCGAGACGCGGAAGCAGCGGATCCACGGCGGCGATCAGGCGGCGGTACACCTCGTCGTCCGCGTCGATGGGCTGCACCGCGCGGCGTTTGGCGGGCAGCTCCTCCAGCACCTGCTCCTTGGTGCGGCGCAGGATAAGCCCCTCGCGGCGCAGATGCTCGCCCAGGACCTCGGGTTTTTGCACGATATCGCCGCCAAAACCCACGCACCACTCGCGCGAGAAGCTCTCAAAATCGCCCAGCGCGTGAAAGTCCAGGATGTTGACCACGTGAAAGATCTCCCCGCCGCGGTTGTAGATGGGCGTGCCGGACAGGCCCATCACCCGCTCGCAGGAATCGGCGAGCAGGGACGCCGCGGAGTATTTCTCCGTGCCGGCGTGGCGCAGTTCCTGCACCTCGTCAAACACCACGGCGGCGAAACCCGCCTGCGGCAGCGCCTGTTTCCAGCCGCGCAGAAGCAGATAATGCGTCACGTATACGTCGGCAGGCGGAAGGGCGTAGGGCGTCAGCCCGCGCAGCACGTGCACGCGGGGCTGCGCGCCGCGTATGCGCAAAAACCGGCCGATCTCGCGCACCCAGTTGCTCACCAGGTGCGGCGGAACCACGACCAAGGCGGGGAACGCCTGCTGCAGCGCGAGGGCGGCCAAGGCCTGCACGGTCTTGCCAAGGCCCATCTCGTCGGCGAGCAGGGCGCGCGGGTTTTGTACCAGATACCCCGCGCCCAGCTGCTGAAAGGGCATCAGCGCGCCTTCAAAGCTACCCTTGTCCGGCACGGCGCGAAGGGGGTGCAGCTGCGATTCCTGCCGCTGCAGGGCCTGCAGGCGGGAAGCGGCCAGATCGGCGGCAAAGCGCGGCTCGTCCGCCGGCCGAACGGACAGCGGATAGCGCAGCATGAGCCAGTGCAGATCGCCTGCGGTGCGCCGCGAGGCCGGAAACCGCGCGACGCCCCGGCCTCGGCCGTCGCACACGGGAAAGAGCCGCTTGGCCATCTGGCACACCGCCGGATCGCCGCGGATGACCCACGCCTTTTGCTTTTTGTTGTAGGACAGCTCGCCGTAGGTAAACACCGGCGGCGGCGCGGGGCGCAGGTATGCGGGCAGCTGATCGTCCTGCTCTTCCGCCTCTTCCCCGTAAAACCCGCCGGACACCGCGCCGATGTCCTCATCATAGGTCACGGCAGCGCCACCCCCCACAGCCTGCGCAGCGACAGCGCGCGGCAAGGCTTGCCGCACACGATCGGGGGCAGATCCACCCACCGCTCCAAAACAAGCAGCACCGCGTCCACGCCCTCGCAGGACGCGTAACGCGTCAGCTGCCGCCCAAGCGCCGCGGCGGGCGGGCGGCCGCGCTTCACCTCGATGGCGACGCCCTGGCACAAAAAGTCCACCCGCGCGCCCGGGCCGATGCGCGCCTCGCGGGCAAAGGCCAGGCCCGCCCCGGAGAGTGCCGCGGCCACCAGATCGTGCAGGGCGTACTCACCATCCGCCACAGGCGCGCGCAGGGCGCGCAGAGCGGCCTCCACCAGGCCCAGAGCTTCGGGCATGTCAGCGCACGACGCCCTTCACAAGCAGCAGGTTCCCGCGCGGGGTGGGATCGCCCGTAATGACCACCGCGAAGCCCGCTTTTGCCCGCTCGTAATACGCAAAGCGCTCCACGTAGTCAAAATCGGCGAAGCGTTCGTGGTGGCGGCGCAGAATGGCGCGAAAGGTCGCCCACATGGGCGGCTCCGCCTGGCCGGCGGGCATGGCCATAACGGCCGCGGGCGATGGCACCTCCATGTCCAGCGGAAAGAGCGGCAAAACCGCCTCCAGCAGATCGGAAATCATCAACCCGTCGGCGCGTATCAGCCGCCGCCCGCACGTGGCGGCGGGAAAGTTGCGGTCGGCCAGCACGATCTCGTCGCCGTGGCCCATCTCCATCAGCGTCTTCACAAGCTCCGGGCTCAGGATGGATGGAATGCCTTTGAGCACAGGACTTCACTCCCTCTCTTTTGTATGGCAGGGCGCTTGCAGCCGCCGCCTACCCCTGCAGCCCGCGCTGCAGGCGCTGCCAGTCCTCCGCAAGCACCGCGTACAGCCGCACGTCCACGTACTCGCCCTTGTTGTACAGGCGGCCGCGCAGCGTGCCCTCCAGGCGCATGCCGTTCTTCTCCATCACCCGGCCGGAGGCAGGGTTGCGCACGTCGTGCTGCGCTTCGATGCGGTGCAGGCGCAGCGTCTCAAAGCCGTGCCGCAGGATGACGGCCAGCGCCTCGCTCATGTAGCCGCGGCCCCAGTACGCCCGCCCGAGCGAGTAGCCGATCTCGGCGGAGTTGTGGTCGCGGTTGATCCAGGAATATCCCGCCGTGCCGATCACCCGCCCGGAGGCTTTTTCCACCACCGCCCAGGAGGCGGGCAGGTCGTTTCGGTACTGGCGCTGCATATAGCGGATGTAATCGCGCGCGTCGTGAATGGACGTGTACGCCCGCCACTGCACATACCGCGCCACCTCCGGGTCGCTGGAGTAGGCGAAGATGTCCTGGTCGTCGCGCATCTGCATGCGCCGCAGCGTAAGGCGCGGCGTTTCTATGGTGGGCATTTGGGCAAAATCGCCCTGCCGGAACAGCATGGTCAGCCTCCTATGGCTTCCTCCAGAAAGGGGAGGAGCAGCGCGCAGGTTTCCTGCGGCCTGGTTTCGGGAAAACAGTGCGGCGCGCCGGGCAGCACGCGCATGCGCGCGCCGGGAACCAGCGCTGCGGTAAAGCCGTGCGGCCAGCGGCCAAGCACGCGGTCCTGCCCGCCCCACAACAGCAGCACGGGCTTTTCGGTAAAGGGGCGCATCGGCTCGTAGCGCTCGGCCATCAGGCGGCCAAGGAAGGCCGCGGTTTCCGCGCGGCGCAAGGGGGCGAGCAGCGATTCCTGCCTGTCTTCCCCCGGCAGCTCGCCCAGCGCGCGGATCATCACCCCGTGCACGGCGCGCCTGCCGCGCAGGTACGCGGGCAGGAAGGGCGCGGCGGTGCGCCCCATGAGCCGCGCGCCGCGGCCGAAGCGCACGGCGGGGGCAAGAAGCGTAAGGCAGGCGAGGCTGCGCGGCTGCATGGCGGCCATGCGCAGCGCCACGCCCCCGCCCATGGAGTGGCCGATGAGGCACAGCGCCTCGCCCGGAAACACACGGCCCGCCACGTCCAGCGCATAGCGCGCGTACGCGGCCTGCCCGCAGGGGGCCTCCCGGCCCGCGTCCGCCCGGCCAAAGCCCGGCAGATCAAGGGCGGCGCAGGCGTATCCGGCCCCGGCCAGCAGGTCCATCAGCGGCAGAAGCCCTTCGGCGGAGTCAAACAGCCCGTGCACCAAAAAACACCGCCCGAGCGGGTTTTTCGTGTTTACAAGCAGCACGCGCGTGCGCCCGCCCGGGGCGTCTACGCTCATCTCGTCCGTGGTATGCCGCATGGCGCTTCCGGGTCGGCTTTCATATGCGCTCCGCCTCCTTGGTCCATGATACCCTGGTTTTTCCTCGCGCGCAACATTATTATCGCTATTCCCAGCCCGCTGTGCTATCATACATCTATGCCGATTGGGAACGGGAGGGAACCGACATGGACGCCTCGCAGGTGCGCGACGTATGCGCGCGCGTCAAGCAAAACGTGCAACGGGTGATCGTGGGCAAGGGCGACAACATCGACATGATGCTCACCGCCATCATCGCCCGCGGCCATATCCTTCTGGAGGACGTGCCAGGTACGGGCAAAACCGTTACGGCCAAGGCGCTTGCCCGGTCTCTTGACTGCTGCTTTAAGCGCATTCAGTTCACGCCCGACCTTCTGCCCTCCGACGTGACCGGCATGAGCATCTACGACCAGAAAGCCGGCGAGTTCGTGTGGAAGCCCGGCCCGATTTTTGCGGGCGTGGTGCTGGCCGACGAGATCAACCGCGCCACGCCCCGCACGCAGTCCGCGCTTCTGGAGTGCATGGAGGAGCGCACCGTGACCGAGGGCGGGGTGTCCCGCGCCGTGCCCGAGCCGTTTTTGGTTATCGCCACGCAAAACCCCATCGAGATACAGGGCACCTTTCCCCTGCCCGAAGCGCAGCTGGACCGCTTCTTCATGAAGCTGCGCATGGGGTACCCCACGGCGCATGAAGCGCAGGACATCCTCGCCCGTTTCCTGCGCGACGACCCTATGGCCGAGCTTGCGCCCGTCGCCACGGCCGAGGACGTGCTTGCGGCGCAGACCGCCGCCCGGGCCGTGCACGTCAGCTCCGCCCTGCAGGCCTACATCATCGCCGTTGTGGAGCGCACGCGCGCCCTGGAGGACGTGCTGCTGGGCGCGTCCCCGCGCGCTTCGCTGGCCCTGATGCGCGCCTGCCAGGTGTACGCCCTGCTGCAGGGCCGCGCCTTCGCCCTGCCCGACGACGTGAAAAAGCTTGCCCGCGCCGTGCTGGCCCACCGTATGGTGATGCGCACCGCCATGCTGAAATCCGGCCAGGCGGACGCCGCTGTGGACGAAGTGCTTCGTCTGGTTCCCGTGCCCACGGAGAACCTGGAGGATTAAGCCGGGACGGCCGGGCGCGCGGCGCGCCTTGCGCCTTGCCGGAAAGGAGCGCGCATGGGCCTGTTCTTTTTGCTCGTCATCGTAGGCGGGCTGGCCGTTTTGCAGGCGATGCTGCTGGGGCGCACGTCGCTGTGGCGGCTGCGCTACAGCCGTACGTTCTCCCGGCTTAAGGCCTTTGAGGGCGACGAGATCGAAATGATCGAGGTACTGGAGAACAGAAAGCTTCTGCCCGTCACCTGGCTGCGCGTGGAATCGCGCATGCCCCCCGAGCTGCAGTTCGGCGCGCAGGAGAACCTGGACATCGCCGAGGAGCGCTACCACCGCTCCATCTTTTTTATGGGCCCGTTCCGGCGCGTCACCAGGCGGCACAAGGTGCGCCTGTTGCGCCGGGGGTACTACGACCTGTCCTCCGCGGCGCTCACCGGCGGCGACCTGTTCGGCCTTGGGGGCAGCTCGCGCACGCTGTCCCTCTCGCTGCACATCACCGTGTACCCGCGCATCCTTGCGCCCAGGGACTGGACGCCTCCCTCCACGCGCTTTATGGGCGACGTGCTCGTGCGGCGCTTCATTCTGCCCGACCTGTTCCTCATTCAGGGCATACGCCCCTTCCGCCCGGGCGACGCGCCGCGCGACGTGCACTGGGGCGCGACGGCCCGCCTTGGCGAGCTGCAGGTGAAGCAGCATGATTTCACCGCGTCGCCAAAGCTGATGGTGCTGCTCAACATACAAACCGCCGAAAACCTGTGGGGCGAGGTGGGCGAGCGCGACGTCGCACGCATCGAGGAGGCCATCCGCCAGGCGGCGGCGATTCTCATGTCCGCCCTGGACCAGGGCATCGAGTCGGGCTTTGGCTGCAACGGCGAGCTGAGGCTGCAAAAGGATCAGACCGTGTACGTGCCGCCCATGGCCTCCGAGCAGCAGCGCGCGGCGCTTCTGGAGACCCTGGCGCAGCTGGTTCTGCGGCGGGTGAAAAACTTTCACACGTATCTGGAACTGCTGCCCGCGCAGACCGGCATGGACTATCTCGTGCTCTCCCCTTACACCTCCGATCTGGTGGAGGAGCGCATGGCCGCGCTGCGCGGCCGCGGCAACACCTGCCAGCTGCTGCCCTGGTGACGCCTGTTCTTTGGGCCGTCGGCGTGGCCAAACGCGCCCGCGGCGGCCCTTCACGCTCCACACCCGCGCGAAGGGGGCATGCGCCATCAACAAAGCGTACCGGGCCCTGCTGCGGCAGATCCGGCGGGACGGCGGGCTGGTCGGCCTTTTTTTCCCCGGGCCGGACGGCGATGTTCCCCTCACGCTCAGCTTTTCCTCGCCGGAGGCGGTTATGGACGCGCACCTCGCGCAGGAGGGTAAGCTCCCCCTGCTCAGCGCTTCGTTCTTTGAGGCGCTGGAGGGCACCCTGGCCGCCGAGCCGCTGCGCGTTCCGGCGCGGCTACGCATCCGCTTCGCCGATTTGGGCGCGTGGAGCCCGGCGGACATGCAGCGCATCGTTGAACAGAACGTTCGCCTCCGCCTGGCCGCGCTGTGCGCGCAGGACCGCCGCGAGGTGCTCGCCGCCATGTGCGTAGGGCTTGGCGGCTGCCTTGTACTGTTGCTCAGCTACGTGTTCGACACGCTTGTGCAGCGCCATCTGATCTTCGATTTTCTTACCATCTGCGGCTGGGTGGTCGCCTGGGACGCGGGCGACCGCCTGCTGTTGCGGCGCGGCGCGCTGCGGGCCCGCAAGCGCAGGCTCCTGCGCCTGCTCCATCACGGCGTGGCCATCGCCTGAGGGCGAAGCGCGCAAAGCCTCCGCCGGCATGCAAAACCCGGGCCAAGCGGCAAGCGCCGCGGGCCCGGGCTGTTTTTACGGATAAATTACCTGGACTGCAGGTATTTGCCCAGCTTGCGCTTTACGCGCTGCAGCGCGTTGTCGATGGATTTGACGTGCCGGTCCAGGTCCACGGCGATCTCCTGATACGACTTGCCCTGCAGGTAGCTGGACAGAACCGAGCGTTCCAGGCCCGAGAGCATGCGCAGGATCTCCGATTCGATGCTCGTGCGGTCCTCGCGGTGGATGAACAGATCCTCCGGCGATATGACACGCGCCTCGGTGATGACGTCCAGAAGGGTGCGGTCGCTCTCCTCGTCGTAGATGGGCTTGTTGAGCGACACATACGAATTGAGCGGCGTATGCTTCTGCCTTGTGGCTGTCTTGATGGCGGTGATGATCTGCCTGGTGATGCACAGCTCGGCGAACGCGCGAAAGGACGCCAGCTTGTCCGGCCGAAAGTCGCGTATCGACTTATACAGCCCGATCATGCCCTCCTGCACGATGTCCTCGTGGTCGGCGCCGATCAGGAAATACGAGCGCGCCTTGGAACGCACAAAGTTTTTGTACTTGTTGAGCAGGTATTCCAGCGCGACCCCGTCGCCGGCCTGCGCGCGCTCGGCGATGAGCTCGTCCGTCTCGTTGCCGCACATCTCGTACATGCATACACCTTCCGGGGGCATTGCCGCCTTAGCCACATTATAGACAAGCGCCGTGGACGCGTCAAGCAGCCCGCATGGAGGATGGGGTATTTTAGCGATTTTGAGAAAACAGCGCGATTTGGGCTACTTTGCGCGCACGATTTCGTACAGCAGCACGCCCGTCGCCACGGAAGCGTTCAGCGACCCCACCTGCCCGCTCATGGGGATGGACACGCCCTCGTCGCACACCTGCCGCACCAGCCGCGACACGCCTTCGCCCTCGTCCCCCATCACCAGCGCCAGGGGCGGCGAGAGCCGCGCGTCCCGCGCGGGGCGGCCGTCCATCACGCCCGCCACAGCCCACAGTCCGGCGGCCTTCAGCTCTTCCACGGCCTTTGATATGTTCGTTACGCGCGCCACGGGCAACAGCAGCGCCGCGCCCGCAGAGGCCTTCAGCGCGATGGGCGTCAGGCCGGCCGCGCGCCGCTTGCCGATAACCACGCCGTGCGCACCGAATACCTCGGCCGAGCGGATGATCGCGCCCAGGTTGTGCGGGTCGGTCACGCCGTCCAGCACCACCACGATCGGCTTTTCGCCCTTCTGGGCGGCCCTGGCCAAAATGTCTTCCATACTGGCGTAAGCGTGCGCGGGCAGCACGGCGCACAGGCCCTGGTGCCCCGGGGCCATCTCGTCCAGCTTGCGCTTGTCCACGTACTGCACCACGATCTTGCGCTCGCGGGCCATGGCCACGATCTGCGCCGCCGTGCCGGACAAATCGCCCTTCTGCACGAGCAGTTTGTCCATATCGTGCCCGCTTTTCAGCGCCTCGCGGATCGGGTTGCGCCCCGCCAGCACGGTGGGCATCTCGTCCGGGCCCTCCTCGCCCTCTTCACGCTCGGCCGGCTTGGGCGGCCTGCGAAAGCCTTCGCTCTGCGGCCTGCGCGGCGGAATGCGGCGCGTGTCTCGTTTGTCCATGTGTTATGTTATCTCCTTTAAGCGGCGTTGGGGACGGGGGGAACGGGAGGCGCCGCCTCCCTCGCCCTCCGCCAGAGGATCATTTTCTCGGATCCCCCTGCCGTTGCATGTGGGCCGAGGCGGCTCCTGTGGGCGTGCGTTTTGGGCGCGGCCGCCGGGAGCGCGCCGGGCTACGGCAGCGGGGGGGCGGGCGGGGCGGCGAATTCGGCGCGAACCTGAGCCGCGCGGCCGCACGTGCGCTTGCCTTCCGGGCAGGGGCCCCGCAGGCACGCGGGCCCGCAGGCGGCAAACAGGGCGGGCGCGGCGGCCAGGCACAGCTCCCGCATGGCCTTGGCCAGGGCGCGGATCTCCCACTGCGCGCGGCTGCAGCAGCGCAGGGAGAAAAAGTGCCGCAGCTCGCGGGCGTTCATGGTGACAAGAAAGCGTGTCTCCGCGGCGTTGGGCAGCACGAACCGCGCGTCCTCGTTGCCCTGCTCTCCGCCCCCCAGGGCCGCCCGCCACTCGTCGTACCAGGCCTGCGCTTGGGCCATCTGCGCCTCGAAACGGGCCGTGGCCTCGGGGCCCAGGGCCTGTATGGCGGGCGGCAGAACGTAGGTGAACGCACCTTTTTTTCCGGCGGCCACGTAGCGCTGCGACTGTACCGAGAAGGAGGCGATGCGGTGGCGCGTTATCTGCGCCAGAAGCGAGCGCGACACGCCTTCCACGCCAAAGGTAAAGGAGGCGTGCTCAAAGGTGGACTGATGCCCGGCCGACAAAAGGTCGGCGATGAAGCGCGATTGATCGGCCTTTTCCACCTTTTTGCGAAGGTCCCCGATGTGCGCGTCCGCATAGCACAGCCGGGCGGCCGTGGCCACGGCCAGCTCCGGATCGGGCGTCATGGACACGAGCTCCACGCTCAGCTGAACGCTTGGTATGGCTATCACTCCCTGCAAGGCGATGTGGAACCCGTTTGCACCAAAGGTTGACGTCCCCCGGCCGCCCGGCTTTGCCCCTCCCCGCGTGTAGGCTGCCCCTCGCCGCGGCGGAACAACCGCGGTGCAAGCGCAGATGCGGTCTGCTCAGCGCCCAAAGGCGGGCAAGGGCCGTGCGTTATTGCACACTACGGCGCGGCGGCCGCGGGCGGCTCCGCGCAGTTGCCCGGCAACGCCAGCGCCATCAGCTGCAAGAGCCTCTCGCTCTGGCCGCTGATGTACAGGTACCCGACCAGCGCCTCCAGCGCCGTCGCGCGCGCGTAATCGGCCGGGTCGGCGTTCTTGGGCGGCTTCATCTGCGCGTTTCGGCCTCTGCGCACCACGGCGGCTTCATCCGGGCTTAGCTGCGGCTCCACCAGGGCAAGCGCGCGCGACTGGGCGGCCGCGCACACCAGCTTAACGGAGCGCAGGTGCCAGGCGTGCGCGGTGCCCGGGCTTCGCGCGATGCCCGTGCGCGCGTACAGATCGTACACGGCGTCGCCCAGATACGCCAGCTGCAGCGGCGCAAGCTGACGCGCCTCCTGCGGCGGCAGGGGCCGCCCGCCCGCGGCGGCGATCATCTCGCTCATGCGCGCACGATCTTTTCACAGAACAGCGCGTACGGCCCGTCGAAGCGCGCCGTGTCGCGCGGCTCAAACACGTCCGGCGAGAAGGACGCCGCCACGGCCTGCCGCGCCTGCGCAAGCCCGGACAGCTCGCCCAAAGCGACGGCCTGCAGCAGAAGGTTCCCGATGGCCGTGGCCTCGGACGGGCCGGCGTACACCGGAACGCCCGCGCAGTCCGCGCTCAGCTGGTTCAGCAGATTGTTCTTGGACCCGCCGCCCACCACGTGAATGGCCGGGAAAGTCTGTCCGGTGGTCGTCTGCAGGTGCCCAAGAGTCCAGCGGTATTTCAGCGCCAGGCTCTCAAAGATCACGCGCGCGGTTGCGCCGATCCCCTCCGGCGGCCTCTGCCCTGTCTCGCGGCAGAAATCGGCCACCTTTTGCGGCATGTCGCCCGGGTACAGGAAGCGCCCCTCGTCCGGATCGATGAAAGCGGTGAGCTGCGGCGCCTCCGCGGCCAGCGCCACGATATCGGCGAAGTCTCCGCCGTAGCCGTCCTTTTGCCACGCGCGGCGGCATTCCTGTATGATCCACAGCCCCATCACGTTCTTCAGCAGCCGGATTTTGCCGCCCACGCCGCCCTCGTTGGTGATGTTGGCGGCCAGCGCTTCCGGCGAGGTGATGGGCGCGTCGATCTCCGTTCCCATCAGCGACCAGGTGCCCGAGGAGATGTACGCCACCGGGCCGCCCTGCGCGGGCACGGCCGCCACGGCCGACGCGGTGTCGTGCGAGCCCACGTTCATCACCGGGATGGGCAAAAGGCCCGCGTCCCGGGCGATCGCCTCGCGCAGGGGGCCGCGCACGGTACCCGGCTGCATGATGGCGGGCAGGATGTCCCCGGGCAGGCCGAAGTCGGCCAGCAGGCCCTCGTGCCACTGCCGCGTGCGCGGGTTGATGAGCTGGCTGGTGGAGGCGATGGTGTACTCGGCCGCCACCTCGCCCGTGAGCAGGTAGGCGAACAGGTCCGGCATAAACAGCAGGGCCTTGGCCCTTGCAAGCGCCTCGTCCCCTTCGGCCTTCATGGCCAGCAGCTGGTACAGCGTGTTGAACTGCATGAACGCAAGGCCCGTGCGCGCGAAGATCTCCTGTTTGGGCACGGTTTTGAAGGCTTCCTCCATCATCCGGTCCGTGCGGGCGTCGCGGTAGTGCACGGGGTTGCCCATCAGGCGTCCGCGGCCGTCGATCAGGCCGAAGTCCACGCCCCAGGTGTCGATGCCCACGGATGCGGCGCCGCCGGAGGACGCAGCCTTGGCAAGGCCGGTGAGCACCTCGCGGTACAGCCCCGGCGCGTCCCACACAAGCTGGTCGTGCATCTGCAGCGGGTCGTTGGAAAACCGGTGCAGTTCCTCCAGCGCAAGCGTCCGTCCGTTCCAGCGGCCCAGCATCGCCCGCCCGCTTGATGCCCCAAAGTCATACGCCAGCATAGAAAGCGCCATGGTCGTCTCCCCCTCCTCGTCCGCCGCGCCCGGATCCCTCGTCGGGCCGGCGCAGTTCGCCCACCTGGCACGCAGGTTCATCGCGGATGCGGCAGCCCGCGGCAAAGGGCGGCCCTCCGCGCAAAGTTTTCGCAGTTTACGCCTCATTATAGCATGGATCGCCGGGGGCGGACAATCACACTCCGCTTTTGAAACGACAAAAACCCGGCCGCGCCGGGTTTGGTTGCGCGCGGAAGGGGCGCGTCTTCAGTACACGGACAGGCCCAGGGCAAAGCACAGGGCGTAGGCGAGCTGCGCGCCGGCCAGCAGAGGGTAGGCGATCGCGCGCTGCCAGGGCTTTTGCGTCCACCGGGCCAGAAGCAAAAACAGCGGCACGCACAGCAGCAGATACCGCGGCGCGGACAAAAGCCACGTAGGCGAGAGCACGGCGTACAGATAGCACACGCCAAACACCGCCACCGGCGCGTGCAGCCGCCGGCCGCCCACAAGCAGGGCGGCGGCGAAGAACATGCAGACGAGCTGCGGAATCCACACCGTGCAGGCGGTGCTCACGTCGAAACTGAATATGTTGCGCACCGTGTATCCGGCGGTCAGCATCAGGTTGCCCACCTGCTGCGACCAATGGTCTCGCTGGTAGGCGAGGAAGGTGAGAGGGCTGCCGGTGACGGCGTAGTTGACGTACAGGTACACGCAAAAACCCACGGGAATGAGCAGCGCCAGGGCGCACCGCCCCGCGAACCGCCACCCGGCGTGGCCGCGCCGCTCGCGGATGAGGCTGAGCAGCGCCTCCGCGCCGTAGGGTGCGAGCAGCACCAGCCCGGTGGAGCGGGTGAGCGCGGCGCAAAACCCAAACGCCGCGGCCAGGGCGAAGCGCCTCTTGCGCAGCGCGTACAAAAGCGCGGCGGTAAGAAAGAGAGAGAACGCCTCGGTGTACGGCGCGGCCATAAAGAAGGCGGCGGGCCACAAAAGCGCCATGGCCGCCGCGCGGCGGGCCTGGTCGTGGGGCTGGTCCACGCGGGCGAGCAGCAGCGTCATGTACAGCGCAAGGCCCGTGAAGATGGTGTTCTCGATGGCCGACGCCCAGAAAAAGTCGCCCATCAGGTAGCCAAGCGGCCGCACCAGCCAGGGAAACAGCGGGAAAAAAACGATGTGAAAGCGCGGGTCGCCCACGGTTTGATAGCCGACGTCCGCGATGCCCAGGTAGTGCGGCCCATCCGCGCGCGTGAACAGCTGGGGGATCTGGGACAGCGGCTCGCGCAGGCCGCCGTTTTGCAGGCCGTCGGCGACCCAGGCGACGCCGTACAGCACAAGCCGCGATGCTACGGCCGCCAGCAGACACCAAAGCAGCGCCCGCACCGGAAGGAAGGCGCGCAGGTTCCTGCGCTCCATGCGGGAAAGCGCGGGCGATACAGGGGCGGTGCCCTCCACCACCTTTGCGCGCGCTTCCTGCACAAACCGAAACACCGCGGCAGCGGCGGCCAGGACGAACAGCGCGAGCAGCAGGTAGGACGCGATCAGCGCAAACGCGTCGATGGCGCTTTGGGACAGGTTCGTCATTTGCGTCAGTGTCATGCCGTCCTCCTCCGTATCCGCCGGCGGTAAGCCGCGGCCGCTGCGCCGGACTGCCGGCGCGCGGGGGCTTTCGCCGGCCGGGCACGCGCCGGGGCGCCGCGCAGACTTATTTAGACAAGCCGGATGATTCTTCCTGCTTTGCGCGCGCCGCCGTGGGCCTTCGCGCGCCGAAGAGCATGTTCCCCGGGCGGACCGCCGCCACAAAGCCGCGCCCCGGAGCGCGGCCGCACAAACGACGGCCGTCTTGGCGCTACCCCGCGCGCCGAGCGTGAAACGGCCGCGGCGAGGCCCGTGCGCCGGCCGCATGCGCCGGCAATCCGGACGCGCACGGGCCGTTGCGCGGCGCAGGGGGCGCCTTCCCTCTAGCTAGGCGTCCCGCTCCCAGGCGTTGAGCAGGTAGCGCGTAACGGGGAAGTACATGGCCTGCAGCTGCGGGGGCAGCTGGCCGCGCAGCTCCGCCCGGCCGCACGTGAGGCGAACGGGCACGCCGATCTCGCCGCTGAAGCGCTCCAGGAGCTCGTGCCCGGCCAGCACGTCCTGCGCGGACGTCTCCTCCTGCAGGTTGGCGTTGTTCACCAAACCGGTGAAGGCCAGGCCGGACTTGCGCGCGATGCGGCCGGCAAGGTCGCGCAGGTCGCCCAGGCCGGAGGACATGGGCCGCCGGGCGTTGACCACGAGCAGCACGTCGGGCGGATCGGCAGCAAAATAGGGCGCGTAACGGCCCAGCGCCACCGCGCCGTTCTCGTCTCCGCCCACGTCCACCACCGCGCGTTCGCCGCCCTGGTGGAAGATGGAGGTCACCTCGGGCAACAGGGCGGGCACGTCCACGCTGGTCATGGCGTAGCGCGGGCTGATGAGCCGCACGCCCGCCTCCGCAAGGCGCTCCCGCTCCCTGGAGGATTTAAAGTACGGGTTGATGAGGTCCAGATCGGCCAGGGCGACCGGCCCGGCGCGGCGATAGTGCAGCGCCAGGTTGAGGCATAGCTCGGTTTTTCCGCTGCCGAACGCACCGGCCACGACAACCACGCGGCGCAGCGCGTCCACGCCCGAGGGCCTTGTTTCTTCCATGCTGATCAAGCTCGTGCAGTTTCCTTTCCTAATCGATCCGGCCGCCCGCGCGCGGCGGAAGAACGGCCGACAAACCGCCCCCTTCGCCGCGTGCGGGCTGCGCCTTCAGGGGGGAGGGCGGGCCCGTTTGCCTTGAAAGGAGCCGGATTGCGATGTCCGGCGTTGCGCCCCGGCCCCGTCGTCGCCCGAACCGACCGCATGGCGCGCCTTGACGCATCCGCGGGCTTGGGCGCGCCGGTCCGCATTCCGCGGGGCATCCTGCGCGCTGATGGCGCTGTGTGCGGCCGGCCCGGGAGACGACCCGCGCCCGCCGGGCGGCGGTTATGCGCCGGAACGCTCGCGGCCCGGCTGCCCGGCCACGCCTACCCGCGCCGAAACGACCGCAAAGGCCGGCCCGAAGGCGCCGCGGTCACGGGGTTTCCTCCCGCTGCGGCGGGGGCTGCACGTCGCCGGGCGAAAGGTCGATGTGCAGGCGGCGCGGCTCGAGCCGTTGGGCGTGG
>JAVBLU010000036.1:0-26033 GCA_031553225.1 Eubacteriales bacterium
AATAAGGCTTTACGGCACAGACGAGCGAATATTATAGTATAATTCGGCTATGCATTGTGCTTATTAGGCGTGAAGGTTGTTCGGTAGCGTCCCTCTGACCTGTGTTCCGTCAATATATAAACTATAGCGCAGCGTTCTGAACCGGAGCACGCAATATTTGGGGTCTTCCGGCCCACTGTAGTAAGTTTCCATCCACTCCCTCCACATCTCTTTTTTCAGAGTAAAGTCGTCTGTTATAATCTCAAGGGTACCGACCAGAGTGACATTGTACTCCGGGCGTTCAGATGAATAACAAATGCTGGCGCGGTCGCACTTTGCGGCACGCTTTGTCCAGTTACTTTCAATGCTGTTGCCAATTGTAATCCATTCGATACCTTCTGTTTTGGTGGGAGTGATTCTGGCTGCGGTGGGGTACCCATTTTCATCGATCAGCGCGAGTATGCAGTCTCTTGTCGCTGCAATAAATTCTCCCGCACGAGCGATGATTTCCTCGTTCATATTAGTTCACTCCCTTATTTTTGCTTTTGAAATAGAACAAAGCCTTTCTCATATTATGTAACTAATATAAATACTGTTCGTCTTCATATTTCTGGAAACATGATTACATTTTACCCATATCACATAGCTTTCCGCCCACAAACAAAAGCAGGCCAGCTCCCATTGCTAACCTGTTTTGTCCTTATGAACAGCCAATGGTGCCGGTGGCCGGACTCGAACCGGCACGGTGTCGCCACCGGTGGATTTTGAGTCCACTACGTCTGCCATTCCATCACACCGGCACGCGGGGTCGCTTGGTTGCCTGCGGGCCGGATTGATTGTAGCACAACGGGACGCGCCGCGCAAGGGTGCGGCGGCCCCGCTTGGCGGCGGGCCGGCGCGGCCCGAACGGCGCGCGCATTTGCGGCGCCCACGGCAAGGAAAACCGGGGGCGGGCGTCGAAGAAGAGGGCGTTAACAAAGGAGGTTGTCCGCCCCATGCCGCTGACGCTTGCCATCGCCGACTATCAGGTGCGGCCTCTCGTGCACCCCGTGGGCCGCCCCTCGCTCCTCACCGTACGTCCCTTAGGCGCGCACGCCGCTTTTACCGACGGCGCGCAGTACATCGTGCGCGTTATGCCCTTGGAGCGCACGCTCTCCCCCCGCCCGCGCGAGGACTACCCGGGCCTGTCCGTCACGGCGGCAGGGGGCGTTTTGCGCTTCGCGTGGACGTTTGGCGAGGAGCAGGAGCATTACCTGCGCATCATGCAGGCCGATCATCCCCTGGACAAGGAGCGGCTGTGCTCGCTGCGCGTGTACGCCCTGCAGGACGACCTGCTGGCCCTCTCGCCCTACCGGGGCGATCTGCACGTGCACTCCTCCTACTCCGACGGCCATGAATCCCCGGCCGTTGTGGCGGCGAACTACCGCAAGGACGGCTACGACTTTCTGGCCTTGACCGACCACTACCGCTACGCGCCCTCCCTGGAGGCCATCGCCGCCTATGCCGGAAAGAAGGCGGACCTGGCGCTGTATCCGGGCGAGGAGGTGCACACGGCCGGCAACCACAACCACATCGTCAACTTTGGCGGCTCTTTTTCGGTGAACGAAAAGGCCCGGGGCGATCTGGACGCCTACGAGCGCGAGGTGGCGGCCATCGAGCAGGGCCTCTCCCTTCCCCCGGACGTGGACCGCCACGAGGCGGCCGTGATGCACTGGTGCTTCCAGCAGATCCGCGCGGGCGGCGGGCTGGCCATCTTCCCCCATCCGCACTGGATCCCGGACGTCTACCACGTACAGGACAGCCTGTCGCGCTATCTGTTCGCCAGCCGCGCCTTCGACGCTTTCGAGCTGCTGGGCGGCCAAACCCAGCGCGAAAACCTGCTGCAAACCGCGTTCTACCACGAGATGCTCCGCCTGTCCTGCGACAGCCCCGTGGTCGGCTCTTCCGACTCGCACGGCACCGTGGATTGCCAGTGGTACGACTGGTCCTCCACCATCGTGCTGGCCCGTTCCCTTGCTTTTGAGGATATACGCCAGGCGGTGCTGGACCGCAGGTCGGTGGCCGTGGCCACCTACCCCCGCGAGGCCCCGCGCTTCTATGGCGATTATCGCATCGTCAAATACGTCATCTTCCTGTACGACGTATACTTTCCCCTGCACAACGAGCTGTGTTTTGAAGAAGGCCGCCTGATGAAGGATATGGTGACCGGCATTGACGAGGGCGCCGGGGACCTGCTCGCCCGCCTGAGCGGCCGCACGGCCCGCCTGCTTGCGCAGTGCATGGGACGGGCCTAGCCGTGGCCGCCTACGGTTCCTTCGCCGCGCTGTACGACCTGCTGATGGACGACGTGGACTACGACGCCTGGTTTGCCGACGTCCGGCGCCGCGCCGCCGCGCTGGGCGTTACGGGCGGCCGGGCGTGCGACGCGGCCTGCGGCACGGGGGCGTTTACGCTGCGGCTTTCGGGGGCGGGCTTTTCCGTCGTGGGCGTGGACCTCTCCGCCGACATGCTGCGCCTGGCCGCGGACAAGGCGCGCGCCGCAGGCCGGCGCATCACCTTCGTTCAGCAGGACATGACCGCGCTGTCGCTGCCCCGCCCGGTGGACCTGATTCTGTGCGCGTGCGACGGGGTGAACTACCTGACCGACCCGGCCGACGTGCGGCGCTTCTTTGCCGCCGCGCGGGCCAACCTGCGGCCGGGCGGAGCATTTTTGTTCGACGTGAGCACGCTGCACAAGCTGAGCGTGCGCCTGGGCAACCACACGCTGTGGGAGCTGCGCGAGGAGGCCGCCTATCTGTGGCAGAACGCCTTTGATCCCGCCGCGCGCCTGCTCACCATGGACCTGACGTTCTTCGCGCGGCAGGAGGGCGGGCTGTACCGCCGCTTTGAGGAGCGCCACGTGCAGCGCGGCCACACGGACGAGGAGCTGCGCGCCTGGCTTGCGGACGCCGGATTTACGCGCGTTTCCTGCGAGGCGCAGGAGGACCGCGCCCACTACGCCTGCGCCTGAAGCGGGCAAGCGCGGCAGTCAGGTAGCCCGTCCAATTGATTACTTTTTTTCCTGTTTCCGGAATATCCGCTTGCGGACGGCCGCAAAAAACCCGCCCGTTTTGCCGTTTTTTCGGCAGGAACGCGCCTTTTCAGCGCCGCTTACCGGGGGCGGGCTTGCCCTTGCGTCCGCCCGCCCTTTTTGGTATGATGAGTGAACACGAACGGCGCACCCGGGAGGATTCCCCTTCTTATAATCCCCGCGCCGCGGGGCCCCCGGCGCGCTTTCCGCGCCGAACCGCCTGCGGCGGGCGCGGGGTGAGGCGGCAAGCCCGCCCGTATGCCTGCCCGGGCTTGTCCCCCGCAAACCCCTGTTTATCCACAATCGGTACGCCCATTGTGGATTGTTTTGTGGATAACTCCTTGTTTTTCCGCTGTGCGCCGCTTTGGCGCGCCTTGCGCAGGCCGTTCCCTCTTCCGCGCGCTTCATAAAAGCCTCAAGACGCGGGTTCCAGCGTCCGGCGCATTTCGGACGATTGCAGATATGTGGGAGGTTTACCGTGCCCGAAACGAACGTCACCGCGATCTGGGCGCAGGCCCTGGAGGCGATACGCCCCACCGTCACCGAGGGCGTGTTCCGCATGTGGTTTCAAAAGCTCACGCCCGGCGAAGCGCAGGACGGCGTGTTCTATCTCATCGTGCCCGACCGGGTGGCCTTGGAGATGATCGCCAAGCGCTACCTGGTGATGGTGAACGAGGCCGTGGCGCGCGCCTCCGGCCGCACGCTCAACGTAAAGCCCGTTACGTACGACATGTACGAGGCCGAGCGCAAGGACCGCCAGGAACAGCAGAAGACGAACGGGCCCATGCTCAACCCCAAGTACGTCTTCTCCACCTTCGTTACCGGCAACTCCAACCGCTTTGCGCACGCGGCCTCCCTGGCGGTGGCCGAGTCGCCCGGGCAGGCCTACAACCCCCTTTTCATTTACGGGGGCGCGGGGCTTGGCAAAACGCACCTGATGCATGCCATCGCCCATTACATTCTGGACAAGAAGCCCTCCGCCAAGCTTTTGTACCTGTCCACCGAGGCCTTCACCAACCAGGTGATCTCCGCCATCGCCGGGCGTTCCATGCAGCAGTTCCGCGACCGGTACCGCTCCCTTGACGTGCTGCTTCTGGACGACATCCAGTTTATCGCCGGCAAGACCCAAACGCAGGAGGAGTTTTTTCACACCTTCAACGCTTTGTACGAGTCCGGCAAACAGATCATCATCTCCTGCGACAAGCAGCCCCGCGAGATTCCCACCCTGGAGGACCGCATGCGCTCCCGCTTTGAGTGGGGCCTGATCGCCGACATCCAGCGCCCCGAGATGGAGACGCGCATCGCCATCCTGCGCCGCAAGGCCGAGTCGGAGGGCCTGCTTGTTCCGGACGACGTCAACCACTACATAGCGGAGAAAATCGACACGAACATACGCGAGCTGGAAGGGTGCCTGACGCGCGTGGTGGCCTATTCTTCCCTCGTTCAGCGCCCGGTCTGCCTGGAACTTGCCCAGGGCGCGCTGCGCGATCTGGTGATGACCCGCGACAAGCGCTCGCTCACCCCGGAGTTCATCATGGCCACGGTGTGTTCCTACTTCAGCGTGCGCATGGACGACCTCACCGGCAAGCGCCGCGACCGGGAAATCGCCCTGCCGCGCCAGGTGGCCATGTTCCTCATCCGCGAGAACACCGACTGTTCGCTCGTGCACATCGGCCAGCTCTTCGGCGGGCGCGACCACACCACCGTGCTGCACGGCTGCATGAAGATCACCGAGGACCTAAAGAGCGACGCAAGCCTGCGCACGAAGGTGGCCGATCTGCGCAAGACCATCACGGAGCTATAGCGGCAGCAAAGCTTCTGCCCCGCCGGCATGCGCCCCCCTTTTCCTGCTCTCATGTGCAAAGTGTGGAGAAAAAAGCGGGTTTTCCACAGAAATGTCAACAGGCGGAAACGGCGGTATTTCGCGCTTTTGCGATGGTTTCCACCGTTTGCACGGCACGACGGCGACTGCTGCTATTTATCTTCTATAAACTTGAGGTATCCTAAGGCGTGGAGGTGGCACAGCTTGAAGTTTGCATGTGAAAAAGGGCTGCTCGAGTCGATGCTTTCGGTGGCGACAAGGGCGATTGCGGCAAAGTCCACTATGGAGATCCTGGACTGCGCCCTGCTGGAGCTGGAGGAAGGCACGCTGACGGTCAGCTGCTACAATGAGATGCTGGGCATACGCTGCACGCTTCCCGTGGAAGAGATGTCGGCCGGTTCGGCGGCCGTTCCGGGAAAACTGCTTCTGGACATCATCAAGAAGCTTCCCGGAGGGGAGATGACCTGCACGGTCGCGCCCACGAACCTTGTGACGCTGCTGGGAAGCGGCACGCGCATGACGCTGCAGGGCCGCTCGGCCGATCAGTTCCCGGCCTTGCCGCTGGACACCCAGTCCGCGCCCATCAAAATTGCCCCCGCCGCCCTGCGCGATCTGATCCGCCGCACGTCCTTCTGCATTGCCGTGGACGAAAGCCGCCCCGTGCTTACGGGCGCATTTTTGCAGGTGGAAGCAAACACCGCGCGCATGGTGGCCATGGACAGCTTCCGTCTGGCGCTCAGCGAGCAAACCCTTGGGGCCGCGTACGAGACGTGCAGCGCCATCGTGCCCGGCCGCGCGCTCAGCGAGATCGGCCATGTGATCGGCGACGACCGCGAGGAGAGCGCGCAGCTGTATCTGGAGGACCGCCGGCTTGTGGTGGGCATAGGGGAAACGAAAATCATGGCCCGGCTGCAGGAGGGCGAATACATCAAGTACAGCCAGATTCTGCCCTCCAGCTACGCAACGCGCGTGGTGGTGGAGCGCTCGGCCTTCGCCGACGCCGTGGACCGCGCCTCGCTGTACGCGCGCGAGGGCCGCAACAACCTGATGCGCTTGTCCATCGTGGAGGACAGCCTGGCCGTTACAGCCAACTCCGAAATGGGCGACGTGTATGAGAAGCTCCCCGTGCTCAAAGAGGGCAAGGATCTGGAGATCGCCTTCAACGTGCGCTACGTGAGCGACCTGCTCAAGGCGCTTGAAAGCGAGAAGATCATCCTGCAGTTCAACGCCAACGTCAGCCCCTGCGTGGTGGAACCCCTGGACGAGGAGACGAAATCGCTCTTCCTCATCTTGCCAGTGCGGCTGTTCGGCGCATAGGCCATGATCGTTGAGCGCCTTGCGCTGGGCGATTTTCGCAACTACGAGCGGCTGGACATCCGTCTGCCGCGCGGCATGGCCATGTTCGTGGGCGACAACGCCCAGGGCAAAACGAACGTGCTGGAGGCCCTGCTCGTTCTGTGCGTGGGCCGCAGCCACCGCACCGGACACGACCGCGACCTGATCCGCCAGGGGGCGCAGGCGGCGTATCTGCAGGCCGCGGTGCAGCGCAGGGACGGCGGCCACACCCTGAACATGACGCTGAACGCTCAGGGCGCGCGCAAGCTGTCGGCGGACGGCGCGCCTCTCGCGCGCATGAGCGAGATGATCGGGCGGTTGAACGCCGTGCTCTTTGCCCCCGAGGACGTGTCCCTGGTGAAGGACAGCCCCGCCGAGCGCCGTCGCTTTGTGGACATGGCGCTCTCCCAGCTGCGCCCGTCGTATTTTGCCGCGCTGCAGCGCTACGGCCGGGCGCTGAAGCAGCGCCAGTCGCTCCTGCGCGAGATACCCAAAAACCCTTCGCTGCGCGCGTCCCTCCCGGCCTGGGACGAACAGCTGGCGCTGGAGGGCGCGCACCTGCAGGGCCGCAGGCGCGAGATGCTCGCCCGCCTCTTTCAGCTGGCCGCGCACTATGCAAACACCCTCACGGACGGCGCGGAAGCCCTGGACGCGCGCTACGCGCCGTCCTTCCCCGGCGAGGCCACGCCCTCGGCGCTGTACGACGCCCTGCAGGCGGCGCAGGGCGCGGATATCGCGCGCTGCCAAACCTCCGTGGGCCCGCACCGAGACGACGTGGCCATTGCCCTGTGCGGCCGCGAGGCGCGGCTGTTCGCCTCCCAGGGACAGCAGCGCACCATCGCCCTGGCGCTGCGTTTGGCGCAGGCCGACCTGTACGCGGCCGACACGGGCGAGCCGCCCGTGCTTATGCTGGACGACGTGTTCTCCGAGCTGGACGAAACCCGCCGCCGCCTGCTTGTGCAGATTGCCGCCCGCCGAGACACGCAGACGCTCATCACCGCCACCGAGCCCGTGCCGGGCATCCCGGCGCACATCTTTGCCGTGCGGGGGGGCAGGATAGAGGGGGGCGGGGAACGGGGCTGAGCCGCCCCCGAAGGGGCTGGGCGGCCTGTTCCCTTCCGCGCTGTGACCGCCCGCTTGCGGGACGCTGAGGATACTATGGAGGATACGATATGCCGGCTAAAAAATATGCGATCACCTTTACCACAGGGCTTGAAGGGCCCGTGGCGGAGCTTTTGGCAAAAGGCGGGGGGCAGCAGGTGCGGGTGGGCGGCGCGTTTGCCACCTTCCTGAAGGCCGGCAAGCCGGAGACGCCCTTTGCGGCGCAGCTGTTTGCCGTGCTGGAGGAAGGCCGGGCGGCCAGCGGGCGCGAGTGGCTGATGTCGCTTGTGCGCAAAACCGGCTGGACGAGCCGTTTGGCGGGCATGAACACAGGCGCGCAAACCTTTCGGGTGATCGTGTCGGAGGGCGGCAGGCTGCAGAGCGCGCCGGACAAGAGCCTCACGCGCATGGAGGAGATCGTGACCCAGGCCACCGGCATGCTGCCCGACAGGGCGCGCCCGGGCGTTGAGCTGTGGGCCATGGTGCGGCAAAACGGGGAAGCGTATCTGCTGCTGCGGCTGTCTCGCGTATCCGCGGCGGAGCGCGAACTGCCCCCCGGCGCGCTGAGGCCGGATTTTTGCGCGCTGTTGGCGGCGCTGTCCGGCGCGGGCAAGGGCAGCGCGGCGATCGACCCGTTCGCCGGGCACGGCGGCATCGCCCGGGCGCTTGCCGCCCGCGGAGCCAATGTGCACTGCGGCGACAGCGATCCGCGCCTTGCGCAGGAGCTGATCGCCTGGGCGCGCAGAACGCGCGGCGCGGCCGCGGAGCGCTGGGACGCGCTTGCGCTGCCGATGGAGGCCGGCACGTGCGACGTGGCCGTAACCGACCCGCCCTGGGGCGATTTCGCGCCCCTGCCCATGCCGCCGCAGGAGTTTATGAGCGCGGTTGCCCGCGAGCTTGCGCGGGTGTTGAAACCCGCGGCGTGCGCCGTGGTGGTTACCTCCCTGAGCCGTCAGGCCGAAGCGGCCTTCCAGGCGCAGGGCTTTGCCGTGCAGAGCCACGACGTGCTGGTGAACGGCAAAAAGGCGGGTGTCGTGGTGGCGCGGCGAGGCTTTCAAAAACAGCGCGGCCATGATACAATAAACAGCGGTGATGCAGCCCGGGGCGCGGGCGAGCAATAGCCGAAGCGAAAGAAAAGAGGCGTTTTCCATGTCACGCATACCCGTCGCTCTTGAGCTGTACTCCGTGCGTCACGACCTGACCCGGGACCTTCTGGGCACGCTGAAAGCCGTTAAAGCCATGGGCTATGAAGGCGTGGAGTTCGCCGGAGGGTTCGTTCATCCGGCCGAAGTGGTAAAAGCCGCGCTGATGGAGACCGGCCTGAAGGTTTGCGGCTGGCATACGCCTATCCACAACGTGATGCCCGGAACCCTGGAGGGCACCATCGCCTACAACCGCATCGTGGGCAACGACTTTGTGATCGTGCCCGGCCTGCCCAAGGAGTACACCTCCTCGCGCGAGGGCTGGAAAAAGGCCGCCGACGTTTTGAACGTGGTCGCGCAGCGGCTTGCCAAGGACGACATGTATACAGGCTACCACAACCACCAGATTGAGTTCCAGCCCCTGGACGGCGAGATGCCCTGGGACACCTTCTTTGGCAACACCGACCCGGCCGTTGTGATGCAGGTGGACACGGGCAACTGCAAGGAAGGCGGCGCCGACCCCAGCGTTTACCTGAAGAAGTACCCCGGCCGCGCGCTGACCGTGCACCTGAAACCCTACAGCAACAAAACCCACTTCGATACGATGATCGGCGAGGACGACACCGACTGGGCCGACATCTACAAGACCTGCCGGACGGTGGGCAACACGCGCTGGTACATCATCGAGTACGAGTCCGAAAAGCTCTACCAGCCGCTGGACGGCGTGAAGCGCTGCATCGACGCCTTTAACCGCCAGCGCGCCGCGGGCATCGTCGACTAGGCGGTCCGCAGGGCGGCCCGAAGCCGGCTATGGCGTTATCTGTACCTTTGAATTTGCGCCGATCCGGCGGGCGCTTGTGCCGCCGGACCGGCGCTGGATGTATCCGTCCGGCGGCTTCCCCTCCGCGCACCCCCGTATCCCATGGGCGACGTTCTTCCAGGAAGCAGGTGGTGCGATGGTAGAGAATATCAAGCGCAGGCTGCAGGGCATGAGTTTCGACCCGCGCAGGGCGGGGCGGCTGATGCGCGGGGCCGTGCTGGAAGGCTGGTACGTGCGCGGCGACGAGATGTCGGGCAACCGCAAGAACCAGCTGTTCTTTGGGTATACCGCAAACATCATAGCGAACATGATCGGCGGCAACTTCTTTACCGGGCTGCTGCTGTACATGAACGCTGACGACGCGTTCATCGGCGTCATCGCCATGATCACCTTCGCCTGCAACATCCTGCAGATCCTCTCGCCTCTGCTTCTGGAACGGTTTCCCAAGCGGAAAAGGCTGCTGATGGGCGTGCGGGCGGGCATCATGACGCTCAACATCGCCGTCATCGGCATAACGCCCCTGCTGCCGCTGCCCCAGGCCGCGCGGCTGTCCATGATCGCGGCGGCCGTGCTGCTCGTCAACGTGCTCAACGCCGCCACGTCCTCCGGGTTCACCGTGTGGCACATCCAGTTTGTGCCCTGGAACATGCGCGCCAGGTTTTTCTCCATGATCAGCATGACGAACGGGCTGGTTGTGGCGGCCGTAACGCTGCTGTCCAGCCGGGTGGTGGACCTGTTTAAAGCGCACGGCATGGAGCTAACCGGCCTGCTTGCCCTGCGCTGCGCGGCGCTTTTGCTGGCGGGGCTTGATTTGTACATTCTCTCGCGCATGAAAGAGTACCCCTACAGCCAGGAAGGCAGGGGCGCGACGCTGCGCGACATCGTCGTGAAGCCCTTTCGGGAAAAGAAGTACCTGATGACCGTATTGCTGGCGTGCATGTGGCATTTTACGGCGAACATCCCCGGGTCGTACTACTCGGTGTATCTGCTGCGCGAGGTGGGCGTGTCCTATTCCTTTATCACCCTCGTGTCCATGCTCAACGTGCCCGTGCTCCTCTTTTTAACGCCCGTGTGGCGGCGGCTGCTCACGCGCATCTCGTGGTTTAAGATGCTGGGCATCGCTATGGGGCTGTATTCGCTGCACCTGGTCGGGCTCTCCTACGTAACGCCCCGGTCGCTGTTCCTGTACCCCGTCACGCTTCTGTGGGCGTACGTGCTGGCCGTGGGCATCAATTTAAGCTTTACGAACATACCCTATGTGAACATCCCGGAAAAGAACCAGACCATCTACATCGCCTTTTATTCCACCATGGCCAACGCTATGGCCCTGCTGGGCGCGGCGGTCGGCCGGCAGTTCATCGCCGCCACGGCGGGCATGAGCTTCCGCCTGCCGGGCCTGGCCATGGGCAACAAGCAGACGCTGATGCTGCTCGTGTTCGCTCTGATGCTCGCGGGGGCCGTGGTCGTATACCTTCTGGAGCCGCGCACACGGCCGCCCGCCGGAGACAAACAGTTGTAAAGCGGCGGCGCGTGTGGTATGCTACGTAGAATTCTACAAAAAACCGCACAACGAAAAGAAGGAGGAAGCCACATGGAAGACGTCCTGGGCCATCCGCGCAACTTTATCGAGGAGATCATCGAACAGGACATCAAGGCGGGCAAGAACGGCGGCCGCGTGCACACGAGGCTTCCCCCGGAACCCAACGGCTGGCTGCACATCGGCCACGCCAAGAACATCTACATCAACTGCGGCACGGCCCTTAAGTACGGCGGGCTGTGCAACCTGCGCTTTGACGACACGAACCCCACCAAGGAGGACGCCTCCTTTGTGGAAGCCATCAAGCAGGACATCCGCTGGCTGGGCTTTGACTGGACGGGCGGGCTGTTCTTTGGCTCGTCCTACTTTGAGCAGTGCTACCAACTGGCGGAAAAGCTGATCATCAGCGGAGACGCCTTCGTGTGCGATCTTTCGCAGGAGGAAATGAAACGCACGCGCGGCACGCTCACCCGGCCGGGCGCAAACTCCCCTTACCGCGACCGCAGCGCGCAGGAGAACCTGGACCTGTTCCGCCGCATGCGCGCGGGCGAGTTTGAAAACGGCGCCCGCGTGCTGCGCGCCAAAATCGACATGGCCAGCCCGAACATGAACATGCGCGACCCCGCGCTGTACCGCATCATTCACATGCGCCACCACCAGACGGGGGACGCTTGGTGCATCTATCCGATGTACGACTTCGCCCATCCCATCCAGGACGCCATCGAGGGGATCACCCACTCCATGTGCTCGCTGGAGTATGAGGACCACCGCCCGCTGTACAACTGGGTGGTGGACAAGTGCGGGTTTGCGCACAAGCCCCGGCAGATCGAATCCGCCCGGCTGAACATCACAAAAACCGTGATGAGCAAGCGCTTTTTGCGGCAGATCGTGGAGAGCGGCCTGGTGTCCGGCTGGGACGACCCGCGCATGCCCACCCTGGCCGGCATGCGGCGCCGCGGCTATACGCCCGAGGCGATTCTTGACTTTATCGAGCGCGCGGGCGTGGCCAAGGCCTATTCCGTTGTGGACGCGGCCATGCTGGAGCACTGCGTGCGCGAGGACCTCTCCGGAAAAGCCCCCCGCGCCATGGCCGTTCTGCGGCCCCTGAAGGTGACGCTGACGAACTGGCCGCAGGGCCTTGTGGAAGAGGTGGAGATGGAATACCACCCCGACCGCCCGGAGCTGGGCAGCCGCAAGGTGCCCTTCGGCGGCACGCTGTACGTGGAACGCGAGGACTTTATGGCCGAGCCGGCCAAAAAATTCTTCCGGCTGTTCCCGGGCGGCGAGGTGCGCCTGAAATCGGCCTATATCATCAAATGCGAGCAGTACCGGCGCGATGAAAACGGCGCGCCTTGCGAGCTTTTGTGCAGCGTGGATCTGGCCTCAAAATCGGGCACGCCGGGCGCGGAGCGCAAGGTGAAAGGCACGCTGCATTGGCTGCCCGAATGCGCCGCCCTGCCCGCTCAGTTCCGCCTGTATGAGCCCATGATCCGCGAGGAAGGCGTGGAGGACGAGGAGGACGCCCCGGAGGAGGACGCCCCGGCCTCCGCCAAGCCCGACTATGTGGCGCTCTTCAACCGCGACTCGCTGGAGGTTCTGCACGGCTTCATCGAACCCGGCCTGGCCACCGCCGCCCCGGGCGATCGCTTCCAGTTCATCCGCCAGGGCTACTACTGCAAGGACCCGGACTCCACCCCCGCGCTGGCGGTCTTCAACCGCGCGGTGTCCCTCAAGGATTCCTTTGCGAAGGAAGTGAAAGCGTGAGCGTATTCGAGATCGTCATGCTCGTGTGTTTCGGCGCCAGCTGGCCCTTCTCCATCGCCCGCTCTTACACCTCGCGCGCTACGGGCGGCAAAAGCCCGGTATTTTTGTGCCTCATCATCGTGGGCTATATTGCGGGCATCATCCACAAGGCCACGCACAGCCGCGATTTCGTCATCTACCTGTACGCCTTAAACGCCGTTATGGTGTCCGCGGACCTGTGCCTGTACGCGCGCAATAAGCGCCTGGAGGCGCGCGCCGCGGCGGCCGTTCCCCCGCACGCCGGCTAAATCCGCCATCGCCCGCCGCTAAGGAGGCACGCATATGACCGTTCGCACGCGCATCGCCCCCTCGCCCACGGGATACCTCCACGTGGGCGTTCTGCGCACCGCCATCTATACTTACGCCCTGGCCAAAAAGGACGGCGGCACGTTTATCTTGCGCATTGAGGATACCGACCAGAAACGCGAGGTGCCCGGGGCCGTCGAGGTGATCTTCTCTTCCCTCAAAAAGGCCGGCCTTGCATGGGACGAGGGCCCGGACGTGGGCGGCCCGGTCGGCCCGTACGTGCAGTCGCAGCGCAAAGCCATGTATCTGCCTTACGCCGAAAAGCTGGTGGAGCTGGGCGGGGCGTATTACTGCTTCTGCTCGGAGGCCGAACTGGAGCGCCGCCGCGCGGCAGCAGAGGCCGCGGGGGGAACCTTTAAGTACGACAAGCACTGCCTGCACCGGGTGCCCCTGGACGAGGCGCGGGCCCGCGTGGCCGCCGGCGAGCCCTACGTCATCCGCCAGAACGTGCCTGCGGAAGGGCGCTGCGGCTTTACCGACGAGCTGTTCGGCCGCATCGAGGTGGACTGCAGCCAGCTGGACGACAACGTGCTCATCAAGGCCGACGGCCTGCCCACCTACAACTTTGCCAACGTGGTGGACGACCACCTGATGGGCATCACGCACGTGATGCGCGGCAGCGAGTACCTCTCCTCCGCGCCCAAGTACGACCTCATGTACAACGCCTTCGGCTGGGAGATTCCCAAGTACCTGCACGTGTCCCCGGTGATGAAGGACCACACGCGCAAGATCTCCAAGCGCATGGGCGACGCCTCCTTCGAGGACCTGCTCGCCATGGGCTTCCTCAAGGACGCCGTGGTCAACTACATCATGCTGGTGGGCTGGAACCCCGGCACGAACCAGGAGTTTTTCACCCTGGCCGAGTTTGTGCAGGCGTTTCATATCGGCGGCCTGTCCAAATCGCCCGCCATTTTTGATATGGAGAAGCTCACCTGGTTCAACGCCGAGTACATCCGCCGCTTAACCCCGCAGGAGTACCGCGCCTATGCCCAGCCCTGGCTTGAGCGGGCCATGGACAAGGAGCGCTGGGATTTTGACGTTTTGTGCCGCCTTTTGCACGGCCGCACCGAGCGCTTTGACCGCGTGCCCGCCATGGTGGATTTTTTGCTGAACCGCCCGGCCATCGACCCGGCCCTGTACGACAACAAAAAGATGAAGTCCGACACCGCCGTGGCCAAAGCGGCCCTGCAGGCCGTCATCCCCGCCCTGCAGGCGCTGGGCGTCTGGACGGAGGAATCCCTGCACGACGCGCTGATGGCCGTTCCGCCGCAGCTGGCCCTCAAGAACGGCCAGGTGCTCTGGCCCGTGCGCATCGCGCTTTCGGCGCGCGAATCCACCCCCGGCGGCGCGATCGAGATCGCCTACCTTCTGGGGCGCGGGGAGGCGCTCGCCCGGCTGACGTCCGCCTTGAACGAGCTGTAGGCGCGCAGACGGGGAGCGGCGAGGAGGCACGGCAAAAAGAGGGGCGGCGCAGGGCGCCGCCCTTCGCGCATCCCGCCAGGGGACTCGCCCCTTGCATCCCATCGCGCGGAGGGGCCGCCGGCCGAGCGGTTCGCTTATCCCATGCGCGCGGCTGTCTTGGCGGGTAAACGCCTGAAACAAACGCATGGCATCAGGGCGACGCTCCTCGCCCGGGCTATCGGCTGCCGCGTAGTTGGGCGTTTAGGTTGTCGTCGTTCACAGCGTACCAGCAAGCCGGGTCCTTCTTTTGCTGTTCGGCGCAAAAGGCGTCGAACGCGTCTTTTGACGCCCTCTTGCCGTTCAGGAAGTAAACAGGCGTTTGCCGGCCGCCCGGATACTGCGCGGCGGCGATTTCCCTGTACTCGCAAACCTCTTTGTTGAACTTCAGCTCACAGATGGCCCAGGAACTCCCGTCGAGCTCGAAGGAACCGTCCGTTCGCATGTTTTGCGTTTCGCTCGTTCCAAAGCTATACCCGTATACGACGCCGTCCGCGCAGTGAAAAACGATGTTCACGCCGGGCGGCCCGATATACAGGATCACCTCCGCAGCGCCGTCCCCGTCCATGTCCACAACCGCAAACTCGAAGTAGGCCTCGAAGTCGTCAACGGTGCACTCCTGTTGGCAGTACTCTATCAGCGATATGTCCTTCCCCAGATATGCGCTATAAAACGCACCTTCGCCGCTGAACACCCTTTTGTACAGCTCCATGTCCGTGGCTGCCGGCGGCATCGTCGCGCGTGGCGCCGGCGTGGCGGGCGCCGGCGTGGCGGGCGTTGCCGAGGCGAGAGACGGCGTGGCGGGCGACGGCGTGAACGACGCGGCAGGCGGCAATCGTTCCGCGCTCGGCGCCGCGCCGGGGCTTGGCACTGCGCTCGGGCTCTGCGTGATCACGGCCCGCGCGTCAACAGCCGACGGCCGCTGTGCGCAGGCGCAACACGCTATAACGATAAGAACCATGGTACAAAGACGCCTGAGCATACCCGGCCCTCCCCCGAAGCGATATATCCATTTTCTTACATAACCCATTGTAGCGCATCGCGGCAGGAAAGAAAAGCCGTCCGCATAAGGCACACAGCAGCGTCTGCCCGCAGGGGCGGTACTTCGCACGGTGCGCGGGGCGGCAGCTCGGCCAAAAAAGCCGCGGACCCGGCGGCGCTTATGGCCGCTGGGCCCGCAGTATCACCCACAGGGCGGGGGCCGGAGGCCGGCGCCCCTCGGCCGCTTAATAGGTGAAGGACGCGGCGTTGTCACCGGAAGCGAAGGTCATCTTTGTGATGTTCAACTTGTCTTTGAGCAGATCATGGAAGAGCTCGATGAGGTTCTCGCAGGTGGCCACCTTTTTCACCACGACCAGCCGGCACTCGGGATAGGCCTTGGCCAGGTCGGTGTCGATGGGCAGGCCGGTCATGGTGTTGCTGGGCGCGCCGCCGCGGATGCCCTGCTCTTCGTACGCCTTGAGCACGCCGGGGAGCAAGGGGTCCTCCCGCTGCAGGATGAGCGCGTGGTCGAAGTTCTTCAGATAGTCCCAGGCGATGCGCTTGATGCTGTTGCACGGGTACACGAACCCGGTGCGCTCGTGCACCTCGCCCGCCACCTCGATGGTGAGCGTGCCGGTGTGACCGTGCAGGTACTGCGCCTCGCCTTCGTAGCCAAGAAAGCGGTGCGCGTACTGGATGTTCAGTTTGGTGATGGATACCTTGCCTGCCATGTCATATCCCTCCTATTGCGGTGCGGTTGGTTGACGCTGCCTTGTGCGGACGTCAGGTCAACAAAGCCCTCGTCAAATCATGTCACTCACCCTCTTGGCATGCAGGACACCGGCCCTGAAAAACAATGTCGTGGTCGTCCACGCGAAAACCGTACATGTCCGCCGCCGCCTTGTCCAGGCCGGGCAAATAGCCCATGTCCACGTCGAACACCTCGCCGCAGCGCCGACAGCGAAAATGATAATGATGCGGGGTGCGCGCGTCGAAGCGCTCGGGCGAATCCGGCAGGAACACCGCGCGTATCTCCCCTTCCTCGGCCAGCTCGTGCAGGTTCCGGTACACCGTCGCCTTGCTGATGCTGTGGTGCTCCTTCTGGACCTCCACATAGACGTCCTCCGCCGTGGGATGCCGCCGCATCCGCCGCACGGCGCCCGCAATGATGCGCCGCTGAATCGTGTCGCGCTTCATGTCCGTCCCCGCTAACAATAATTATTATCAATTAGAATTATATATCATATGAGCTCGTGCGTCAAGCGGCCGCAACCATTTTTACAAAAAAAAACGGCGGCAGTTACGCCGCCGGGTCCGCAGAAACGCACCGTTCATCCCCGCATCGCCTACCGCTTGGCCGCCTCCCATTCGTTGAGGAAGGCCAGGGGATCCACGGCGTGGTTGCGCTCCGGGTCGGTGTACATGCCGAAATGCAGATGAGGAACCATCAGGCCGACGGTTCCCTCGGGGCCCTGGCCGGAATCGCCCACATAACCGATGACCTGGCCTTTTTTGATCGTCCGGCCCTCGGCGGTGTTCTTGGCGTAGGTGGACATATGCGCGTAGTAGTAGTACACGCCGTCCCCGCCGCGAATGCCCAGCCGCCAGCCGCCGCGGGTGTTCCAGCCCTTGCGCTCCACAACGCCTTCGCATGCGGCGCGGATGGGCGTGCCAAAGTCGCATAGGATGTCCTGGCCCTCGTGCAGACGCTCTCCGTCGAAATTGCGGGGCGCGTGCCAGGAATCTTCCCAGTGGTAGGCGTATTTGGGCGCGATGGGAAAGAGCTTTTTCCCCACGAGCGCGCCGTGGATGTAATCCAGGCGGTCGCGCGCCGCGAGCACCTTTTTGCGCTTGGAGGAGGAGGACGTGTACGCGCGCAGCAGGGTATCGTCCGAGCGTCCGGCCTTTCCCGCCATCTTTTTGGCCGTGGCCAGCACGTCCTCTTTTTTCGGGCTGAGCCAATCGCGGCCCTCGGCGAATTCTACGCCCGCTAAGAGCCGCCAGGACAGGCCGTCCCGCGCGGCGGTGAAGTACAGGTCCAGTGCGCCGGGCGCAAAGTCGTCGATGGCCAGCTGGGCGGGTCTGGCCAGGGCGGGCGCGGGCAGCAGGGCCAAAAGGCACATAACCGCCGCGCACAAAAGCGCGCCGCAGCGGCGCAAAGGCATTTGCATTAAAAAACCCCCCGATCGTACTACCATAAGGACGAACGGGGGGTGCGTTCGGTTGCGCGGGGGATTATTTACCTGCGATCGATTGCGTAGGCGGGGGGCGATATCCCCTCGATCCGGCCGGTGGGCCACACGATGGCGATGGCCCGGCCAAGAAGGCGGTCGACGGGCAGCGGCCCGATTTCAGGGTTGCGCGAATCGCCCGATTTGGCGCGGTTGTCGCCCAGAACGAAGTATTCCTCGGCGCGCAGGTTCACCGGCCCAAAATCCTGCATGGCGTGATCGTCCAGATAGGGTTCGTCCAGGGCCTTGCCGTTGATGTACACAACGTTTCCCTTAATCTCCAGGGTCTCGTGGGGCAGGCCGACGATGCGCTTGACGAAGGCCTGGTCGCGGCCGAAATAGCTGCACACGGCAATATCGCCGCGCTTTGGGGTATCGGTGCGGTAGGCCATCAGCGAGACGAGCACGCGGTCGCCGTGCACAAGGGTGGGCAGCATGGACGGCCCGTCCACGTGGGCGAATGTGAACACAAACGTGCGCAGCAAAAAAGCGACGGCCAACACGACGGCGAACAGCGCCACCCAGTCGCGCAGCAACCGGTTGCGCAGGGCGGCGGCGTCTTCGCGCTTTGGCTGGGGAGGGGCCGCCTTGTCCGCCCCAGGGGACAGGGCCTCGTCGCTTTGCACGCTGATGTCTCCTTCGCGCCCCGGCGGGGCGCCGTCAGTGCTTGATGACCGAGAGGCGGTCTAAGGGCCACATGACCACCATGGCCTTGCCGACCAGCTCGGAGCGGGGGATGCAGCCGATGAAATCCTTGCGCGAATCGGCGGAATTACCGCGGTTGTCCCCCATCACCAGAAAGCTGTCGGCGGGAACAACTACTGGTGCCATATCGGCGGTCTTCGGTTTTGTTAAATACGGCTCGTCGATGGCCACGCCGTCGATGTACACGACCGAGCCGTGAATCTCCACAACCTCGCCGGGCAGGCCGATCACGCGCTTGACGTAGTTGTCGGAGGAGATACTGCGGAAGTGGCATACAACCACGTCGCCGCGCCTGGGCGCAGACAGGCGGTAGTGCGCCTTGGACACGGCCATCACCTCGTTGGTGAACAGCGTGTCTTCCATGGAGGGGCCGTCCACGCGCACCGGCTCGAACACGAACATGCGGATGCCCACCACCAGAAGAACCGTACAGACAAGCCAGCGCACCCAGGCCCACATCTCGCGTCGGGCGTCGGCGGCGCGCTTGTCCTGCTCGGCCTTCTGCGCCATATCGGTTGGTTCGTTCATGTACAATGCCTTTCTTGAGCATAGGCGGTAAACGCCCGAATGAGGACGCGCGGAGGGCTTACGTCTCGGGGCTTGCGGCGCGGCGCAACAGCTTCTTCATGCGCTTTAGGTAAGTGAAGCGGTCGAGCATGACCACGCGCCCGCAGCCCTGGCATTTGATCTTGATATCCGCGCCCGTGCGCGTAACCACCCACTGGTCGCTTCCGCAGGGGTGCGGCTTGCGCATCTGCACCAGATCGCCCAGGGCGATTTCCTCCATTTTTTCCTCCAATGTTCATATCTTCCTTATGATACACCCCGCGCCGATGGGCGTCAACCTTACGGCCGGCGTAGGAAGTATTTTCCTTACGCCTTACTGGCGCGTGAGGATGAGGTTGCCCGATTCGTAGCGGCGCAGGCCGTACAGGAAGAAGCGGTACACGAGCAGCAGGTACACGCATATGCCGCATGCAAGGCCGATCAGGTGCGTCCAGGTGAAGGAGCGCGCCAGCGACAAGGGCACATGCACCACAAACGCCGCGGGGATGAGCGTATACATGAGCAGGCGCACCAGGCCCCGGTAGATGCCCTGCGGGTAGATGCAAAAGTTGATGGAGAACTCCACCGCCGCGCGCCCAATGAGGGACGCCTCGCCGAAAAAGAACGTAAGCGTGTGGCCGCAAAGCCCGATGGCCGCGGTGACCAGCGCGCCCGCCACAACGCCCGGCAGGAACACCAGCCAGGCGGCGCCGCTCTGGCGCGTTAGGGCCATCAGGATGAAGCCGTAGGCCACGTCGCCCCAGGCGGACAGCGAGGTACGGTTGCACAAAAGCCCGATGATGACAGGCTTTGGCTGCAGCAGGTACACGTCCAGCTCGCCGGAGACGATGGTGCCGGAAACGCCGTTGAAGTTGCCCAGGAACACGCTGGCCAGGCCGAAGGAGGTGGAGGCCATGGCCCAGATGAACATCACGTCGGAGAAGTCGTACCCGCCGATCCGCCCGCCGATCTGCGCGAAGGCGATCCACCAGAAGAAGATGAAGGCGGCGTTGGAGAGCGCCATGCCCGCCGCCTGCATCACAAAGGCCGAACGGTACGCCAGAGCGCCGGCCAGATTCACCTTGAAGTACAGCCATACGAGCCGCAGATTGCGCAGCATCAAGGTCCCCCCCTCGCCATGGTTTTCACTATCCGCCGTGCGCTTCCATCGCGTGCATCCCGCGGCTGAACATGAAGCGTGACAAAAGCGCAAAGCCCGCCACGTAGATGATCTGAACGGGCAGCACCTGCAAAAACAGTTCCCACGAGAAGGCCACCATCAGCCGGGAAGGCGCCCATGCGACGTAGGAAAAGGGCAGCAGCCGCGCGGCGGGCGCAAGCCATCGGGGCAAAAACTCCACGGGGATGAACACGCCGAGCATGAACACCAGCTTTTGCAAGATGAGCGACACGCCCGAGGAATCCTCCAGCCACAGCGCGGTGAGCGTGGCGCACATCTGCATAAAGAACTGCAGGCACACGCCCAGCAGCAGCGACAGGAGGCATAGGGGCAGCGCCCAGTACGCGTACGCGGGGATGGGCCCCACGAACAAAAGCCCCAGAACGCCGCCCAGCGCCCCGATGGCCGCCATGCCAACGAGCATCTCGGCCGCCGAGGAAGCGAAGTAAAAGCCCACAAAGTCGTACGGGCGGCCCAGCTGGTAGGCGATGGCCCCGGAGCGTATGTCGCGGCCGACTTCGGACAGCAGCGGCGCGCGCGCGCCGAAGGCCACGATCTCGGTGCAGCACAGATACCACACGATCTGCACAAGCGTGTAGCCCGCCACCTCGCCGCCCTGGTAGATGGCCCGCCACAGGTTGAAGAACACATAGATGAACAGCGTGTAAAACAGGAACATGGATACGAGCCGCGCGCGGTACGCCGTGATGTTGAGCAGCTGGGCGCGGGCGATGGCCCAGTATTTGCGCAGGGCGTACGTCATGCCCTTTCGCCCCCTTGCGCGGGCGGGATGCCGCCGCGGGCCGCGTTTTTTCTCTTCACGTTGACCTCACCTTTCCGTATGGGCGGGGCGCCGGCTAATGGCCGGGCTGCTGCGATTGAAAGATGGCGGCGATGATGTCCTCCATGGGCGGGTCCTCCACGGTGATGTCCGCCACCTGGCCGCTTCCGGCGATCAGGCGCATCACCTCCCCGATCTGCTGCACGCTGGTGTCCACCAAAAGGCGCGCCGACATCTCGCCCGCCTTCTCCACGCTTACGCCGGGCAACTCGGGCAGGGGCGTGGCCGTGAAGTACTTCACCTGCACCACCTTGCGGTTTAGGTAGTCATACTTCAGCGCTTTCACGCTTTGATCCAGTACGATGCGGCCGTGGTCGATGACCAGCGCCCGGCGGCACAGCGAGGACACGTCGCCCGCGTCGTGGCTTGTGAGGAACACGGTAACGCCCTGCTCGCGGTTGGCGGAGGCGATGAGCTCGCGTATGGCGTGCTTCACCACCACGTCCAGCCCGATGGTCGGTTCGTCCAAAAACAGAAGCTCGGGGCTGTGCAGAAGGGAAGCGGCCACCTCGCAGCGTATCCGCTGCCCAAGGGACATCTTGCGCACGGGTACGCTCAGCAGGTCTTTGATATCGAACAGCTCGCTCAGGAAAGCGACGCGCCGGTCAACGGCCTTCTTGTCCATGTCGTAGATGGCGCCCAGCAGCGCAAAGCTGTCCGTGGGCGGCAGGTGGAACCACAGCTGCGATTTTTGCCCGAACACCGTGCCGATGTGGTAGGACAGCTGCCGCCGCTGCAGCGTCGGGTTTAGCCCCAGCACGCGGCAGGAGCCCAGCGTGGGGGTTAAGATGCCCGTGAGCATCTTGATGGTGGTGGATTTGCCCGCGCCGTTGGGGCCGATGAAGGCGATCATCTCGCCTTTCTCCACGCTGAAGGACACGCCCTGCACCGCCGTCACCTCGCGGTATTGTGGCGCTACCAAGGCGCGCACCCCCGCCGCCAGCCCCTCCGCCTTCACGCGCGTTCGGTAGCGCTTGGTTAGGTCGACGGCCTCAATCGCCGGCATCGCGCCCACCCCTTTCCCATGTATGTCCGCCGCAAAACGCCTTTGTCTGCTTCGCCTTTGTATCGTAGTGCCGCGCGCAAAAAGAAAAAACCGGACGACTCCAGCGTCCGGGTATCCGCACTGACCCTTCCGCATCGGCGAAGACGCTCTGTGCGTACCGCCGATGCCGCCATCGTCAGGTACGCAAGCGCGTAATCAGGGTAACCGGATAGCCGCACATGCGCAGTGCGTACATAAGGCAACCCCTCCTCGCTCCTGCCGAAATTTGCTTTATTATATGCGGCTGCGGCCTCGGTGTCAACCTGAAAATGCGCGGTTTTTCCAGGTTGCATGTGGACGCGGGCTATTGTATAATGGGGCCGTGGTCAGAGGTGCGTGACGCGATGAGTAAACGGCCGTAGGGCGCGGGAGCCTGCGGACGGCCGTTGAAGGGCGCGCACGCCGAAGGAAGCCTACCCGCGTGGGCTTGCCTGGGCGCAGTGCGAAGAGCGCTGCGACTGTCGCGGCGACCGCCGCGAAGCGCTGTACCCGGACGTGCTCATTTTTCGCGCGGCGCGCCTGTTTGGGCGCTCGCGCGGCGGGAGTCTCGGGCGGCGCCTCTTTCCGGGCGCTGTTTTTGTTTGCCTGAAAAAGCGCCGCGCGCGCCCGCGGAGTACGGCTGTCAGGCCAAGTATCAGAAAAGGAGCTGAGGCAGAATGGCGATCTTTACCGGTTCGGCTGTGGCGCTCGTAACGCCCTTTACCAAAGATGGGGTGAATACGTCCGTCGTGAAAGAGCTGGTCGCCTGGCATATCGCGCAGGGCACCGACGCCATCGTGGCCTGCGGCACCACGGGCGAGCCGTCCACCATGGAACCAAGGGAGCGCGAGCAGGTGATCGACGCCGTCGTGCGCGAGAGCCGGGGCCGCGTGCCCGTCATCGCCGGAACCGGCGGCAACAACACGAGCGAGTCCGTGCAGGCGTCCCGCCGCGCGCAGGACCTGGGCGCCGACGCGCTGCTCGTGGTGACCCCCTACTACAACAAGACCACCCAGCACGGCCTGATCGCCCACTTTACCGCCATCGCCGACGCGGTGTCCATCCCGGTCATCATCTACAACGTGCCCGTGCGCACGGGGCTGAACATGACGCCCGCCACCCTGAAGAGCCTCTGCGCGCACCCGCGCATCCGCGGCATGAAGGAAGCCTCCGCGGATATCAGCCAGATCACCGAGATGGCCCGGCTGTGCCCGGACATCGACCTGTATTCCGGCAATGACGACCACATCCTGCCCGTTTTAAGCCTGGGCGGGCAGGGCGTTATCTCCGTGCTGGCCAACGTGTGCCCCAAGCTGACCCACCAGCTGGTGGAGCGGTACATGGCGGGCGACGTGGCCGGGTGCCGTGCGCTGCAGTTTCAGCTGAACCCCCTGGTGAAGGCCCTGTTCTGCGAGGTGAACCCCGTTCCCGTAAAAACCGCCATGCGCCTGATGGGCTTTGACGTGGGGCCCTTGCGCATGCCGCTTGTTGACATGCTGCCGGAAAACCAAAGAATGCTGGAGCGTGAGATGCGCGCCCTGTCGCTCATCGCGCAATAGCCCTGGAGGAATTTTTATGCCGCGCATCCTCATTCACGGCGCTTTGGGCAAGGCGGGCCGCATGCTCGCCGAGGCCGCCGCCGAAAACGACGCGCTCGTCGCGGCGGGCGTTGACCGCTTCGCCGCCGGGCAAACGCTGCCCTTCCCCCTGTTTGATTCCCTGGACGCCTGCGACGTAAAGGCCGACGTGCTCATCGATTTTTCCACGGCCTCGGCGCTTGAGGGCGTGCTGGCCTATGGCCTGGCCACGAAAACCCCCCTGGTGATCGCCACCACCGGCTTTACGCCCGAGCAGCACAAGGCAATCGACGAGGCCGCGCGCACGCTGCCCATCTTTCAGTGCGCCAACATGTCCCTGGGCGTGAACGTGATGGTGGACGTGTTGCGCACCTGCGCCGTGGCGCTTGACAAGTTCGATATCGAGATCATCGAAAAGCACCACAACACCAAGCTGGACGCGCCCAGCGGCACGGCCGTTATGCTTGCCGACGAGCTGGCGCGCCTGCACCCGGCCGACGCGCACTTCGTGTACGGCCGCCAGGGCAAGGCCCTTCGAAACCGCGGCGATATCGGCATACACGCCCTGCGCGGGGGCACGGTGGTGGGCGAGCACGAAGTGCTCTTTATGGGCCCGGACGAGGTGCTCAGCGTCAAGCACACAGCCGCCTCCCGCCGCATCTTCGTACTGGGCGCGCTGAAGGCCGCGCAGTACCTCCTGAAGAAGCGCCCCGGCCGCTACACCATGAAGGACATGCTCACCGAGGAGCTGGCCGTTCAGGCGATGTACGTGCAAAAGGAGCAGGCCATGCTCTCGGTGCGCGGCGTGCCCCACATGCCAAGGGCTGCCGCCGCCCTGTTCCAGGCGCTGGGCAAGGCCGCCGTAAACGTTGACATGATCTCCCAGACCGCGCCCCAGGACGGGCATGTGGACGTGTCTTTCTCGCTGCCCTCCGCCGATATGGACAAAGCCTGCGCTGCCCTTGGCGCGCTGCCGGCGGGCAGCTACGCCTCCCTCTCCCGCCAGAGCGACCTTGTGAAGCTCACCGTGGAGGGCCCCGGCATGGAGCGCCAGCCGGGCATTGCCGGACGCGTCTTCGATCGCCTGGCCTCCCGCCAGGTCGTGCCCTTCCTGGTCACCACCTCCGAGACCAAGATCGCCGTGTGCCTTCCCGCCGCCCAGGAGAGCGGCGCCGTGTCCGCGCTGAAGGACGCCTTCGGCCTGTAGGGAGGCGTGCGGGGCTGGCGCGGGGATGACGGGGGGCGCCGCCCCCCCCTCGCCCCCTGCCAAGGGACCAGTCCCTTGGAACCCTTATGAGCCCGGCCGCTTTGCGGCCGGGCTCAACCGTCCTTTTCGGCGCGGCGGCGCAAAACCCGCCGGCGCATATGCGCCGGCGGGTTTATTCGTTGGCTGCGCAACGGGCTGAGGCGGTCCATGCCGGGTTTTCGGCGGAAAGAATTTGACGGGCGAAGCAATCGTCCCTTTTCATCGCGGTCCCGCCGGCTCGTGCGCCGCCGGGACCGCTTATGCCGCCCGGGCAAACCGCGGCGCTCCCCACAAAAAATGCAGTGCCCCCGCGCGATGGGATCCAAGGGACCAGTCCCTTGGAGGGCGGCGCGGAGGGCGGCGCCCTCCGCCGTCCCCTCCCTGCCCGCCGCCCGCGCTACTCGCGCTCCTGGGCGGGGGCGTCCCACAGGCCGTACTGGGCGGTGTTGCGCAGTGCGGAGAGCATCTTCTCCCGCACGTCCGGCACGTGGGTTTGCAGAAGATCCAGCAAGTCCTTCATGCTTTGGCGTTTTGTGCGGCCGTTGGCGGGGCAGGGCGAGGGCACGACGGGCAGCTGCAGCTTGCGCGCCAGAGCGCGAATTTCCTTTTCGGGCGCATAGAGCAGCGGGCGGATGAGGCGCAGGCCGGTTTTTGTCAGGTTCGTTACGGGGGAAAAGGTGTGGATGCGGCCCTCGTAGAACAACGACAGCAGCATGGTTTCGATGGCGTCGTCGCGGTGGTGGCCAAGCGCTACGCAGTTGCAGCCAAGCGACAGGGCCATCTCGTTGAGCGCGCCCCTGCGCATGGTGGCGCACAGGGCGCAGGGGTTCTTTTCCTTGCGCTCCTCGAACACCACCTTGCCGATGCGCGTGTGGCGCACGTGATACGGCACGCCCAGTTCCAGGCACATGGCCGATACGCCGCTCAGGTCGAAGGGCTCAAACCCCATGGTCAGAGTGGCCGCCTGCAGCGTGAAAGGCGTTGCGGAAAAAAAACGCTGGTACAGGTGCAGCGCGCGCAGCAGCACAAGGGAGTCCTTGCCGCCGGAAACGCCCACCAGCACGCTGTCGCCCGGCCGGATCATGGCAAAATCCTGGTCCGCCCGCCGAACGCAGCCGAGTATCTTTTTCATGCAAATCACCTATACCTGCATCAGTGTAAAACCGTACCGGCCGATAAGGGAAATCCGGGCCCGGCGGCTTCACATGCCGCCGGGCCCGCTTCGTTTGCGTTATGCAGGCGTTTGCCCTTGCCAAACGCCGCTTGCCCGCATGCAGATGGGATCCAAGGGACGAGGCCCTTGGCGGGATGCGCGAAGGGCGGCGCTCT
>JAVBLU010000022.1:0-22806 GCA_031553225.1 Eubacteriales bacterium
TGTTTCCTACGCGGGGTTGTGTGCCCCCCGCCCGGCCTCCCCCCTCTCCTCCCCCCCCCGGGGGGGGGCCGGCCCACCCCCCCCCCCCCCACGCCCATTAATTGTTGCTTTTGCCCTGAGGTTTGACAAGCGCCGCGCTGATACGTTAGAATAAAGTCCGGGTGATGACATGGGACGGCTACTGCGCTCTAAACTTACGGAGGTGCTGTCGGCCGTACTGCCCATTGTGGCGCTCGTGTGGCTGTTGCACCTCACCTTGGCGCCCATGACGGCAGACGTGCTGCTGCTGTTCCATGTGGGCGCTTTCTTGCTTATTGTCGGCATGGTCGCCTTCATGATCGGCACGGACATCTCCATGCGGCCCATGGGCGAAATGATCGGCGCACAGCTCACTCGCTCGCGCAGGCTGACGCTGTTTGTGGTGTTCGGGCTGCTCATCGGCTTCCTCATCACCGTGGCCGAACCGGATTTGCAGGTGCTGGCCAAGCAGGTGCAGGGCGTACCCGACGCGGTCATTATTTGCGCCGTAGCAGGCGGGGTGGGCGTTTTCCTCGTTATCGCCCTGCTGCGCATCATTTTCCGCGTTAACCTAAAAAAGCTGCTGCTGGGGTGTTATCTGCTCGTCTTCCTTGTGGCGGCCTTCACGAACCCTGCGTTTCTATCGGTGGCTTTTGATTCGGGCGGCGTAACGACCGGCCCCATCACCGTGCCCTTCATCCTGACCCTGGGCGTTGGCGTCGCTTCCGTCATGGGCAGCCGCTCCAGCGCGGAGGACAGCTTCGGCCTGGTGGCGCTGTGCTCTGTCGGCCCGATCATCGCCGTCATGATCCTCAGCGCGCTCTTCGGCGGCACGGCAGGCGACTATACGCCCGTCCTTACGCCCAGCGCTAACACGATAGGCGGCGCCCTGCACGTGTTCGCAAGCGAACTGCCGGTCTACGCCAAGGAGATCGCCCTGGCGCTGTTGCCCATCGCCGGGTTGTTCATCGCATTTCAACTGATCTACCTGCACCTGCACAAAAAGCAGCTCATCCGCATCGGCGTGGGGCTTGTGTACACGTTCATCGGGCTTACGCTCTTCCTCACCGGCGTTAACGTCGGCTTCTTGCCCGCAGGTAAGGCTCTCGGGGCGGCGCTCGCTTCGCGCGCCTCCAGCTTCTGGGTGATTCCGGTTGGCATGGTGATGGGCTTTTGCGTGGTGGCTGCGGAGCCGGCCGTACACGTGCTGAACCGCGAGGTCAGCCACATCACGGGCGGCAGCATCTCCCGTCGCGCGATGATGCTCTCGCTGTCGCTTGGCGTTGCGGTGTCCATCGGTATCTCGATGGTGCGCGCGCTCACGGGTATCTCCATCTGGTGGTTTCTCGCGCCCGGCTACGGCATCGCCTTGGCGCTCATGTTCGTTACGCCGGGCAGCTTCACCGCCATCGCCTTCGATTCCGGCGGCGTCGCCTCCGGCGCCATGACGGCCACCTTTCTGCTGCCCTTCGCCATGGGTGCGAGCGAGGCGGTGGGAAGCGACGTGATGACCAGCGCCTTCGGCCTAGTGGCCATGGTGGCCATGACGCCCCTGATCGCCATTCAGCTGCTCGGACTCGTGTATCGCGTAAAGCAGAACAGCGCGCAGCTTCAGCCGGCGCTCCTGCTTCCGCCTTCCGCCGATGAGGCCGAGAACTACATCGATCTATCCCATTCGCAAAACGTGGACGAAGGTGAGTCATAGGATGTCCGGAATGAACACGAGGGGCGTGTCCCTCCTGCTGGCCATTGTGGACAGGGGCCGGGGCGACGCGGTGTGCGAGATGGCCGGCAAGGCCGGCGCGCACCTGAAGGTTGTCATACAGGGCGAGGGCACGGCTACCTCGCAAATTCTCAGCATGCTCGGCCTTGAGCAAACCGAGAAGGACGTGTGCATGTGCGCTTTGTTCGAGGGGAAAGCCGGGCCGCTTCTCGCGGCCCTTGCCGAGCGGATGCAGCTGCGCCGCGCGAACGCAGGCGTCGCTTGCCTGCTCAGCTTGGACGGAGTGGCCGGGCAAAAAACACTGGATCTCCTATTGGGAAAGGATGCACAGGACATGACGCAAGGCGAGGGCCGCGCGGTTTCGGCCGCCGCGCCGCAAGGTGAATACGACCTGATCGTGACGATCGTGGACCGCGGCTTTGCCGAGGACGTAATGGACGCCGCACGCCAGGCAGGGGCCCAGGGTGGCACGGTGGTTCATGCGCGCGGCAGCGGCATCCACGAGACGGAGCGTTTCTTCGGCATTGCCATTCAGCCCGAAAAGGAGATCGTGCTCATCTTAATCGCACGCGATAGCCGGCACAGCGTGATGAAGGCCGTGTCCGAAAAGGCCGGTCTGGCCACGCCCGGCAAGGGCATCGCGTTCTCCCTGCCCGTGGACGACGTGGCGGGTATTACCCACCTGATGAAATAGAGCGCTCCCCGGGGGAATTCGCGCCCTTCCGCTTGCAGCGAACACCCGCCGGCATACCCGGGAACGGGCCGCCGTCTGAAAAGCGCGGCGCGGCTTGACCGAAAGGAGAGGCGGAGCATGTACCGGCGCTTTGTGAAGCCGGCTCTGGACATAGCGGCAGGCTGGCTGATGGGCCTTGTGCTGGCCGTTCCCTTGCTGTTGCTCGCCCTGGCCGTGCGGCTTACCTCGCCCGGCCCGGCGCTGTTTACCCAGCAGAGGGTAGGCCGGGGCAGGAAGCTCTTCAAAATATACAAATTTCGCACCATGCGCACGGACGCGCCGAGCAACGTGCCCACGCACATGCTGCAAGACCCAGGCGCCTACATCACGAGGCTCGGGCGGTTCCTGCGGCGCTCCAGCCTGGACGAGCTGCCGCAGATATGGAACATCATGCGCGGCGAGGTGAGCTTCGTAGGGCCCCGCCCCGCGCTGTGGAACCAGGACGATCTGGTGGCCGAGCGCGAGCGGTACGGCGCAAACGACGTGACGCCCGGCATGACAGGCTGGGCGCAAGTGAACGGGCGGGACGAGCTGCCCATCCCCGTAAAGGCGGAGCTGGACGGCGCGTACGTGCGGCGTATGTCCTTCCTGTTTGACGCGCGGATCGTGCTGCTCACCTTCTTCCGCGTGGCCGCGCGCAGCGGGGTTGTGGAAGGGACGGGCGAGAAGCATGGCTGAACGGGTGCTCGTGACGGGCGTGAACGGCACGGTGGGCCGCGCGGCGGCGCTCGCCCTGCACGCCGCCGGCTACGAGGTATACGGCTGGGACGTGGGGGGCGCGGCGGCGCAGCCCTTTGTTGTTTATTCGGCCGTGGACATATGCGACAGCGGGGCCGTAACAGCCGGCATGACGGCCGTGCGGCCGGATCACGTGGTGCATCTGGCGGCGCTCGTGCATGGCAAAGGGCGCGACCTATCGCCCGAAGCGTACGGCCGCATCAACGGCGAGGCGGCCTGCCGCGTGTTCGACGCCGCCGCGCGGGAGGGCGCGCACACGATCCTGTTCTCCAGCACCATCGAGGTGTACGGCCCGCAGAGCGTCCGCGCCGTGAGCGAGGACGCGCCCTGCCGCCCGGCCTCGCCTTACGGCGCAAGCAAGCGCCGGGCCGAGGAGCACCTGCTGGCCATGGCTGGCGGCCCGCGCCGAGCGGTGATGCGTCTTGCGCCGGTGTACGCGCCCGGCTTCCGTTTGAATGTGGACAAGCGCTTCTATCTGCCCGGCAAACGCGCCGCATACTGTTTTCGTGATGGGAGCTACAGCTTCCACTTTTGCGCGCTGCGCAACGTGACGGACTTCCTTGTTCGTTTCCTTTCCTCGGACGCGCCCTCCGGCGCATATAATGTAAGCGACCGGGACGCGGTCACCGCGGCCGATTTCCTGCGCATGGAGCGCGCGCACAACCCGCGCGTGCGCGTTTTGCGTCTGCCGTACTGGCCGGCGTACGCCGCCATCGCGGCAGCGGAGGGAGGCCTGCGCCTTGTGCGCCGGGGCGAACCGTTTTTGTCGCGCTACAATTTCCGCAAACTCTTTGCCTCCACGCTGTACCCGTCGGACAAGGCGCGTACGGCGCTTGGCGGCATGGACGCTACGCTTCAAAGCGCGCTGTACGAGGAGGAAGAGGCGTGAGAATTGCCGTATTGGACGTGGCGGCCAGCGTGGGCGGCGTGGCCACGGTACTGCGTTCCTTTCACAAGTTTGTGCTGGAGCACGGCCGGGCGCACGAATGGACCTTCTTTGTGAGCACGGTCGAGCTTGAGAGCGCGCCGCACGTGCGCGTGGTCGCCACGCCCTACACAAAAAAGAACTGGGGCGTGCGGCTGTTTCACGATTACTGCGTCCAGCCGCGGCTGCTGCGGCAATCGGGCGCGGAGGTTGTGCTCTCCCTGCAGGACATGATAGCCCACCGCTTCCGCGGCAGGCAAGTTCTGTTTCTGCAGCAGCCCATCCCGTTTCAAACGCTTAAGCGCTACTCCTTTGTTCGCGGGGGCGAGCGCAAGATGGCCGTTTATCAGCACGTGCTCGGCCGCATGATCAAAGCCGACTGCCGCCGCGCGGATCTTGTGATTACGCAGACGAACTGCATGGCCGAGGCCGTGGAGCGCATGGCGCGCGTGCCCAAGGAGCGCCTCGCCGTACTTTCCACGGACGTGGACGTGCGTGGCGCGGCGTCCTGCGCGTTTGTACCTGGCAAGCCGGTAACAACGCGTACGTTCGTGTACCCGGCCGCCGGATACCCGTATAAAAACCATACCTGCGCCGTACAGGCGGCGCGGCTGCTGGTACAGCGCGGGCACACGGATTTTCGGGTGGTGTTCACCCGCGACGAGAGCCAGCGCGACGCCTTCGGCGCGCAAGGGCTGCCGCAGGTGGAGTTCGTGGGGACCCTCCCCCGGGCGGACGTGCTGCGCATGTACGTGCAAGACGTGCTCCTCTTCCCTTCCTACATCGAAAGCGGGAGCCTGCCGCTTCTAGAGGCGCGCAGATTAGGCGGCGTGGAGATCGTCGCGGACGTCGCCTATGCCCGCGAGCTTCTGTGCGGTTACCCGAACGCATACTTTTTTCCGCCCTTTGATCCCACGGCGCTGGCTGACCTGATGCAGCGCGTGCTGAACGGCGCTTTGCCCTACCAGAGCGCCCAGCCGGAGGACGAAAAGGCGCTGAACGGCTGGGCGCAGATGCTGCAGCTGTTGGAAACGCTTCAATAAGGAGGCCGGCCATGCTCAGTTGGGAACTCATTGCCGTCGCAGCCGGACAGCTCGCTCTGGCCACCGCCCTGGGCGGCCTTGTAGGCCTGGAGCGCGAGGTGACGCATCACGCCGCGGGGTTTCGTACGCACATCCTGGTGTGCGTGGGATCGACGCTGGTGATGATGACCGGCGCGTTCGTATTTGAGCAGTATGTGGGGCGCGCGTCCGTCGACCCCACGCGCCTAGGCGCACAGGTGGTCAGCGGCATCGGGTTCTTGGGCGCAGGCGCCATCCTGCGCGAGGGGATCAACGTACGCGGCCTGACTACGGCCGCAAGCCTGTGGATGGTCGGTTGCATCGGTTTGGCGGTTGGAGCAGGATACTACATGGCCGCGGTGGCCGCTACGCTCTTCACCTTTCTCACGCTCACCGCGCTGCGCACCCTCTCCGAGAAGATTGAACGCCGCTATGGCCGCGTGGTTGTGTTTGAACTGCGGCTGGGCAATGAGCCCGACGCGCTGGGCGAGCTGACCCGGCTTCTGTCCTCGCACGCCGTGTCCATTCAGCAGATCGCCTTCCACGAAGGTGACAGCCAAAGCCTGACGATCCGCCTAAAGCTCCCCTTCACGCTCACGCAGATCGCCCTGCTCGCCATTCTGGACTACAGCGACTGCGTAAGCTCCGTGACCGCGCGCTGAGGGCGCCCAGCCCGCCGCGCCAAGCGCCCTCCTTGTGCGGGAGGGCGCTTTTCGTCGTCCGGGGGCATGATCGCCCGTTAGGGAACGAGGCGCAGCTGGTCGCGCGGGAACAGGCACGCCTGGCGCACGTTGGGCAGGCCGAGCAGCTGCGCGGTCAGCCGCTCCAGCCCGAGCCCAAGCCCGCCGTGCGGCGGCAGGCCGCTGTGGTGTGCAAGCAGGTAATGCGAGAAGGCGGCGGGATCCATGCCGCGGCGGCGCATCTTGCGCACCTGGGCCGCATGGTCGTGGATGCGCTGCCCGCCCGTGGTGATCTCTTCACCCCGAAACAGCAGATCGAAGCTGAGCGTATAGCGCTCGTCCGCCGGATCGTCCATGGCGTAAAAAGGCCGTTTAGCCGACGGATAGTGCGTGACGAAGACGAAGTCGCTCCCCGTCTCGGCCTTCGCATACGCGCCGATGCGGCGCTCCTCCTCCGGCGACAGGTCGTCCCTTTCCGCGCCCTCCACCCCCGCCAAACGCTTGCCCTCGTCAAAGCGCAGCGCCGGTATCGCGCCCGGCGAGGGAACGCTCGCGCCAAGCAGCGCGAGTTCCGGGCCGCACTCCTCCCGCACGCACGCCATCGCATCCTCCAGCATGCCCGCTTCCATGCGCATCACGTCCTCAAAGCCGTCGATGAAGCCCATCTCCAGGTCCACGCTGATGAACTCGCTCAGGTGCCGCGAGGTATCGTGCTGTTCGGCTCGGTACGCGGGCGCGATCTCGAACACGCGCTCCAGCGGCCCCACCATCATCTGCTTGTACGCCTGCGGGCTCTGCGCCAGATACGCCTGGCGGCCGAAGTAGTCCACGGCAAACAGGTTCGCGCCGCCCTCGACGCCCTCCTGTACGATCTTGGGCGTGTGGATCTCGCAGAACCGCTGGCCCTGCAAAAAACGCCGCATGCCGCGGGTAAGCGCATTTTGCACGAGGAACACGGCGCGCTCCTTCTCGTGCCGCAGCGTGAGCGCCCGGCAGGCAAAGCGGTTGTCGAAGGAGGTGAGCAAATCCTTGCCGCTGATCACCACGGCCGGCTCGCCCGCCGGCCGCGAGAGCACGCGGCAGTGGCGCAGGTGCAGCTCGCACCCGGCGCGCGAGCGTTCCTCCGCCTCAAGCGTGCCTTCCGCGATCACACAGTCCCCTTCCCGTATCTCCTCCAGGGGAAACACCGCTTCCAGCGGAACATACAAGCACTGCAGCACCGACCGCTTCGTGCGCAGCAGCACAAACGCAAAACCGCTCATCATGCGGATCTTGTGCACATACCCGTGCACGCGGACGCTGCGTCCGATGTAGCCGCGCAATTCCTCGGCTTCCGGACGCTGCGAGGGCTGAAACACCATTTCCTGCATGGAAAACGCTCCTTTATCGTGTGATGAAAGCGCGTCCTCGCCGTCGGATAGGGTCGCGTCCGTGCCCATAGGATCACCTCCTTCCGCCCAAAGAACATACAACAAAAACCGCCCCCGGTCGTCCGGATGGCGGTTCCTTCGCTCTTCCATCTCGGGCGCAGCGCCAAAGCAGCGCCTCCGCCCGCAGTTTTCTACGGCGGCAGGCGCCCGGCGTCAGCGTCCAAACGGCGCGCTTCCATGGGCTACCTCCAAGCTGAATTTGGCCTAGTATATGCGGTCGCGGCGGCTTTGTCAAGCGCCGGCCGGAAAAGTGGCAACTCTGTCCCCGTCGCTCATATGCTGAAACGAACATTTACATCAAGGAGGTATCCCATGGATTTATCGCAGTTTCTCGTCGAACAGGCGCTCATCCTTGTTCCTGTGCTGTATGTCATCGGCATGGTCATGAAGCGCGCCCCCATGGTTCCCGATTGGACGATTCCCTTTACGCTCGTCGTTCTGGGTATCCTCGGAGCCATCGGCCTGATGGGCCTTTGCATCCAGGCCGTGCTGCAGGGCATCCTTGCCGCCGGAGCCGCCGTGCTCACCGATCAGGCCATCAAGCAGGGCTCGCGCCGTGGGTAACGGCGCTGCGGTGCCTCACGGCTGCCGCCCCTTTCGCGGTTGGCCAGCGCGCTTTCGCCAACTGCCATGCAAAACCGGCAAGACCTCAGGCGCTTGCCTGACCCGCCGGCTGCGCTGCGCTCACCATGGTGTCGTGCAGGCAGCCGGCCAAGCGTTCCTTTTCCACGGCGGGCGGGTTGTCCGGATCGTAGCGTACGCCCGGCAGAAACGTCATGGTGCGTTTGCGCTTGTTCACGTACACGGGCACGAACAACGCCCGCCGCCCGGTTCGTTTGTAGTACGCCCGGCCAATCTCGGCGAAGCCCTTGTGGAAACGCGACACGCCCTCGCTCACATAGCCGCCCTCCTGGCCGCCCGGATTCTCCGGAAAAAGCAGGATGTTGTTGCGTCTCTCCATCTCCTCCACGGTCTGCTCGATGGTGCGCAGCACCTCCCGGCCGCTGCCGTGGTGCACGGGGATACCGTTGAGCGCCACCATAACGAAGGAGATGAGAGGCAGCAGCTTTCGCGTGAGTCCGCGCCGAAAGCCCTCGGAAAGGGCGCGGAACACGCGGTCCACGCCGCTGGTGAGCTGCGCCTCGATGAGCTCACGATCCAGCATCTCGGAGATGATCCACGGCCGATGCCGAAACGGCATGCGCAGCGCCGTCACGATCGGGCCGTAGATCTCCAGATGGTTGCACACAAACACCACCGGCTGCTTGCGGGCATCCACCTTTCTGTGTCCCACCGGCCTGCAGGGGAACAGAGGGCGCAGGATGGCCTTGATGAACCAAAGCCCGATATGACGCCAAACACGCTTGATTCGTTCGCGTATGTGCATCTCGTCACCATCCCCTGCGGTCCGGAATCGCTTTCTTTTTGAAGCGCGGTACTGTATAATATGGCTTGCGTCACCAAAAAAAGCACATGCGTACCAAGGAGGCTCTTCATGACGAGTCAGGAGATCATCCGCCGCGTCATCAATCATGACAACCCGCCGCGTATCGGGCTTTCCTTCAATGCGCCCGGGCCCAACGACATAGCCGGGTTGCCCATGTTCTTGCCCGATTACCCCGGTTCGAGCTTTGGCCGGCACGAGGAGCTCGTGCGCATGGCGCCCGACTTTCCCGGCGAGCTGATGCTGGACCGCTTCGGCAACCTGTACGGCCGCCTGAACGGCCGCACAAAGGGCGAGTGTCTGCGCGGCGCGCTGGAGGAGTGGGACGCCCTGGAGGAGTACGCCTTCCCGCAGCTTCCGCCCGTAACCGACGAGCAGATCGCCTCGGCCAAGGCCGCCTGCGGCGACAAGTACCGCCTGGGGTGGTGCGGCGGTTTGTTCTCTATTTTACGCGATTTACGGCGAATGGACAACCTATTGCTCGATGTTTTGATGGAACCGGCGCGCGTGGAGCGCCTAACCTGGATGACCGTGCGCCACAACGCGCTCATGATGCGCCGCGCGGCGCTTATGGGCGCGGATGGCGTGATCTTTGGCGACGACTGGGGCACGCAGGGCGCGCTGCTCGTCTCCCCCGCGCTGTGGCGCAAGCTGTTCGCGCCGGCGTACCGCTCCATGGTCGATGAAGCGCACGCACTCGGGTTGCATATCATTATGCACTCCTGCGGCAAGGTGGGGGCAATCGTAGGCGATTGGGTGGACATGGGCATGGATGTGCTGCAGTTCGACCAGCCCGGGCTGCACGGCGTGGCCGAGCTTGGGCAAAAGTATGGCGGCCGCACGAGCTTCTGGTGCCCCGTTGATATCCAAACGGTACTCGCCACGGGGGACCGCACCGCCATTGAAGCGGAAGCGCGCGCGATGCTTCGCTACCTAAAACCGTACGGCGGCGGGTTCATCGCCAAGGATTACCCCTCCCTGGCCGACATCGGCGTTGCGGACGAGTGGGCAGCCTGGGCAAGCGACATCTTCATCCAGAACGCCGCGTACGAATAACCGCCGTACGCATATTGAGCATTTCCATTTAGAAAGGTCCTGTAGAGATGCGCATCATTATTGTAGGCGACGGCAAGGTGGGCCATGCCCTCGCCGAACAGCTGTCCAACGAAGGCCACGATGTGGTCGTTGTGGACAGCAACGCCGAAGCCCTTCGCAAGGCCATCGAGAAGCTGGACGTACTGTGCATTCAGGGTTCCGGCGCCAGCGCCGACACGCTCCGCGAGGCCGGGGTGAAGGAAGCGGATATTTTCATCGCCGTCACCTCCTCCGACGAGATGAACATGATTTGTTGCCTGATGGCGCACAAAATGGGCGCAAAGAAGATCATTGCGCGCATCCGTAACCCGGAGTACGCAAATACCGAGTCCATGCTGCGCGACGACCTGGGGATCGATCTGACGATCAACCCGGAGCTCTTCGCCGCAGGAGAAATATCGCGCCTTCTGCGCTTTCCGCACGCGCACTCCATCGAAACTTTCGCCCGCGGCCGGGTGGAGATGATCGAGTTTCTCGTGGGCGCGGACGCCCCAAACATCGGCAAGCCCCTGCGCCTGCTTCGGCCGACCATGCCCTGCCACGTGCTGTTCGCCGTGGTTGTGAGAGGCGACGAGGTGCTCATCCCCGACGGCGACTTCGCCGCGCAGGAAGGCGACCACCTGCACATCGTGGGCGAACCCACGCAAACGCTGCTCTTTGCCAAGTACATGGGCCATGTGCCGCACAAGGTGCGCACGGTGATGATCGTGGGCGGCTCGCGCATCGCTTTTTATCTGGCGCGGCAGCTGCACAAGCTGGGCATGCGCGCGCGCATTCTGGAACTAGAGGAGAAACGCGCACGCCAGCTGAGCGCCCTGCTGCCCGAAGCCGTGGTCATCCTGGGCGACGGGACCGATCAGGACATCCTGGACCAGGAAAACCTGCGCGACATGGACGCCTTCGTGGCGCTGACCGACCGTGACGAGGAGAATATTCTGGCTGCGCTGCACGCCAAGGACGCCGGCGTTGGCAAGGCCGTGGCCAAAGTTACGCGCACGCACTACGCCCGCCTGGCGGAAGGCGTGTCGGTGATATCGCCCAAGGACCTGACCGCCGACCGCATCGTTCGCTACGTGCGCGCCATGGTGAATTCCGAGGGTTCCTTCGTGGAGCGGCTATACCGCATCGTCGGCGGGCAGGCCGAGGCGGTGGAATTTTGCGCCCACAGCGGTTCGCGCATTTTGGGCGTGCCCCTCAAGGATATGCGCCTTAAGTCCGGGGTGCTTGTGGCGGCCATCGTGCACAAAAACCAGATCGTCATTCCCTTCGGCAACGACGTGGTGCGCGAGGGCGACACGGTGATCATCGTCACCAAAGGGCTGCAGCTGACCGACCTCAACGACATACTCATCGGGGGCTGAGCGCATGCAGGTACGTATGATTCTGCGCGCGCTTGGCGTGCTCTTGTGCAGCGAGGCCGTGCTGCTCGCCCCCTCGCTGGCTGTGTCGCTCATCTACCGCGAGGGCGACGCGCCCGCCTTTCTGATCACCCTTGCGCTGCTGCTCGTGTGCGGACTGCCGCTTATGCTGCTTCTGCGCCCCAGCAAGCGGCAGCTGCAGGCGCGCGACGGCTTCGCCTTAGTGGGCGGGGGATGGGTGCTCCTGTCCGCCTTTGGGGCGCTTCCTTTTGTGTTTACAGGCGCTATCCCGTCCTACGTCGACGCCTTCTTTGAGACGGTTAGCGGCTTCACGACAACGGGCGCGAGCATTCTGCGCAATGTGGAAGCGCTGCCGCATGGGCTTCTCTTCTGGCGTTCCTTTACGCACTGGGTAGGCGGCATGGGCGTGCTCGTGCTTACCATTGCCATCCTGCCGCAGCTGGGCTCGCGCAACATGGAGATTCTGCGCGCGGAAAGCCCGGGCCCCAGCCCGGAAAAGCTGGTGCCCCGGCTGAGGGAAACGGCCAAGCTGCTGTACCTGATCTATCTGGGCATGACGGTGCTTATGGCGGGGCTGCTGCTGCTCACGCGCATGCCGCTCTTCGACGCCCTGGTGAACACCTTCGCAACAGCCGGAACCGGCGGGTTCGCCGTGCTCAACGCCTCCATCGGCGGCTACAACAACTTTTGGGCGGAGCTTATCATCGGCGCGTTCATGTTGCTTTTCGGCGTCAACTTCGCCGTGTACTTCTCCTTTTTGGTACGCCGGTACAAAAAGGCGGTACGCAACGAAGAGCTGCTGTTGTACGTGGGCATCGTGGCAGTGTCCATCCTCATCATCACGCTGAACATACTGCCCGGCTACAAAGGCTTCCTCAACGCCCTGCGCTACGCCGCGTTCCAGGTATCCTCGGTGATCACCACAACCGGCTTCGCCACCGCCAACTTTGACCAGTGGCCCACGCTGTCCAAATCCGTTCTGCTGTGCCTGATGATCATCGGCGCGTGCGCCGGATCCACAGGCGGGGGCATTAAGGTGTCTCGCCTTTTGCTGCTGACGAAAACCTTCCGCCGCGATCTGTCCGCCATCTTGCACCCGCGGCTCGTCCGGCCCATCATTGTGGACGGCAAGCGCGTAGAGGAGGACACGCTGCGTTCCGTGCTCGTGTTCTTCTTCGGCTACGTCAGCGTGATCATCGTGGCCACGCTCGTCGTTTCAGCCAATGGCTTCGACTTTATCTCCACCTTTACGGCCGTCATCTCGGCCACAGGCAACATCGGGCCCGGACTTGGCATGATCGGCCCTGTCGGCAACTACGCCGATTTTTCCAACCTATCCAAGCTGACTCTCTCCATGTGCATGCTCATCGGACGCCTGGAGATCATGCCGATTCTGTTGCTGCTCACGCCCTCGCTGTGGCGGCGTGCGTAAGCGCCGTTCATATACTCAGGAGCAGCCTGTCCGCCTAGCTGCGCCTTTACTGCGAAAACTGCTCCATGGCGACGCCCGCTTCGGCGAAGAGCTCCTGCGTAAAGTCGTCCGGGTAGGGGTGGCGGTACACCACGCGCGCAATGCCGGCGTTAATGATGAGCTTGGCGCAGATGGAGCAGGGCTGGTGGGTGACATACAAGGTCGCACCGTCCACGCACACGCCCAGCTTGGCAGCCTGGATGAGGGCGTTCTGTTCGGCGTGCACGGCGTAACAAATTTCGGCGCGCTGGCCGGAGGGGATGCCCCGCTCCTTGCGCATGCACGCGCCGCGCTCCACACACGTCTTAACGCCCGCCGGAGCGCCGTTATAGCCGGTGGTGAGCACGCGCCGGTCGCGCACGATCACCGCGCCCATCTTGCGGTTCTCCTGATAGCAGCTGGCCCATGTGCCGATCAGCTCGATCATCTCCATAAAACGCCGGTCCCATTTGTCCATGCGCTGCGCCCCCCTATTCCTCTTGCACCCATTATAAAGAAAGGCGCAAACTAAAGACGCCATAGAAAACGCGAGCATCAGCGAGCTATTCGCCGTAAACACGTATATTTTTGGCAAAATCGGCACATAATGAAGGTTGCGTAAACCAGCCTGGATAGCTATAGTAGGCGTGTGCTATTTAGCACTCAGTAAACGTGAGTGCTAACAACGAAGAAGGACAAGGCGACCCCATACGAACTAAGGAGGCAGAAGGCATGAACATCAAACCCCTCGGCGACCGTGTGGTCATCAAGAACATCGAGGCGGAGGAGACCACCAAATCCGGCATCGTGCTGCCCGGCACGGCCAAGGAAAAGCCGCAGATGGCCGAAGTGCTTGCGGTTGGACCCGGCGGCAACGTGGACGGCAAGGAGATCACGATGCAGGTGGCGGTCGGCCAGAAGGTCATCTATTCGAAGTATGCGGGCACGGAAGTGAAGCTGGACGGCCAGGAGCTCATCATCGTCCGTCAGAGCGACATTCTCGCCGTTGTTTGCTAATTAAAGGGAGGTACGTAAGGATATGGCCAAACAGATTCTCTTCGGCGAGGATGCCCGCCACGCGCTGGAGCGCGGCGTAAATAAGCTGGCTGACACCGTCAAGATCACCCTTGGCCCCAAGGGCCGCAACGTCGTGCTCGACAAGAAGTTCGGCGCGCCCCTGGTGACGAACGACGGCGTGACCATCGCCAAGGAAATCGAGCTGGAAGACGCCTTCGAGAACATGGGCGCGCAGCTCCTGAAGGTAACCGCCACCAAGACGAACGACGACGCGGGCGACGGCACCACCTCCTCCACGCTTTTGGCGCAGGCCATGGTACGCGAGGGCCTAAAGAACCTGGCCGCCGGCGCGAACCCCATGATGCTCAAGCGCGGCATCGCCGCCGCCTCCGACGCGGCCGTTGAGGCGCTCAAGAGCATCTCCAAGCCCATCGAAGGCAAGCAGGCGATCGCGCAGGTCGCCGCCATCTCGGCCGGCGAGGATTCCATCGGCACGCTCATCGCGGACGCCATGGAGAAGGTCGGCAACAACGGCGTCATCACGGTGGAGGAGTCCAAGACACTGAACACCGAGCTGGTGGTCGTTGAGGGCATGCAGTTTGACCGTGGGTACGCCTCCGCCTACATGGCCACCGATATGGACAAGATGGTGGCGGTGCTGGACAACCCGCTCATCCTGATCACCGAGAAGAAGATTTCCAACATCCAGGAGATTCTGCCCCTGCTCGAGCAGGTTGTGCAGGCCGGCCGCAAGCTGCTCATCATCGCCGAGGACGTGGAGGGCGAGGCTCTGGCCACCATCATCGTGAACAAGCTGCGCGGCACCTTCACCTGCGTCGCGGTCAAGGCCCCGGGCTTCGGCGACCGCCGCAAGGCCATGCTGGGCGACATCGCCACCCTCACGGGCGGCCAGGTCATCTCCGACGAGCTTGGCCTTGACCTGAAGGAGACCACCATCGCCATGCTGGGCAACGCCCGCCAGGTGACGGTGGACAAGGACAACACGACCATCGTGGAAGGCGCCGGCGAGGCCTCCGAGATCAAGGCCCGCATCTCCTCCATCAAGGCGCAAATCGAAGACACCACCTCCGACTACGACCGCGAGAAGCTCCAGGAGCGCCTGGCGAAGCTGTCCGGCGGCGTGGCGGTCATCAAGGTCGGCGCGGCCACCGAGATTGAGATGAAGGAAAAGAAGCTGCGCATCGAAGACGCCCTGGCGGCCACCCGCGCGGGCGTGGAAGAGGGCATCGTGCCCGGCGGCGGCGTGGCGCTTATCAAGTGCATGACGGCCGTGGCGGCCCTTGCCTCCAAAGAAGTGGGCGATGTGAAGACCGGCGTGAACATCGTGCTGCGCGCCATCGAGGAGCCCATCCGCCAGATCGCCATCAACGCGGGCCTGGAGGGCTCGGTTGTGGCCGAAAAGGTGAAGGCGAACAAGGAGCCCGACTTCGGCTACGACGCCCTGCGCGACGAGTACGGCTCCATGGCGGCCAAGGGCATCATCGACCCGACCAAGGTTGTGCGTTCCTCCCTGCAAAACGCCTGCTCGGTCGCGGGCATGCTGCTCACCACCGAGTCGCTCGTGGCGGATCTGCCGGACAAGAACCCCCCGGCCGCTCCCGCCCAGCCCCCGATGTATTAAACCCCAAACGGCCGCCGCGCGACAAGCGCGGCGGCCGTTCCGCTTGCGGGAGAGCCGCGCCCGCTGGCTGTTCCGCCATCCGTCGTGCACCCTCATCCCCCGGCCCGACTGGCGGGCGGGAACACCATGGAGGAAAGCGGGGAGCCAGATGACCATCGACATCAAACGGCTGTCGCCCGGCCTGGCGGACGACTATGTTCGCTTCTTTGACCAAACGCCGCACGACGACAATACCGAGGAAGGCAAATGCTACTGCGTTTGCTGGTGCAGCGCCGATCACCGCATGCAAACGGATTTCTCCTCGCCGCAGAAGCGCCGGGCGCTGGCCCTGCAGTACGTGCGCGACGGCGTGCTGCAGGGCTATCTGGCCTATTGCGAGGGCCAAGTCGTGGGCTGGTGCAACGCGAACACGAAAGCCGACTGCCTGCACTGCATCAGCTGGCTGCGGTCCCGGCAGGCGGTGGAGGCAAATCCGGCCGAGCGGGTCAAATCCATCTACTGCTTTGTCATAGCGCCCGCCATGCAGCGCATGGGCATTGCGGCGGCGCTGACCGAGCGGGTCTGCGCCGATGCGGCCGCCGACGGCTTTGACTGCGTGGAAGCCTACCCCCAAAGGGCTTTCGTGAGCGTGGCGGGCGATTTTACAGGGCCCGCGGCGATGTATCGGCGGCTTGGCTTTACGGTGCACGCGCAAGCGGAAAAGGATAGAGTCGTGGTGCGAAAACCGCTGAGGTGACGCCCTGTTTCAGGCCTCTTAGCGCCGCCCTCCTCGCCCCACGCAACCCCGATACGCCCAAGGAGCGACCCGCGCGGGTCGCTCCTTCTTCCTGAAGACAAAGCAGCCTCCGATCCTCTTTCCACAGCAACGGGTAATGCAGATAAGACGGGGGGAAACTGGCGGCGTATACGGCGCGCCGCCGCAGCAGCCCTGCAGGCGATCATCGCGCTGTTCCGCAGCCTCAGGCGATCATTTCGCAAAGCTGCTGAGCCGCCGGCTGTAGAGGCAAAACAAATCGGGCGTTCAGGACCAGTCGATGAGGCCCTTGCTCGTGAGATACTGCTCGAAGATGTCCATGTAGTCGTCCACGATCCGGCAGGCGGCCATCTCGGCCTCCTCGGACAGGCCGAGGGTGGACACGACAGCGTCGCAGATGGCCTCGTAGGCCTCGTCATCGTCGTAGAAGGCGTCGCCCGGCAGCCCGCCCACAAGCACGCCCGTGGCCTCCATAAAGCGCAGGTCGGCGTCCAGGGCCGTGGCCAGAACGCTTTGCACCAGCTTCTCGTCCAGGTCGGCTTTCGGGTTTCTGCGGGTCAACTCGCTGTGCAGGTGCTGCAAAGCTTCGGCGCGGTTCAGGCCTTGCATTGCTCAAATCCCTCCTAGGCCAGCGCTTGCAGCTTGGCCATGGTCTCCTCAAAGAGGCGCAGGCAGGCTTCCACGGGCGCGGGGGTGCTCAGGTCCACGCCCGCCACGCGCAGGGCTTCCAGAGGCGGCAGCGAGCCGCCCAGCGACAGAAAATCGCGGTAGGCGGCCGCGGCCGGCGCGCCTTCCTTGGCGATGCGCTGGGCGATGCAGGCCGCCGAGGAAAAGCCCGTAGCGTACTGATACACGTAGAACGCGCGGTAGAAATGCGGGATGCGCATCCACTCGTTCTTGATCCATTCGTCCTGCTGTACGCTCTGGTAGTAGCTGCCCACAATGCCCTGGTACAGCTCGCACAGCGACTCGTGCGTGAGGGCGGCTCCCTCCCAAGCGAGCTCGTGTGTGCGCATCTCAAATTCGGCGAACATGGACTGGCGAATGACCGTGGTGCGTATCTGCTCCAGGCGGTAGTTCAGCAGGAAGCGCTGGGCGTCGCGGTCGGTGTGGCGGCGCAGCAGCTCGTCCAGCAGGAGCGATTCATTCACCGTGGAGGCGACCTCCGCCAAAAACAGCGGATACTCACTGCTGGCGTAAGGCTGGCGCTTGTTGGAGAAGAAGCTGTGCAGCGCGTGACCCATCTCGTGCGCCAGGGTGGACACGGCATCGAAGGACTCGTGATAGTTGAGCAGCACGTAAGGATGTGTGCCGTAGGTGCCCCACGAGTAAGCGCCCGAGGTTTTTCCGCGCGTCTCGTGCACATCCACCCAGCCGCCGGTCTTGGCCTGATCATAGGCCGCCACGTAATCATCGCCAAGCACCCGCAGTGCGCTGGCGCACAGGTCGAAGGCCTCGCCGTATGGAATCTTGACGTCGAACCCCTCGTACATGGGCACGTACAGGTCGCAAAAGCGCACGCTGGAAAGGCCCAGTATTTTGCCGCGCAGCGATACGTACCGTTCCAGCGAGGGCAGATGCGCGTGGATGGCCGTGAGCAGACTGTGATACACCGACTCGGGTATCTCGTTGGGGTACAGCGCGGCCTGCAGCGAGGATGCGTAGCCGCGCGCCCTGGCGTAGAACGTATCGCCCTTGAGCGAGGTGGCGTAGGAGGCGGCGATGGTGTTACGGAACTTGGCGTAGGTGCCCATCATGCCCTCGTAGGCGGCCAGGCGTACGTCGGGGTTGCGGCTCTCCAGCAGCTGCAGATACCGCCCGTGCGAGAGCTGCACCTGCCCGCCTGAGCCGTCGGGCACCTCGGGGTACACCAGATCGGCGTCCGTGAGCATGTCGTAAATCGTGTCCGCGCCTTGGGCCATGTCGCCCGCCATGGCGAGCAGCTCCTCCTCGCGTTCGGGCAGGGTGTGCGGCCGAAGCAGCAGCGTCTCCTGCAAAAACCGACGATAGTCGGCAATGTCCGGCTCCGTCATGTAAGCGCGCAGCGTGTCCTCGGGCATGGCCAGAAGCTCCGGCTGAATGAAGCTGGCGGCGGTGGACAAGGCGGTGACGAGCACGCCCGCGCGGTCGCAGATGCCCTGGGCGGCTGTGTTCTGGTTGTCCTCATCGCGCAGCATACGGGCGTAGGCATACAGCTTGTGGCAGGCCAACTGCGCCTGAAAAGAGGCAGCAAGGCCGCTCCTGAGCGCCTGCGGCGACGAGCCCAGCGTTCCGCGCATCGCTGGCAGGCTCTCCACAAGCGCCTTGGCGTCTGCGAAGGCCTTCTCCCACGCGGGCAGGCCGTCGAACAAATGGCCCAGCTGCCAGCACTCGTGCGCAGGGACCTCGCTGCGCAGGGGCAGTTCCTTGTTCATTGTGTACCTCCTTATGGTTCGCTTAAGCGGGCTTTAGTGTGCGCCGGCCAAAGGCGGCCTGAGCCCCGCGTTCACGCACAGCCAAACGCCGCTTGGACGGCGCTGTTCTGCGGCGTATGGCCCTATGGGAGCGTGCCCCCGCGCTTGGCGGCCGCCACCGCCCTTCTGCGCGCGCGCAGCACGCGGAAGGCGCGCACCCGGCGGCTGACGCCCTGCGCCGTATCCTGCGCCACGCCGCGCAGCATGGCGGCGACCGAGGAGGAGCCCTCGTCCTGCAGCAAGCGTAGGAACAGGACGAGTACCAGGACGCGCGCAAACATGGACAGCAGGAAGATTCCGTTGTATCGGGTCATGGTCATGCCAAAGAGGCTGCCCCAGCTCTCCACGCGCGGCATCACGCGCTCCACAAGCGCGCCACCCAGCACAAAGGCCACGGCATTGCCGATGAGCTGCGTAAACACCGCGTACACGGCTACGTACATCGTGCGGTTCTTCTGGGGCGACTGGAACAGATACAGGTTTTGGAACCCCATGTCGATGGTGGCCCACACCGCGCCGGAAACGGCCTCCGTGATGGGGATGAGCCACAAAGAGCCCGGCCTCGTCCAGTTCCAGGAAAGGGGCAGGCCACAGGCTACGGCCATGCAAAACACGATGACCGGCCGCACACCGTAGCGGTCCATTAGTCTGCCCCACGCGCCGATGGTCAATACTGTGGACACGGACGCGCAGGTGGTGGACAAAATGGAGATTTGCAGATAGGTCATCCGCAGCGTACCGAGCATGTACACCGAGAAAAATGGCCCGGACATGCGCACCGGAAAGTACCACATCACCGCAAACAGCACCAGGCGCATGTAGGGCTTGTTGCGCAGCACCTGGCCAAGCATCTCCGCGAAACCCTCGCGCTTTTCCTGAACCTGCATGGGCGGCCAGGGCACAAAGAAGAAGCAGCAGATGTCCGCCACGCCAAACACGGCGCACAGCGTGAACACAACCGTATAGCCCGCGTATCCGGGCAGCCAGTCCAGCAAAAGCCCGGAAAGCAGACCCGCCGCAACGCCTGTACAGGTGGCGATGCTGCTTCTGGTGGCAAAGTAGCGGCCGCGCAGACGCATGGGCACAAGGTCGCCCATCAGCGAGAAGAAGGACACGTTGACGAACGCCGCGGCGCATCCGGACAGCGCTACGAAGGATAGGGTGGCCCACACGCGCGCGTAGGCGATCTGTCCGGGCACGACGTAGGGCACGAGGGCGACCCCCAGCCACACCGCCCTTTGCACCACGCCAAAGGCGAGCATGCAGCCCCGCCGCGAGCGGAAGCGTTCCACCAGGAAGGAGGCGGGCATCTGCACGAGGCTGCCGATGACCGGCACGGCCGAGAGCAGCGATACGGCGAAGTCGCCGCCGCCCAGCTGGCGTATGAATCCCGTCAGCGCCGGGCCGCCGGTGATGGTGAAGCACACCTGCCCCAGGGTAATGGCGAGTATGGCGACGTAGAGGCTGCGGCGCACGCCGGCGTCCAGCCCTGTATCGTCAAACAGCCGCAGCGCTCGCCCAGTTTTCATCTGGCCGTCAGGCACCTCTCACGCATTTCCGCTCCACCCATCCCCGGCCGTTCCGCGCTTTACGGCGCGCTGCGCGCGTCCTGAAGCACCGCAACGCCCAGGCATCCGCCAAACGGCGTCAGCAGGCACCCGAGCAAGACCGAAAGGATCGGGCCAACCACAAACCCGCCGGGAACGAGCTGGAACAAAAACATAAGCGGCGCGGCGCACATGCCCAGCGCGGCCGCGCACAGATACACGAGCACGTTGGCCCCCAGCACGCGCGCGAACCGCCCGCGCGCAAACATGAGCGCACAGCATCGCTTCACATTCTCAAAGCGCCACTTGCCTTCTACCAGCGCCAGGGGATAAGCGGGCTGCATGGCGACCGTCAGGCACATCATGCCCGCGAGCATGGCGAAATACCCAACCGCCATGAGCAGGATGCTCAGCACGATGAAGGCCGGATTGGCGTGGCTCAGGCTCAGCCCCATCATAACCGCTCCGCCTACGTAAGGGATCATCAGCACCACGGCGGCGGCCGTGCTGACAAGCCACCAGCACAGCATCAGCACGGTGAGCCTGCCCCACCGCTTGCCCGCCAGAAGCAGCGCTTCGCCTGAGGAAAGCGAGCCGCCCGCCGCCTTGCGCAGGGCGATAAGGGAAACCGCCCCGCTCTGCAGCGGCGAAAATGCGATGCTGGAAGCGAGCATAATGCCGGCGGCGATCAGCATAAGGACGACGCTGTCGGCGTTCCATGCATTCAGCCATCCGGGCGCCGCGCCCGACCAGCGAAGGGCCTGCGCCCCCTGCGCAGCCGCGGGCATAAACCCGCGGACAAAGAGGAACACCGCAACCGCCAAAGGGAGAAAGGTGAGCAGAAGCATCACGTTCAGCATGGGCACAAACGCTCCGCCGTACAGTCGCAAACTATCGCCCAGCAAGGCGACCGGGCCCTTCATCCGCCTGGGCGTCGTCCATCCCTGCGCCATGCGCCTCACTCCTTACTCGTATACCGTGCGGATCTCCACGTGCGGCAGAAGCTGGGAGAGCCGGCGCTGAAAGTCCGCGCCCTCCGTTCCGCCCGACGCGCCGATGATGATGTGCGTAACCCCGTGCTTCACCGCGTGCGACTGCAGGCTTCCCGGCACGTCGTCCGCGCGCAGCACGGTCATGTCCGCGCCCTCGGCTTTGGATACCTCGTACAAAAACTCCAACGCCTCGCCCTCCTTGGGGTTGCCGAGAAAGGCGAACCCTTTGCGCGCCACGTGTACCACCGAGAGATCGGCGTGAAGGGGCCGGGCGACGGCGGCACCGGCGCGGATGAGCCGCTCGCAGGTCTTCTGGCCGGTAACGCATACGAGCACGACAGGCTTATGCGCCATGCTCCTCTCCCCCTTGCCGCCGGATATCCCGCACATACTGCCCGGAATGCTCGATGGTGACAGCCGCGCCCGCGGCGATGCTCGGCAGGGGAAAACGCTCGTCCAGGTAGAACAGCCGCTCGATGCCCTCCTCGTCCTGAAGCGTCAGGGGATGGAAACGCACGCCGTCGCGCACGGCGACGCCCACATCGCACCCACAATACAGACCGTCCGTCTGTTTTATCAGGGAGGCTTTCAGATCCTTCAGGTAACGTGCGTACATCACGTGCGGCAGCAAAACCGCGTCCCACCACACCAAAATAGCCGCGCCCGCAAACAGCGTCAGCAGCGACACGGCCAGCTGCTGGCGCATGACGAGCAACGCGACGCAGACCGCCAACAGCACGCCCACCGCAAGCAGCAGGCCGCGCACGCACTTTTCACCGCGGCGGCGGGCGTCTTGCACAAAACCGTCGTCATACATAGGCCTAGTCCTCCATGCTCAATCAGGGCTGCGCGAGCCCTTCCGTCACAAGCCGGGCCGCTTCCTGCGGGCTTTGGGCCGTCTGATACAGCGTGGCGCAGTCAAGGGTGCAGGCGCCAACGTCGATGAGCTCGGTCAAGAAGCCCAGCAGCGTGTCGTAAAAGCCGTTCGTGTTCAACAGTACAATGGGTTTTCGGTGCCGGCCCAGCTGGCGCAGCACAAGCACCTCAAGCATTTCGTACAGCGTACCGATGCCGCCGGGCAGCACGACATAGGCGTCCGCGGCGTCCATCATCCGCTCGGCGCGGTCGCGCATGCCCGAGGTAATCACCAGCTCGTCACAGCGCTGGTAGATGACGCCGGGAAGGTTGAGGTACTCGGGCACCACGCCCGTCACGCGCGCGCCGCCCTGGGACGCGCCGCGCACCGCGGCGCCCATCACGCCGCCCTCGCCTCCGCCAAACACCATGTTGTTGCCCTGCATAGCCAGCAGACGTGCCAGCTCGCGCGCATCGTCCATGCAGGCGCGGGGCATGGCGTCGTTCGCGCCCCCAAAGAAACAAACCAAAGCCATCCGCACGCCTCCTTTCGTTTCTAGTGTACATCGCAAAAGCACTTTCGTAAAGGGCAAAGCGCATCCTCAAAGGGGGGCAGGAAAGCTCTGCCGCGCTCCGCTCTCATGCGGCATGCCCGCTCTCTGGAATCCCCGTATAGGACACCGCCCATGCCGTTCGTCTGCACAAGTCCGCCCTTTGAGCAGCCGCGGCGGGATGAGAAGCCAAATAGAAAACGGGCGTGTAGGCCCCGCAATGGCCCCCCACACCCCCGCAATAAAAACAAAACGGTGACGAGGGCATTCAAAAACAAAAACCAGAACCTCAACACAGGCAAACACCAGAAGGAAAAAA
>JAVBLU010000065.1:0-20948 GCA_031553225.1 Eubacteriales bacterium
GCAGGAGCGAGCCGAAGCCGGCGCGCACCTCGATGGTGTTGATGTTGATGGGCAGGGCGGGCAGATGCACCGTGGCGAACTGCAGCTGCGTGAACGTGGTCAGGTCGAAAACGGCCTTCGCGCCCATGCCGGACATCTGCAGCTGGTTGGGGTACAGGTCCAGCCAGCTGGAGCCGCCCAGCTGATAAGGAACGGATTGGCCGGATACCTGAAGCCAAAGGGGCATGTTCGGCGCGTAGGCGATGGAGTAGGGGCTGCTGATTTGGTAGGAGGGCAGGATGATGGCCTGAGCGGTCGCGGGGATGAACAGCCCGGCGCAGACGGCAACAGCCAGAACCAGGGCGGCGGCCAAGGAGAGCAGACGCTTGCAGAAAAAGGACATGTGACGCCTCCGTTCTCTTTTTTTCTTACGATTGCGCTCTTCTATTATGGCATATTTGGTATAACTTGTAAAGAAATCGCTGCCCGCGCAGCGGCGATTCGGCTACTCCAGGGCGTCCTCATCCCCGCCGGAGCGGCAGCGGTGGCCCCAGGCATCCCGGCAGCCGGGGCAGATGAATTCGTTGCAGCTAGGGCACGCGGACACGCTTCGGCTGTCCAGCGCCTGATGGCACACCGAGCAAACGACGCGCGACATACGGCATCAACTCCTTGTCTAAATAGGGGTTTAGGATGTGCAAAAGCGCGCCGGACATACGGGGACGCTTGCCAAGAAGGCCAAATTTGCGCATAATAGGCAGGGGAGGTGGGCGCATGAATCAGGCGCTGTACCGCACGTGGCGGCCCACACGCTTTGCGGATGTGGTGGAGCAGTCGGCCGTGGTCACAACGCTGCGCCGCCAGGTGCAAAGCGGGCGGCCGGCGCACGCATACCTGTTTTGCGGCAGCCGGGGCACGGGCAAAACGACCATCGCGCGGCTGCTTGCGCGCGCGGTAAACTGCCGAACTCCGCAGGATGGCGAGGCCTGCGGCGCGTGCGCAAGCTGCACGGCGCTGGCCCTTGAGAACATGGACATCGTCGAGATCGACGCCGCGTCCAACAACGGCGTGGACGAGATACGCGACCTGCGCGACAAGGTGAAGTACCCGCCTCAGCACGGCCGCTATAAGGTGTACATCATCGATGAGGTGCACATGCTCTCCACCGGAGCGTTCAATGCGCTGCTGAAAACGCTGGAGGAGCCGCCCCCGCACGCGCTGTTCATTCTGGCTACCACCGAGCCGCAGCGGCTGCCCGCGACGGTGCTCTCGCGCTGCCAGCGTTTCGACTTTCAGCGTATATCGCTTGCGGGCATCGCCGGCCGCCTGCGCCTGATGGTGAGCAGCATGGGTATGGAGGCCGAGGACGAGGCCCTGCGCCTGATCGCCCGGTCGGCCGAGGGCGGCATGCGCGACGCGCAGACGCTGCTGGAGGTGTGCATCGGATATGCTGAAGGAGCACTGACGGCTCAGGGTGTGCTGCAGGTGCTGGGCGCGAGCGGACAGGCTTTTTTGGCGCAGGTGGTGGACGCGCTGCTTGCGGGCGATACGGCGGGATGCCTGCAGCTTGTCGAGCGGCTCGTTCAGGAAGGCCGGGATGCGGCCGTGTTCCTGCGCGATCTGACGGGCTACATGCGCCAGATCGTCGTGGCGGTGGCCGTGCCAGACTGCCGCGACCTGCTCGCCCTCACGGCCGAGGAAGCGGCCGCCCTGCGCAAGCAGGCCCTGGCCGTGGGCCCGGAGCGCGCCCTGTACTGGCTGGAGATGATGGCCCGCGCGGAAGGGACGCTGCGCTGGGCGTCTCAGCCGCGGCTGCTTGTGGAGGTGTGCATGGTGCGCGCCTGCCGCCCGGACACCTCAGAGCGACGCGAGGCGCTGGAGGCGCGCGTTAAGCGCCTGGAGGAGGCGCTGGAGCGCGGCGCCGCCTCACAGCCCGCAAAGCCCGCGGCGAAATCCCAGGCCGTCCCGGCGGCCGCCCAGGCCCCAAAGGAGAAGGCGGCCGCGCATCCCTCGCCCAAGCCCCCGGCCGCCAACGACGCGCCCGGTCTGTGGGCGGGCGTGCTGGCTGCGGTAAAGAGCGAGTTTGGCATGAGCAAGTACGTGCTGCTGCAGAAGGGAAAACCGCGTCTGCTGGACGCGGCCGCGTTAACGGTGTGGTTTTCGGCGGCGGACAGCGTTTTCTACCGCTCCGCCGTCAAGGAGGAAAACCAGCAGATGGCCGACGCGCTCACCGAGCGCATCGCCGGGCGGCCCCTGCACGTGCGCTTCGAACTGGAAGGGCAGAGCGGTCCTGTGGACAACACGCCCTTCAACGCCAACGCCGCGCCCGATCCGGCCGCGCGTCCCTCGCTTGCGCAGCAGGCCATCGCCCTCTTCGGCGCGGACAACGTCACCATCCTGGACGAGGACGAGCCATAACCGACTGTCCGGGCTGTCCAAACGCCCCGCCGCCGCATATCATGATCACGATCGGCAAAAACCGCCTTATCTCTCATGCGTTTGCGGCCGGGGCCGCAGGCGGGCGCTTGGCGACGGATAGTGATTGTTGGCGGCGGCGTTTTCTGTTATAATAGGCCGGAATGTGTAGGAATCGAAGTGAGAGCCATGCTGACAGCCTTTTGCCTGAACCCCTGTATCGACCGGATGGTGGAGATTGACACCTTAACGCCGGGCGGCATGAACCGCGTGCGCGCCATGCGCCGCGACGCCAGCGGCAAGGGGATCAACGTGGCCATCGTCGCGCAGCGTTTGGGCTTGCCCGCGCGCTCGGCGGGCTTTTTGTACGAGAGCGGAGGCGATCTTGTGGCTGCCCGCCTCGCAGAGGAAGGCGTGCAGAACCGCATGCGCATCTTGCCGGGCGAGGTGCGGGAGAATCTAAAAATATACGACCGCGCGCGCTCGGAGGTTACCGAGGTGAACCAAGGGGGGGTTCCGGCCACGCAGGCCGATTGGACTCCTTTGATGCAGGACGCCAGGGACTTTGGCGCGGACGGTGTACTCGTGTTTACCGGAAGCCTTCCGCCCGGATGCCCGGACACACTGTACCGCGATTTGATGCTCGCCTCGGGGGGCGCGCAGTGCGTGCTGGACGCCGAGGGTGCAAAGCTGGTGGCGGGCTTAGAAGCCGGACCCTTCCTCGTCAAGCCGAACCGCTACGAGCTTTCGCTGGCGCTTGGGCGCGAGCTGCCCACGCTGCAGGACGTCAAGCGGGCCGCTATGGAGCTGCACGGGCGCGGGGCGCGCCTGGTGGCCGTGTCCATGGGCGGGGACGGGGCGCTGCTTACGGACGGCGCAGCCTGCTGCTTTGCCCCGCGCGTGCCCGTAACGGTGCGCTCCACGGTTGGCGCGGGCGACTGCATGGTGGGCGGGATGCTGCGCGCGCTTGAGGACGGCCTGCCCCTTCCGGAGGTGCTCGCGCTGGGCGTGGCGGTGGCGACGGCGTCCGTGCAGCTGCCTGGCACACAGTTTCCGGACGGCGCGCAGGTGGCGCAGGCGCGCGCCCTGGTGCGCATTCAAGAAATGTAACGATCCAAACGATAGATGATAAGGCGGCGCGCCGTCAAGGGCGCGGTCGCGGCTACGAAGGGCCTTTAGGGGCGCTTTGCGCGTGTAAGAATTGGGGTGTTCCCGTTGAATATCGGACTCATCGGCCACGGGGTCGTGGGCGAGGGCGTCGCGCGCCTGCTGCTGGAGAACGCCGCCGCGGTGGACGCGGGCGCCGGGCGCCCGGTGCGGCTTGCGCGGATCAGCGATCTGCGCGACTTTAGCGGCATTGCTTACGGCGGCCTGTTTACAAAGGACGCCGCCGACATCGTCGGCAATCCGGGCATCGACATCGTTGTGGAGTGCATGGGCGGGGTGGACCCGGCCGGGCGTTTCGCCGCGGCCGCGCTTGCCGCGGGCCAGAGCTTCGTCACCTCCAACAAACAACTGGTGGTGGAGCGTGGCGCGCACCTTCAGGCGCTGGCGCTCAAGCACAACGCGCACTTCCTGTTTGAGGGCTCCTGCGGGGGCGGCATACCCGTGCTCGCGCCCATCCGCCGTTCCCTTGCCGCCAACAAGCTGCTGTATGTGCGCGGTATTTTGAACGGCACCACGAACTACATCCTCACGCGCATGCAGGGCGGCGCGGCCCCCTTCACCGCTGCGCTCGCCGAGGCCAAGCGTCTGGGGTATGCCGAGAGTGACCCGACCGCGGACGTGGAGGGGCACGACGCCCGCCGCAAGCTGACAATTCTGGCGGCGATGTGCTTTGGCGCGCGCTTTGCGGACGACGGCCGCATCCCCTGCGAGGGCATCGGCCGCGTCACGCGCGAGGACATGCGTCACGCGGCGCTGCTGAGCCGCACCGTGCGCCTGGTGGCGCAGGGTGAGCGCACGGGCGAGGGTTGGCGCGGGCGGGTATCGCCCGTACTGCTGCCCGGCACGCACCCTCTGGCCACGGTGAGCGACGTGAACAACGGCGTGCTCGTCACGGGCGACCGGGTGGGCGACGTGCTGTTCTACGGCCGGGGCGCAGGGCCGGATCCGACGGCCTCCGCCGTGGTGGGCGATGTGATCGAGGCCGTGCGCGACCACGGGCGCCCCTGGCACGCGCGCCTGCCAGAGACTACGCCATTTGACCAGAGCGAATCGCCCTCGCGCTATTTCTTCCGCCTGCGGCCCCTGCCCCAGGTGGACGGCGGCGCGAAAGCGCTGCACATCCTGCCGGAAGCGCGCATCTCCCTGCCGGACGACGAGATACTCGCCGGTGAGATCGCCATCGTTACCGAACCGCTGTACCCAGCCCAGCTGGCCGCCGCGCATGAGGCGCTGGACATGGCCGGCTGCGCGCCCTCGCACCCCATCCGCTACGAATCGCTGTAGCACCCGCCGCACAGCCGGCCCTTCTGCATTTCCCCGACGCGCAGGGCGCGGCATCGCCGAGGCTCCGCCGCGGCAAACGCTTTCCATGCTGAACAAGACCGCGCCCACACCGGGCGCGGCCTTGTTTGGATACGAAGCCGCAGAACGTCTCCTCGCGCTTACTTGTCGGCAGAGCGGCAAGGAAAAATCCGGCTGCATATGCGGCGAATGTTCGACGGATTCCTGAGATGCAGATGCAGTCAAAGCGCAGGCGAAACCAGCGCATCGGGGTTTGTCTTCTGGCATGCGCGCTACAGCAGCTCGGCGAGCACGGCGTTGTGGATGCGCATGCCGTCGTCCGTCACGCTCAGCATGCCTTCGTGCCGCCGCACCAGCCCAGCCGCCTCCATGCGCAGGACGGCGGCGGAGGGGAGCGCAAAGCCGTCCATGGGCAGCCCGTCCGACAGCCGCAAGCGCAGCATGATCGTCTCCGTGCGCTCGTCCTGGGGCGTGAGGGATTGCCGCTCCCGCTCCGGCAGGATCCCTTCCGCCAGGCGGCCGCAGTAGGCGGTTAAGGAACGCTCGTTTTCATAGCGCTCCCCGCCCGTGAACCCGTGCGCCGACGGGCCCAGCCCCACGTACGGCAGCCGAAGCCAATAGGCCATGTTGTGGCGGCAGCGGCGGCCAGGTAGCGCAAAATTGCTGATCTCGTAGCGTTCATATCCGGCGCCGCGCAGCACCGCGCAGGCGTCGTCCATCATGCGGCACACGTCGTCCTCGCCGGGTAACGCCGTCTCGCCGCGCTCCACAGCGGCGCCCAGCGGCGTGTCCGGGCTAAGGGTGAGCGCGTAGCACGACAGATGCGCAAGGCCCAGCGCCGCCATGCGCTCCAGCGTCTCGCGCCACTGCGCGGTCGTTTGCCCGGGCAGGCCGTACATCAGGTCGGCCGACACGTTGGCAAAGCCTGCGCGCCGAAGGCAGGCAATCGCTTCAAGCGCTTGGGCGGCGGTATGCAGCCGCCCAAGCCGGGCAAGAAGGACGTCCTCAAGCGCCTGCACGCCAACGCTTACGCGGTTCACGCCCAGGGCGCGCCACGCGGCGGCGTCCGCCAGCGCAAACGTTGCGGGGTTGGCTTCCAGGCTCACTTCCGCCTCTTCGGCAAGCGGAAAGACGCCCGTCACGGCTGCCAGAAGCGATCCGAGGGCGTCCTTTGAAAGCAGCGATGGCGTGCCCCCGCCTAAGAAAAGAGTTCGCGCGCCGTCGGCTTCTCCGGCGCGCAGGGCCGTTTCCCGGCGCACGGCGTCCACGAAGCGCGCTGCGTCGCCCGGCCATCCGGCCGCCGAGGCAAAGTCGCAGTACGCGCACTTGCGGGCGCAGAAGGGCACGTGCACGTACACCGACGCGGGGTTCACAGCCGCAGAACCGCCATGAATGCCTCGCTGGGCACCTCCACCGAGCCCACCTGGCGCATGCGTTTCTTGCCTTCCTTTTGCTTCTCCAGCAGTTTTTTCTTGCGCGTGATGTCGCCGCCGTAGCATTTGGCGAGCACGTCCTTGCGCAGCGCTTTCACGGTCTCCCGGGCGATCACTTTGCCGCCGATGGCCGCCTGAATGGGAATTTCAAACATTTGACGCGGGATGACCTCCTGCAGCTTTTCCGCGATGGCGCGCCCGCGCGCATAAGCGCGATCGGCGTGCACGATGACGGACAGCGCGTCGCAGATATCGCCGTTGAGCAGCATGTCCAGCCGCACCAGGTTGCTCTCGCGGTAGTCGAGCAGTTCGTAGTCGAAGGAGGCGTACCCCTTCGTGCGGCTCTTGAGCTGATCAAAAAAATCGTAGATGATCTCGTTGAGGGGCATCTCGTAGTTGATGACAACGCGCGAGCTTTCAATATAGCGCATGTCCTTGTAGATGCCGCGCTTTTCCTGGCACAGCTCCATAATCGTGCCCACAAAATCGCCGGGCGCCATGATCTGCGCCGATACGTACGGTTCCTCCATGTGCTCGATCTCCGAGGGGCTTGGCATGTTCGTGGGGTTGTCAATCTGCAGCAGCTCGCCGCCCCGCATGGCGATGCGGTAGATGACGCTGGGCGCCGTGGTCACCAGGTTCAGGTCGAACTCGCGCTCCAGCCGTTCCTGAACAATCTCCATATGCAAAAGCCCCAGGAACCCGCAGCGGAAACCAAACCCCAGCGCGCCGGAGGTCTCCGGCTCAAAGGAGAGGGCCGCGTCGTTCAGGCGCAGCTTGAACAGGGCGTCCTTCAGCGCTTCGTAGTCCGCGCCGTCGGCCGGATAGATGCCGCAAAACACCATGGACAGCACCTTTTTGTACCCGGGCAGCGCCTCGGCGCAGGGGTTTTGCGCGTCGGTGATCGTGTCGCCCACGCGCGTGTCGGCAATGTCCTTGATGCTGGCGCCGATGTAGCCCACCTCGCCCGCCCGCAGCTCGGGCGCAGGGGTGTAACCCGGCCGGAAGTACCCGACCTCCACCACGTCGAACTCGCGCCCGGAGGCCATCATGCGCATGCGGGCGCCCGGCTTCACCACCCCGTCCACCACGCGCACATAGCACAGCGCACCTTTGTAATTGTCATACGACGAATCAAAGATGAGCGCTTTGAGCGGCGCTTCGTCGTCGCCCGACGGAGGGGGGATCCGGGTGGCCACGGCCTCCAGCACCTGCTCCACGTTGAGGCCGGTTTTGGCGGAAATGCAGGGCGCATCCTCGGCGTCCAGGCCGATGATGCTCTCGATCTCGTGCTTGGTATGGTCGGGCTGGGCGGACTGCAGGTCGATCTTGTTGATGACCGGGATGATCTCCAGGCCCGCGTCCAGCGCCAGATACACGTTCGCCAGGGTCTGCGCCTCTATTCCCTGCGTCGCGTCCACCACGAGCAGCGCGCCCTCGCAGGCCGCAAGCGAGCGGGACACCTCGTAGGTGAAGTCCACGTGGCCTGGCGTGTCAATCAGGTTGAAGACGTATTCCTTGCCGTCCTGCGCCTTATAGGCCATGCGCACGGCCTTGGATTTGATGGTGATCCCCCGCTCGCGCTCCAGCTCCATGCTGTCCAGCATCTGGTCGGAGGTCATCTCGCGCTGGGAAAACACGCCCGTACGCTCCAAAAGACGGTCGGCGAGCGTGGATTTCCCGTGATCGATGTGGGCGATGATGCAGAAGTTCCGCATCGCGTTCAGCCTTTCGGCGGACATGGAAAAACTCCTCTAACTTCAGTATGTCGTGGGCCGGCCGGCGGCGTTACAGGCGCGCGGCCGCGCCGGAGGGGATGGTGAGGCATGCGGCGTTTGTGCTGAGGGTGACGGGCCAGGCGGACGGGTTGAAGACGCTGGAGCCGTCCACGGACCACAGCAGGGCGTCGTACGCGGCCAGATAGTCTATGATCTGGATGTTCGTTGCGTACCATACGCTTTTGTGTCCGCTCAGCTCGCGGCACATATCTTCCGTAGCGGCCCAGCGCCGGGGCGCGTCCTCAGTGGGCTTTGTCGTGTCGCACTCGTAGCTGTGGCCCCACACGTACATCAGCTTCAGCGCGGTGTCCGGCTGGCCGCAGGTGAAATGCTTGCCGCTCTCGGCCGGTTCCTTAGACAGAAACCGCCGTGTCAGCTCGGGCAGCTGCGGGTCAAAAAAGTGGCAGGTGGGCGACCAGGCAAACGGGTTCTCCGGCAGGCGGAAGCCCTGCTCCGAGCCCGTGGTGCGGCCGTAAACGACGCCGCACGCACGCAGCGCCTGCCACACGGCCCGGGTATGCGTGCCAAACGGATAGGCCATGCCGCGCACCGGGTACCCTGCCAGCGCCTCCAGCGCCTGGCGGTCGCGCAGCATTTCGCTCATTACCTCGCCGCGGCCGCACTTGTTCAGCCAGGGGTGCGTGTAGCTGTGCGCAGCCACCTCGTGGCCCTGATACAGCTCCTGCACCTCGCTGCGGCTGAGGCGCCGGTGCGTGGCGTCGTCCGTCACCGTCTCCCCATCCGGCGCCAGCTTGCCGGCGTTCAGGTTGAACGTGCCCTTCAGGCCGTAACGGTTGAACAAAGCCACCAGCTTTCGGTCCTGCACCACGCCGTCGTCGAAGCTAAAGGTGAGCGCCCGCGTCCGGCCGCCCGGAAACAAAAGCCCGTACACCGTCTCGGCCATGCGCCATCCTCCACTGTCCGACAACTCTTCCCATTATTTTATCATCATTCGGCCCGCGCGTAAAGATACCTCCGCGTTCAACCGATATTCAAGGTGGATTCCCACGCCTTCCATCCGTCCGCTTTATTCGTTAAGGAGGGACCGCCATGGACGCGTCCGCCATCGCCAGGCTGCGCGCTGCGGCCCAGCCTGCGGGGAACCCCCCAAAACCCCGCGTCCACCCGTCCGTCCAGCCCCTTTGGGACATGGTGGACGCCTCCAAAGCCAAACTGAGCAGCGCCCGCACCGGTAAGGTCGCCCTGCGCATTGCTCGCGGCGAGAGCGTGTCGCCCGCCGAGCGCGACGCCCTGGGGCGCGCCAGCGCCCCCGCGCTTTGCTTGGCCGACAGCGCCAACGCCTCCCGGAGGCGCGTGCAGCTGGCCCTGCGCGCCGCCAAGGACGCCCCGGCCCGCCGCCGCATCCTGACCGCTGAGAGGCTGTGCGCCCTGTCCTTTGCCAAGGCCGCCGCCGGATGCGCCGCCGACACCGTCGCGCCCGCCGACTTGTACATGGCCGCCCTGAGCGCCGCCGAGCGGGAATACGCGTACAGAAACGACTAAAGGCGGCAGGCGCGCGGCGTGTCCGGCATCGCCTGCGCCCCATCCGTTCTCGGCTTTCACCCATTCATAAATAGCCCGGCGGCTGTTCATGCCGCCGGGCAGCGTTCGTTTGTCGGCAACGCGCGGGGGGCTTCGCGCGCCGGGCTCACCGCGTCATGCGCAAGTCCTGGCCGGCGAAGGGGATGGCGCTAACGTAGGAAGCATCAAGGAGCCGGGAGCTGACGCGCTCGGAGTAGCGCAGCATGAGCTCGCGGTGGGAGAGGTTTGTGGCGATGACGATGCCGCGGCCCCGAGCACGGCGCTCGGCGAGCAGGGTGAGCAGGTGGGGGATGGTGATGTTCTCCAGAAGGGGTTCGGCGCCCAGGTCGTCGATGCACAGTAGGTCCACGTCCAGCAGGAGCTGCAAGCCGTGCGCATCGCGGTCGCCAAAGTGGTAAGCGCGCATGGCGTCCACCATGCGGAAGGCCGTCACGGCAAGCGTGGGCACGCCGCGCTCCATGCAGCGGCGGGCGATGGACTGCAGAAGGAAGGTTTTGCCCAGGCCGCTCGGGCCGGTAAACAGCAGGCCGCGCTGCGGCGTGCCCGGGTAGTCCTCGGCAAACTGCGCGCACAGGCGCATCACGGCCTTCATGTGCGCGCGCTGTGTGCGCCCGCCCAGCTCCGGCATGGGCGTTTCCGGAAACCGCTCGGCGTTGAAGAGAGCAAAGCTGCAAGGCTCGTCCATGGATAGGCCGGAGAGCTGAACCAGAGCCTCCATCCGCTCGCGTTCAAGGCAGGAGCACGGCCGGGCGATCGGGTCGTACAGATAACCGTCGTCGCGGCATTTGGCGCAGGCGTACTGCAGATCCAGGGCGTCTGCCGGCATGCCGGCGCGCTGCAGCGCCTGGGCGATGAGCGTACGCTGCTGCTGCACGGCGGCGCGACGCTCGCGCACGATGCGCTGCACGTCCCCGGGCGAGCCGGCGGCCTCACGCAGCATCCGCTGATGCTCGTCGGCGATGGCGGCCTCGTGCCGCGCTATCTCAGGCGCGGCGGCAAGCGCCTGCGCACGCCGTTCGGCAAGCGCCGCCTCCCTGGCTGTGCGCCCTTCGCGCAGCCGCTTTTCCGCCATGCGCAACGCTTCGGCCTGCATCCGTTCGCCTCCCACGGTAGTTCGTTATCGATCCGCTATAAACCCGGCTGCGCTTCAAACGCGCGGCTTGATGAGCGGCGCTTACTCGTCCTCCGCAAGCGGGGGAAGGATGAGCATCCGGTTGAGCTCCTCGTCCGTGTAGGAGCGCTGCTGATAGCGGTGCTCGGCCACCTCCTTGCCCGGGCGCGCCACGGCCGGGGCCTTGGAAGCGGAGGCAGGCGCTGGGGAAACGGCGGACGCGCCGCCGTTTGCGTTTTGCGCCGCCTCCAGCGTGCGCACGCCGGACGCCGCCCAGGACGAGAGGATGCGCTGCAGGTAGGGCATGGGGGAGCGCGCCGATGCCGCCGTCTGCGCCGCGTACAGCAGTACCTCCGCCGGAAACCCCTGAGCGCGCCAGGTGGAATACAAACCGCGGTCTGTATCGTTCACCGGCCGCTTCAATCCCATGGCCTCCAGCAGTTCCTTCACAGGCCGGTCGCTTTCGGTGCGCCGCGCGCGCAGCTGCGCCATCGCCGGTGCGGTAAAGGCGCCCTGGTCGCGGTACCATGATAAAACAGACTGAAAGTCGGTAAACGTGCGGCCGCCCTCCGCCTTGGCCAGCGGCGCGGCGCCCAGCAAGGCCTCGTGCGTGAAGCCTTCGGCCAGCCAGCGTCCATATTGCGCAAGCATGTCGTCGGTGGGCCGCGCGTAAGCGTCGCCCAGTGCGCAAAGAAGGGCGCGCACGGCCTCCATGCGGGCAAAGGCGTCCTGCGCAGCCTTGGGCGTGCGGGCGTTTTGCCCGGCCAGCCACTGCACCCGCTCATCCAGCTGCTTCATGGTGGGGTTGCGCAGGCCGCTCATGCTGGGCAGAGCGGCTTCCACGGCCTCGTGCGAAAAGCCCAGATCGTCCGTCCAGCGCGCATACATCTTGGCCTCCTCGGCGGTTGGGGGGCGGTGAAGGCCAAGGCGGCGCAGGATGCGCTCCGCCCCCTCCATGCCCGGGCTGTGCTCGGCCAGATAGGCGCGTGCGGCGGGCAGGGTGGTCAAGGCGCGTTCGGCCCAGGTTTTGGCCACTTTGTCCAGGTAAGCAGTGGATACTTTTTTGTCGCGCGCTCCGGTGCGCCGGCGTTCCTCCATGGTGCTCTGCACCATCAGCAGCACAACCTCCGGCCGAAGGCCGAGCACCTCGATCCAGTCGTAGGCGCGGGCGTAATCCTGCGGGTGCAGGAGCTTGTCGCCGAAGAGCTGCTGCAGATCCTGGTTGAAGTCCTGATAGCGGTAGACCTCACCCCCGGCCTTTTCCCGGCTGAAGAGTGCGTCCACCAGGTGCACGTATTCCACGCGGAAGGGATTGTCGCCCGCCAGACGCACCACGCCCTGCCGCTCCCAATAGGTGAAGGCGTCCAGCACGGCCTCGCGGGTCATGCCAAGGGCGCGCGCCATGCTTTCCGGCGTACAGGAGTTCTCCGGATGGAAGCACAGCCGCAGCCCGTACAGGTATACGCGCACAAAGTCACCCGGCGCGCGCAGCATGTATTCGTCGATGAACAGATTCTCCACCGGGGTCACGGAGAGGGCGCCAAAGCGTTCGCCGGGCGCGCAGAAGCTCATGTGCGGCCCTCCTCTTTCATATCGGTTGCGTACTATTGTACCATACCGCGCCCTACCGCGAAAGCTGGTAAAAGCAACGGCGCTGCTGCAAGATGATGTAACAATACTGTTCAAGTGTTCGTAACAAGTGTTTATCAAACATGCGGAGCGTAAGGATTGATAAGCTTGTTGCACAAAAAACGGCTGACATTCGTTAGAATAGAGCCCAATAAAGCGCACCGATTCGCCAAAACCTAAATAACAGTTGAGCTATTGACAAGTGAAAAAAGATGCCGTATGATGCACACGTGCGGAGAAGCACATTGCCCAAAAAGTGTGCCTTTCGTCAAGCACAATATAGGAGGAGTGTACACGATGAAGACAGCGAAGCTCATCAAAATGTCGGTAGCGCTGGTCGTTTTTGCGTGCATGCTGGCCGGCTGCGCCGGACAGCCCGCAACAACGCCCGTACCCGCCGCCACACCCGCGCCCGCCACGGCCGCGCCCGCAACCGCGGCGCCGGCGGCAACGCCTGTGGCAGCCACGGCCGCGCCCGCCACGCCCGCGCCCGCCGCGGCCCCCGATAAGCTTACCTACTTCTGGGACCTGCCTACCGACAAGGTTACCCCCATCTTCTCCGACATGCGCGATTCCATCCTCTATAAAGAGCTGATGAAGCGCACAAACACGGACATCACCTTCATTCACCCGGCCGCCGGCCAGGCGAAGGAAAAGTTTAACCTGATGATCACCTCCAACGATCTTCCCGATATCTTTGAGCGCGACATGAACGCCGACTATCCGGGCGGCGTGGCCAAGGCTCTGGCCGACGGCGTCATTTTGAACCTGAGCGAGAATAAGGCCAAGACGCCCTACCTCAACGCCGTATTTGCCGCCCATCCCGACTGGGAGGCCCAGTCCAAGAACGACGAAGGCATCGTCTTCTCCTTCCCCTTCATCCGTACCCGCCCCGAGCTGTGCACCTGGTCGGGCCCGCTTGCGCGCTTTGACTGGCTCAAGAAGCTGGGCTACACGCAGGAGACCCTGCCCAACACCATCGACGGCTGGACCGAGATGTTCAAGAAGCTGAAGGACAACAAGATGGGCGATTACCCCATGATCGTCCTGAACATCGACGAGTTCGGCGGCCAGGAAATCCTGCCCGGCGCGTGGGGCGTGGGCTGGAAGAATTACGTGGACACGAACGGCCAGCTTCAGTACGGCCCGTTCCAGCCTCAGTACAAAGAGTTTGTGGCCAAGATGGCCGAGTGGTACAAGGCCGGCTACATCCATCCCGACTTCCCCGCCAAGATCGACCAGCAGACCTTCCGCAGCTACATGAGCGACGGTAAGGTCGCCATGATCAACAACACCACGGTCGGCGGCTCGATGGGTTACTTCTACGATACCCTCAAGCCCGAGGCGAACAACTTCGCCGACTTCCAGCTGATGGGCCTGCCTTATCCCACGGTGACGGGCGAAAAATCCCACTTCGGCTGCAAGGACATCATGGTGAACGCCCTGAACAACAACATCAGCGCCGCCAGCAAGAACAAGGACGCCGCGCTGCGCCTTCTGGACTACGGCTATTCCCCTGAGGGCAACATTCTCTTCAACGCCGGCGTAGAGGGCGAGAGCTTCAACTATGTCGACTACAAGACCATCGATACGGTCATGGATCTGTCCGCGTACGGCAACAAGTTTATGAAGTACACCGACGTGATGATGAAAAACCCCAAGTACTCCATGCCCATCGCCATGTCTCAGTACATGCGCGCTCATTACGGCGGGCCGTTCCTGCAGGAGCTGTCCTACTTCGTGCAGTTTACCTCCCGTCCCGACCAGCAGCAAACCGTTACGAACTGGCTTAATTCCTCCGACTTTAGCGGCAAGAATCTGCGCATGTACCGCACGGTGGACGAGGCCAAACGTACGGCCGACCTGGACGCCGACCTGAACACCTTCTTCAACGAGAGCATGACCAAGTTCATCACCGGCGAAACCGACATGAGCAAGTGGGATGCTTTTGTGGCCGATCTGAAGAAGATGGGCGCGGACGAGCTGTTCACCATCTGGCAGGGCGCCTACCAGCGCGCCAAGGCCCGTTAAGTAGCCCTCCGGGCTGGATTTAGGTAACCGCCTCATGTCAAGCCCCCCGCACAGCTAAGTTGCGGGGGGCTTGATAAAAGGCTTGGCGGGTACACTGTGTACGTCAGGAGGGATGCGCGTGGCCCAATCTCAGGCAAAAAGGCTGCGGCGGCCGAATTTTTTTACCCAAGTCGCTGTGGACCTGAAGCGCAACCCGGGTATCTACCTCATGTTGATTCCCGTGGTGCTGTATTACCTCATCTTTTGCTATGCGCCTATGGGGGGCCTGCTCATCGCCTTTAAGGACTTTTCCCCGAGGCTGGGAATCCTGAAAAGCGACTGGGTTGGCTTCCTGCATTTCACCAAGTTTTTCAACAGCATCTATTTTACGCGCCTTCTGCGCAATACGCTCCTGCTCAACGTCTACAACGTGATCTTTGGGTTTCCGGCGCCCATCCTGCTTGCGCTTTTTATGGATGAGGTACGCCACGTCACCTACAAGCGCGTGATCCAAACGGTTTCCTATCTGCCGCACTTCGTGTCGCTCGTGGTCATCTGCGGCATGATTAAGGAGTTTGTGGCGCGCGAGGGACTCATCAATTATATGGCCACGCTCGTCAACCCCGCCTACGCGCCCGCCAGTCTTCTGAACACGCCCAAGTATTTTCGCTCCATCTACGTCGTGTCGGAGATCTGGCAGGGCATCGGCTGGAACTCGATCATCTACCTTGCGTCGCTTTCGGGCGTTGACCCGCAGCTTTACGAAGCGGTCACCATCGACGGCGGCAACCGCTTTCACCGGGTGTGGCACATTTCAATTCCGAGCATAATGCCCACCATCGTCATCCTCTTTATTCTGCGCATGGGCTCCATGATGAACGTGGGCTTTGAAAAGGTCATGCTGCTGTACTCCGAGCCCAACTACCTTACCTCGGACGTAATCTCCACGTACGTGTACCGCAAAGGGCTTCTGGACAACCAGTTCTCCTTTGCCACAGCCATAGGCCTGTTCAATTCGGTTATCAACTTCGTGCTGGTCGTCACCACCAACTACATCTCCGGGCGTCTGTCCGAAACCAGCCTGTTCTAGAAAGGAGGGACGAAGCTTTGAGAATCCGCGAATCGCTCCCCAGCCGCATTTTCGACGTGCTCAACTACATCGGCCTGGGCATTGTGATGCTCCTGACGCTCTACCCGTTCTGGCACATCCTCATGGCGTCCGTCTCCAATCCGGTGCAGGTGATGCGCAACTTCGGGCCCATCCTGTACCCCCTTGGATGGGGTGTGGACAACTACAAGCTCGTGTTTCAGTACGACATGGTGCCCATCGGCCTGAGCAATACCGTGGTTATCGTGGTGGTGGGCACCGCGCTCAACCTGATCATTACGCTTCTGGCGGCGTACGCTTTCTCGCGTAAGAACGTATACATCACCAAGAAGCTCATCAAGTTCGTCATCTTCACCATGTACTTCTCCGGCGGGCTCATCCCCACGTTCCTGCTCATCAAAAATTATCTGCATCTGGTGGACACCTACTGGGCGCTGTGGCTGCCCGGCCTGATCTCCACCTACAACATGATCATCATGCGCTCAGGCTTTGCGGCCATACCCGATTCTATGGAGGAGTCCGCCAAGCTGGACGGGGCCAACGATTTCCTCATCCTCTTCCGCATCATGGTACCCCTGGCCATGCCAACCATCGCCGTTATCCTTTTGTATTACGGCGTGGGGCACTGGAACTCGTGGTTCAACGCGATGATCTACATCAACACGCGCACGAAGATACCGCTCTCCCTGGTGTTGCGCGAGATTCTGCTCTCCAACTCCACCGAGACGCTCACCTCCTCCAGCAGCATGTCCGGCGATACCATGCCCATCGCCGAGACGATCAAGTACGCCACCACCATCGTGGCCACCGTGCCCATCCTCATCGTGTACCCCTTCCTGCAAAAGTATTTCGTTAAGGGTATGATGATTGGCGCCGTGAAAGGCTAAACGGCTGTGCAGCACAAACGACGGCGGCGCGCTTCCCGCAGGGGGAGCGCGCCGCCTTGTTGTAAACGGGTTATTTGACGCTCATAGAGGAGGCCAGCTCGGCCTGGGGCAGGTTCGCGCCCTGTTTGCGCAGCGCGGTCACCAGGTCGGCTGTGTTCACCGCGCGGGCGGAGCAGCCGCGCGCGACGGCCTGCACCGCCGCGACGCCCGCGGCCTGGCCCATCATGGATGCGGCCGGCTGCACGCGCAGCGACCCCTGAACTTTCACGTCCGTGGAGACGCATCGCCCGGCCACCCAAAGGTTATCCGAACCTTTGGGCACGAGCACGCCGTAGGGAATGCCGTAGTACTCGCCGGGCTTGTACTTGTCCAGCTTGGTGAACTCGCTGTAATAACGCTCGTACTGCTCTGGCGTGCAGTCGTACACGTGAATGTCCACAGCCTTGCAGAAGATGGCGATCTGGTCGGGGAATTTGCGCCGCGCCGTGTAGTCGTCGTAATCCAGTACGTATTCGCCCAAAATCCTGCGCGACTCGCGTATACCCATCATGGCCGCCGTGTGCACCAGCTGCAGGTTTTCAAGGCCCGGGAAGTAGGTTTGATAAAACCGCTTGTACTCCTGCACAAGACGGCGGCCGCGCATCATGCCCTCCGAAAGGGAGTTGCACTGAAGGCTGTCCATGCCGAAGACATGGCCGGCGTTCAGAGAGCCGACCTGCCCCATGCTCATAAACATGCCGGGCACGTGGCGGTCGGGCTGGGAAAAGAATCCGTCCGTCACGGCCTGTTCCACCTTCTTCTGGTGGTCGCGCAGGCCGATGTCATTGCCCATGGCGGCCCAGTCGATGCCGCAAAACAGCGCGCACAGCGTGGGCGGCATAATATGCTGCGTGTCACGCCCGGCCGCATAGCAGGTGACGCCGCACAGATCGGCCAGCACCGCGTCGCCCGTGGCGTCCACGAAGGCTTTGGCCTTCACATACCGATAACCTTCCACGTTCTGCAGCACCACGCCGTTTATGTGCAGGCTGTCTTCCGCAACGTCCGCGTCGATGACGCGCGTGAAGAAGCGCACTTCCACCCCCGCCTTGACGGTCAGCTCGTCCAGCAAAACCTTGAGGCCCTCGGCGTCGAAGGGCGACCATTTGTGAAACTCCAGCCGCCAACGCTTGGGGTCCAGCAGCGTTGGCACGCACCCCCGCTCGTACAGCGTTTCGATGAGCTCGCGCATGAAGCCGCCTACCAGCATCTGCTCGCCGTTCGCCATAGGGTCGAACTCCGTAACCAGCCCGGATGTGCCGGTGCCCCCAAGGCATCCCAGCGCTTCCACAAGCAGCACGCGCGCGCCCAGCCGCGCCGCGCACACGGCAGCGGCACATCCGGCGGGTCCGCCGCCCGCCACAACGATGTCGTACCCCTCTTCCACGGGGATCTCGCGCCGCAGTGAGTATGTTGCCATGGTTCATGCCTCCTTCGTTTGCGCCATGGGGCACGGCCTGCGCCGCGCCGCCTTAAAAAGGGCGGTCTGTGCGGCACAGGCCGTACGCTCTGTTCGAGGCGCCCCTAGCAGTTGGGCAGATAGCCGCCCATAGCCTTCAGGTTTTGCTGAAGCTGTTTCACGTCGATATCGGCGGGCGCCTTGCCGCCTTTGGCGGCCATCGCCGCGGCCGCGCCGGCCGCCTGGCCGGTGATGTAGCAGCCGGGGATCACGCGGATGGAGGCCTGCAGGCTCCGGTCCGTGGAGATGCACCGCCCGGCCACGAGCACATTGTTCACGTTTTGCGGCACAAGCGCGCCGTAGGGGATGCCGTAACTCTCGCCCTTGCCGTAGCGCAGGGCCTTAAACTCGGAGAGGAACTTTTTGTGCGCGTCGTCCGTGGCGGCGGAGGCGTGGATGTCCACAGGATAGCTGTAGCGGCCGATTTCGTCGACAAACACGGCGCGCTCGTGGAAATGCCGCAGTTCCAGCCGCCCGATGCCCGTGATGCGGCGCGTCTCGCGGATGCCCAGCAGCGACCCGGTTGTGACGAGCTGCATCTTCTCGTACCCGTCCAGGTACTTTTTGTAGTACGCCTCGTACCAGTCGTAGTATTTTCGGCCGTACAGCACGGCCTTCGTCACGGATCGCTCGTCCGTGTTGTCCACGCCGTAGCAGTGGCCGATGTTGCCTCCGCCGATGTTGTGCGTGATTTTCCAGAACCCGGGCAGATGCTTGTCGTTCACCTTGAACACACCGTCCGCGATGGCCTCGGCGATGCGGCGGTCGTCGGGCTTCTTCACGCGCTCCCAGTCGATATCGCTGTACAGCGAACACAGCGTGCCGGCCATCATTTCGCCGTTTTCGTCGCCCTTTTCAAAGGGCGCGCCCGCCCAGGCGCATAGGTCGCCGTCGCCCGTTCCGTCCACGTACACCTTGGCCTTCACGCCGTATACGCCGGATTTGGCCGCCAGCACCACGCAGTCAATCGTGTGGCCGTCCATGAGCACGTCGATGACGTTCGTGGCAAATACGAAGTCCACGCCCGCCGCTGCGAGCATGTCGTCGTATACGCGCTTTAGGTACTCGGCCTGAATGGACGTGCCCACCGAAGGGTTGCCGTGCGCCGCGCTCATGGCCTGCGCAGCGTCCAAAACCTCCTTGCCCACGCCGCCCGCCAAAAAGTTTTCGCCGTCGGTAAACTGCATGAACGCCGGAATCATGCCTGCCGTGCTCATGCCGCCCAGACACTGCTGGGATTCCACAAGCATGACGGAGGCGCCCTGCCGCGCGGCGAATACGGCTGCGGCAAATCCGGCCGGGCCGCCGCCCGCCACGAATACGTCCACTTCCCTGCGGATGTCCAGAGCCTTTGAATAGGTTTTCATCGCCATCGGAACCGCTCCTTTTCATGGGAAAGGGCCGTAGTAACCTACGGCCCTTCAGACCGGCGAAAATCCCGCATCGCGGGCCTTCCGCCGTTTTGGTGTGCGTCTTTTCCCCGGCTCAGCACATTGCCGAAAAATCGCCGCGCATGTCGCCGATTTCTTGCTGCTTTTGTGCAACGAACAGGCCGGACGCAACAAAACAGGGCAAGGCTTTGTCGATACGCTGAAGGGCCGTAGGTACCTACGGCCCTTGTTTTTACGGTTACTTCTGGGTCGCCAGGTAAGCCTCAAGCGCGGCGATCATGGCGTTGCCGCCCTCGTTCTTCCACTTCTCCACCATGGCCGGATAATCCTTCACGGTCTTGGTGCCTGCGATTACTTCCACGATGAAGTCGCTCTCCAGCTTGTTGAGCGCCTGCTGGTACTTGGCGATATCGGGGATGGGCGGCGCGTAGCCCAGAGGAGAGTCTTCCCAGTACTTCTTGTCCACCGTGTTCATGATGCTGAACGCGCGCCAGTTTTCGGGGCTCTTGCGCACGCGGCACAGCCACAGTGTGGTGAAGGTGTCGGCGGGGCACACCACGGTGAAGTAGTGGCCGTTGAACCACTTGGTGAACTCGGGGAAGAGCGGCCAGTAGCCTTCCACGCCGTCCACGGTCTTCTTTTCCCACTGCACGCCTTCAATGCCCAGGAAGGTCTTGGGGAAAATGTCCTTATCGGCGCGCAGGTTGAGGAACTTCATAACCTCTTCGGGCTTCTTGCAGCTCTTGGGGATGCAGGTGGCGCCCGTGATGCCGGCGTTGGCGTTGATGTGCTGGTTGCCGTCCTTATCCTTCAGAGAGAGGATGTAGTCCACAACCGTGCCGCCTTGGTTCTTGCCGACGGCCTCATTGTTTGTGGTGGCGGACGCCCAGTCCTGCTGAGCCATGAAGGCCTTGCCGGAGGTCCACTTCTCGGTGATGTTCTCGCTCTTGTTCACCGGCCACTCCTGGTCGATGAGCTTCTTGGCGTACAGGTCATGCATGTAGGTGAGGTAATCCACCAGCTGGGGCATCATGAAGCGGTGCACGAACTTGCCGTCCGCGCCCTTCACCCATTCCTGGGTGGAGATGCCAAACGCCGAGCTGATGACCTTCTGATAGGCCCCGTTGCCCGTGAGCGGAATAGCGTCGGGCTTTTTGGCCTTCAGATCGTTCAGAAGGGCGGTGAACTCGTCCAGGGTGGTGGGCTTGTCCTTGATGCCCATCTGCTCAAAGGGCGTTACGGGGAAGCCGACGCCGCCGCTGACATACCAGGCGTCAAAGGAGGGGATGCCCATGGTCTTGCCGTTCACGCGGCAGGCGTTCCACTGCGCATCGGTGATGATGGGGGTGATGTTCGGGCCCTGCTTGGCCAGAAGGTCGTCCAGAGCGATAACGGCGCCTTTGTCGGCCAGGGAGAAGAACTGGTTGCGGTTCAGGCGGATGATATCGTACTCAGTGCCGGCCGCAAGGTCCAGGTTCAGCTTCTCGTCCGCGCCCTCGGCGGGCAGAGTGAAATACTCCACGTGATAGCCGGTGAGCTCCTCGATGAGCGCGGCCGGGGGCTCCTTGTTCGGGTCGGTGGGCGTGTTGCCGATGAGCTGCTTGATGGTGGGCTTGGCGGCAGCCGGGGCGGCCGTCGCAGGGGCGGCCGGAGCGGCCGTGGCGGGCGCTGCGGGCTTGGGCGTGGCGGCCGGGGCGG
>JAVBLU010000034.1:0-68438 GCA_031553225.1 Eubacteriales bacterium
TTTATTCCTCTCTCGCGGGGGGGGGTTTAACAACCCCCCGCAAAAAACAAATTTTTGGGGGGGGGGGCGCGGGGTGTGGCCCCGCCCCCACGCATGGGGGTATACAGCGCTTGCGCAGCGGCGTTACAGCTTCACAAACCGGTTGAGAATACCCTCGTTCTGCCGGTGCGCCTCCTGCTGCACGCGCATCTGCAGGGCGATTTGATCGATGGTGACGACCGGCGCGACTCCCTTGGTGATCACGTCGTACCACTGGCGGTAATAGGCAAGGCCTTTCTCGGTGTCGTCACTGAGGCCCTCGGGCAGGCTCCAGCTCTCCTCGCGCATGTTTAGCTTCTCGCCGCAGTACAGCGGCTCGCCCTTCTCGTTGCGCAGGGGAATAAGCGTGAGTTGTTGCTTGGGGGCGTCCTCCTCGCGGTAGTAGGTCCAGTCCAGTTTCCTCGTGTTGCCCGCCAGGCATCCGTGCGTACCCTGGATGATGTACTGCGCGCCCACGTACTTGTTGCTGCAGGACACCTCGACGTCGGCGATGGGCGCGCCCGGCGCGCGCATCAGGAGCTTGGCGTGGTCCTCAGCGTCGCCGAAGGTGTGCGCGCGGTCCATCGCGCAAAAAACCTCCACGTCCTTGGGGAAGCCCATCAGATCCAGCGCCTGGTCCACCGGGTGCGGGCCGCTGTTGAGAAGGCTCCCGCCGCTGCGCGCCTGGGCAGTCTGCCAGTCCCACCGGCGCGAAAAGCCCGAGTACTGGATGGTGACTTGCACGATGCGGCCCAGAACGCCCGAGGCGATGATCTCCTTGAGCTTTACGTAGGACGGCGACAAGCGGTATTGCTGGAAGGCGCTGTAGGCCCTTCCCGTCTCGGCTGCGGCCTTTTGCACCTGGGCAAAATCGTCGGCCGACCCGGCGGCGGGCTTTTCGCTAAGCACGTGGAAGCCCGCGCGCATCAGCTCGGCGGTGATGGAGGCGTGCTGGTCGCTGAAGGAGGCGTTCGTAATGAAGTTAAAGTCCTTCGTCCGGCCGATCAGCTGCCGATAGTCGCCAAGCGTCTCGCAGCCGATCTCGGCCTGCGCCATGGCGCGGCGCTGCGGGTCGGCGTCCACGACGCAGGCGATGCGGAACAGGCCCGGCAGTTCCCGAAGAAGCCGGGTGTGGATGTCGCGCCCGCTGCGGCCGTAGCCGATGAGGGCGAGGTTCAGGACCTTCATGGGTATCAACGCCTTTCCGGATATGATGGAAGTTTATTGGGTAAACGCGATGGATGCGTTCTTGGGCAGCGCCAGGCCGCATTCGGCCTCCACACACTTCACCAGCGCCACGGGCACCGGGCAGGCGGCGTGCGGGCAGGTGCGCGCGGCCTGCCATACGGGGCCCTCGCCCGCCTTGTGCAGGCAAAGGTCGTAGGCGTCGGGCATTTGGGCCAGCGCTTCGCCCATGGCCGCCACGCCCTTGCAGCCGGACTGCACGGTAATCGTTACGGCCTCGCCGTCCGGCGCGTCCGCGGTGATGTGGGCGATGTAACCGCATACGCCCGGGTCGCAGGTGAGTTTTTTCATGCGTTCCACCCCTTGATGTGATGAGGGTTCCAGAGGGAATGCCGGCTAGAACAGACTGTACCAGAACACCGCGCGCTCGCCCGCGGCGGGCGTTGCGGCGTACAGGCAAACGTCCACGCCGCCGATCACAAAGCCGTGCTTTCGGTAGAAACGGCAGGCGGCCAGATTTACGTCCTGAGTCTCCAGCATCAGCCCGGACAAACCCTGCGACCCGGCCCATGCGCGCGCTGCGTCCATCAGGGCCGTACCCGCGCCCGTGCGGCGCGCGCGGGCCACAACGGCCAGATCCTCGATCAGCGCCAGGCCGTTCCAGTTGCGCCGCAGGCGGACAAGGCCGATACAGATATCGCCCTGGAAGGCCAGGTATACGGCGCGGCCGGGATGCCCCAGATACTCGTCCGCGCGCACCGGCTCCTCGTCGTAGCACTTGTCGTAGGGCTTGTCCAGCAGTTCCTCGCCATACGCCCATGCGCCGCTCTCATAGCGGGGCGCAAGCCGGCCGAATACCTGGAAAGGCTCGTTCATGCCCGGCAGAGCGTAGGCCGTGGCCGCGGTCATGGGGCGGACGATTGTCCCGGCGCTCATGTCTCCATGCGCTCCAGAATGTCCGCGGCCGTATCTTTGCGGGCCTCGCCGTGGCGCACGAACAGGATGCATACGAGCGCTATGGCGAAGGCCGCGCCCGCATAAATGAAGATGCTGCCGTAGTCGGACGTGCGGTCGCGCACCAGCCCGGCGAGTATGGGCGCCGTGATGGAGGCGGAGAAGGAGAACAGGTAGTAATACCCGGTATACTTGCCGATGTCCTTATGGGCGCACAGCTCCAACACCATAGGCAGGGAGTTTATGTTGACGCACGCCCAGAACATGCCGCCCACCAGCAGCAAAAGCCGCACGACGGCCGCGCTTTGCATCATGATGATGGCTGGGAAGAGCACCGTAACGCCCGCCAGCCCGATGAGGATGGTGGTGCGGCGGCCGATGCGGTTGGAGAGCAGCCCTGCGGGCACGGACGCGGCGATGAAGGTGACAGAGAAGAACGCCAGCATCATGGAGGCCGAACCGGGGGTCACGCCGAGCACCTTGGTGGCGTACAGGGTGAAGAGAGTTTCCACGGCGTTGTACCCATTGAACCAGAAGAAGATGCCAAACAGCAGGAACAGCAGCGAGCGCACGCGGCCGCGGCGCTCTTCCTGCCCGGAGACGGGGCTGTCCGCCTCGGCCGCCTCCGCCTCCTGCGCCGCCTGAGGCTCCTTCACGAAGATGCGCAGCAGCACGAGCGCGATAAGCATGATGGCTGAGCCGAAGAAGAAGGGCGCGGGGGGCCATATGTCCGACAGGAGGCCGCCCAGCACGAAGGCGAGCATAGAGCCGATGCCGCCCATCAGGTTGATGATGCCGTTGGCGGTGGAGCGCAGGGGCGCGGGCGTTAAATCGGGCATGAGCGCCACGACCGGCGCGCGCCAGGTGGACATGACGAAGTTAAACACGATGAGCACGAAGCAAAACAGCGAGAGCGAAGGCGCGAGCGGGATGAGGCAGAAGAGGACCGCCGAGATGGGCAGCCCCACGAGAATGTACGGCGTTCGCCGGCCCATCCTTGTGCGCGTCTTGTCGGACAACGCGCCGAAAACGGGTTGGAAGACGACGCCGAATATGTTGTCGATGGTCATAAAGAAGCCGGTAATCATGGTAAGCGCGCTGCCGCCCAGCAGATAGTCGGCGATGCCGCCCGTCAGGTGCCATCCGCGCATCACGTTCAACAGGTCGGGCACGAAGCGGTTCTCCAGCATGGGCGGAACGAATGCATTGTACATGGCCCAGGCGATGGAGGACGCCAGAAAGCCAAACCCGATGAAGAACGTCTTCTTGTAGTTGAGCCGCAGCTTTGCCATGAAAACGCGCCTCCTACCTATCTCGTTGCCGCCGCGCGGGTGCCCGGATGATGGCAATACCGACCGGCGCGGACCATACGGGTATCATACCAAATTTCTGCGCGTTTGGATAGATGAGGAAGCAAAGCCGGCGGGCTTGCCATGGAAAAGCCTGTTTGTTATACTCGGTTCGTATGGTGTGTTTGGCTTTTCTGGGCGGCCGTGCGCGGCGGAAGCGGAGGGGTTTCATGGCCTTCATGGATCGACTGAGCGTTTCGGGCAAAAAGGTTGTGGTGACGGGCGCCGCGCAGGGCATCGGCCGGTGCGTGGCGGACGCGCTGGCCGAGTGCGGCGCGGATGTCGGCCTTCTGGACGTAAACGCCGCGAAGCTGTCGGACGCGGCGGCAGCCTTGTCGCAAAAGCACGGCCGGCGCTTTCCGGAGATGGTGTGCGATGTGACCGACCCGGCCCGGGTGGAGCGCGTCTTCGCCGCCTTCGGCGCGCCGGACGCGGTGTTCAACAACGCGGGCATCGTCATCCACAAGCCCGCCGAGGAGCTGACGCCCGAAGAATGGCGGCGCGTTGTGGATGTGGATTTAAACGGCGTGTTCTATGTGGCGCAGGCCGCCGCCAGGCTGATGATCGCCGCCGGGCGGGGCGGATCCATCGTGAACATGGCGTCCATGTCCGGGGTCATCGTCAACGTGCCGCAGTGCCAGTCGTCGTACAACGCCGCAAAGGCGGCGGTGGTGCATCTCTCCAAGTCGTTGGCGGTGGAGTGGGCGGGCAAGGGCATCCGGGTAAACGCCTTGAGCCCCGGCTACATTGAAACCGAGATGACCGGCGCGGTGAACCCGCAGTGGCGGGCCTTCTGGACAGGCCTGATTCCCATGGGCCGCATGGGCAGGCCGGAGGAACTTGCCGGAGCGGTGATCTATCTGATGAGCGACGCCGCGTCCTACACCACGGGCCTGAACCTCGTGGTGGACGGGGCGTTCACCTGTATTTAGCGCTCACGGCGTGTGCGCCGCGTCGAAGCGGGCGATCGCATACAAAAATAGGGCAGCGTCGGCGCGCGTGGCCGGGTCGTTCGGGCGCAAGCGCTCCGCTTCCACCGGAAGCAAGCCGTTTTGCAGGAGCCAGAGCAGCGCCGGCGCGTTGGCCGGGTCGGTGAGGGCGAAGTCCTGCAGCTCGCGCAGGGCCATCCCGCCCTCGGTCGGGGCGACGAGCCCCGCCTGCCGCATGGCCTCAAAGCCCATGCGCAGCATGTTCTGTCGGCTCAAAGGGCCGTGCTGCGGCACGCCGGGCGTTGGGGCGGGCGCATCGAACAGGCGGCTCAGCCACAGCGCGAAGTCCTCTTTTGTGACCGGCTCATCCGGGCCGAAGCGCGCGGTCATGCGGCCGCCGCGCAGGACGGGATTGCTCACGCCCTGCATCACTCCGCGCGCGGAGAGATAGAGGGCCGCGCGGTTCACCGCTTCCCCGGCCAGATCGGTAAAGCTGCCCCAGCCCATGTAGATCACTGCGAACCGGCCGGGCGCGGCGACATGTCCGATTACCTCGCCGTCCCGGTAAAAGCTGCGCGGAATCAGGTGGCGCGGCTCGGCCGGGCCGCGGTGCTCGTACAGCAGCAGCGCGTCCGCGTCCTGATCCGGCCGTGGCCGATAGGGCACCCTGGCCACGCATCCGCCCGTCCCGCCGGCCGCGAACGCCGCCGCCGATCCGCCCAGCGCAAGCAGGGCCGCCGCTGCAGCCGTCAACCGCCGCCATATACGCACGGAGCATCGCCTCCATGCGGCATTCTATGCGCCACAAAAACAGGGCAAACCCGGCGCGAGCCGGATTTGCCCTTGGCCAATGAAGGCGACGGTGCGTAGCTGACCAAAATGCACGGCGCAGGAGCGGCGTATTACCCCAGAAGGGTCGCCAGGTCCTCATCCGGTGTGGTGATGGGCGCGACGCCAAACTGCCGCACGAGCACGTCCAGCACGACCGGTGACACAAACGCCGGCAGGGACGGCCCCAGGCGGATGTTCTTGATGCCCAGGGACAGGAGCGTAAGCAGAATGACGACGGCCTTCTGCTCGTACCAAGAGAGCACCAGCGACAGGGGCAGTTCGTTTACCGAGCAGCCGAAAGCCTCCGCCAGTGCCAGGGCCACTTTGATGGCGCTGTAGGCGTCGTTGCACTGGCCCATGTCCATCAGGCGCGGCAGTCCGCCGATCTCCCCCAGGTCCAGGTCGTTGAAGCGGTACTTGCCGCAGGCCAGGGTGAGCACCACGGTATCGGACGGCGTCTTTTGAACGAACTCGGTATAGTAGTTGCGGCCCGGGCGCGCGCCGTCGCACCCGCCGACAAGGAAGAAGTGGCGGATGGCGCCCTGCTTCACCGCGTCGATGACCGTGCCGGCCACGCTGAGCACGGTGCCGTGCCCAAAGCCCGTGGTGAGCGTGCTGCCGCCGTTGATCCCCGTCTGCGCGGAAGTCTCCTTGTAGCCGCCCAGCGCAAGCGCCTGGCGGATGAGGGGCGAAAAGTCCTTGCGGCCGTCCTCCTCGCCCACATGAACCAATCCCGGGAAGCCCACCACGGACGTGGTGTACACGCGGTCCTTGTAGGATTCGCGCGGGGTCATCAGGCAGTTGGTGGTGAACAGTACGGGCGCGGGCAGGTTGTCGAATTCCTTCTGCTGGTTCTGCCAGGCCGTGCCGAAGTTGCCTTTCAGGTGAGGAAACTTTTTAAGGCCCGGGTAGGCGTGCGCGGGCAGCATTTCGCCGTGCGTATAGACGTTTACGCCCTTACCCTGCGACTGCGCAAGCAGCTCGTACAGGTCGTGCAGGTCGTGGCCGGAGACCACGATGAACGGGCCCTTCTCGATGTGCGTGCTCACTTTGGTGGGCACGGGCGTGCCATACGCGCCGGTGTTCGCCTCGTCCAGCATCCGCATGCAGCCAAGGTTCGCCTGACCCAGCTCCATGTTCAGGGAAAGCAGCGCCGGTACGTCGCTCTCCCGCTCGATGGCCGCCAGGCCCTTGTAGAAGAAGGCGCTCACGGCCTTGTCAGTTTTGCCCAGAACGCGGGCGTGGTGCGCATAGGCGGCCATGCCGCGCAGGCCGAACAGCAGAAGGGACTTGAGCGACTTGACGTCCTGGTTTTCCTCGTTCCACAGCCGCGCCATGTCAAAGGCGGGCTTCTTCGCGCGCATCAGTACGCGGCGGGTCAGTTCGGCGATGGCGGTGTCGTCAAAGCTCACGTTCGTCACGGTGGTAAATAGTCCGTTCTCGATCAGCGTATCCGATTCGGGCGACGCATCGCCCTGGGCCAGGGCGATGAGCGCGCCGGTCAGGGCGTCCTGTTCCTTCGCCGTAGGCGCGGCCTTACCGCACACGCCCGCGCGCGTGCAGCCTTTGCCGCCAGCCGTCTGTTCACATTGATAACAAAACATATCCATTGGGATGACCTCCTTACAGCTAGTCTCTTGACGCTGCACCAAAAAGATACTATGATTCATGAGAAAAAACCGTTGCAGTTGCAACATTTGGAGGAAAAAATGGGACTTTCTTCGCCGGATTTTGACGAATGCCCGCTTTTTGCCGGCATTGCGCGCGAGGAACGCGCGGGCCTGTGGGCATGCCTGCGGCCGGTGGAGCGCCTGACGCAGCGCGGGGAGACGCTTGTGGCCGTGGGCGATCCGGTGGACGGGCTGGGCGTTGTGCTGGAGGGGGCGGTGGACGTATCGCGCGTGGACGAAAACGGTAACCGCGTGCTGCTCACGCACATCGGCGCTGGCGGGCTGTTCGCCGAGGCCTTCGTGTGCGCGGGGTTGCGCGAGGCGCCCGTATCCGTTACGGCCGCGCCGTACGCGCGGGTGGCCTTCCTATCGCTTCCGGCCCTGGCCGCCTCCTGCGCGCGCGCATGCCCGGCGCACGCGGCGCTCATCCGCAACCTGGTGCACGTGCTTGCGCGCAAGAACCTGCAGCAAGCCGATCACCTGGATGTGCTCTCCCGCCGCACGATCCGCGAGCGGCTGCTGACCTACCTTTCGCAGCTGGCCGGGCCGGACGGCCGCGGCACGCTCCCCTTCGGACGCGCGGCGCTGGCCGACTACATCGGCGCGGAGCGCAGCGCCCTGTGCCGGGAACTCTCGCGCATGCAGCGCGAAGGCGTGCTGACATACCGCGGGAGCGGCTTCAAGCTTTCCTGCCCGCGCTGACGGCTTTCCTGCGACGGGCAGGAAAAGGGCGGCCGGGGTCGAAAACAATCAGCATGAGCAGGGGGGATGAGCATGACGGTTGAGGAACTGGTCGCCTTTGCGGCGCAGCTGCGCCGCGACATTGTGCGTATGATCGGCCCGGAGAAGGTGGGGCACCTGGGCGGGTCGTGTTCCCTGGCGGACATCGTGGCCGCGCTGTACGGCCGGGTGATGCGCCTGGACAAAACGGACATGGCCTGGCCGCTGCGCGACCGGTTTCTGCTCTCCAAGGGGCACGCGGCGCTTGTGCAGTACGCGGCGCTGTGCAGCCTTGGCGTCGTCCCGCGGCAGGAGCTGCAAACGCTGAAAGCCATCGGCTCGCGCCTGCAGGGCCACCCGGACATGCGCAAGCTTCCGGGCGTCGAGGCCAATACGGGCTCGCTTGGCCAAGGCCTGTCCATCGCCTGCGGCATGGCTGCCGGGGTGCGCCTGAGCGGCTATCCTTCCCGGGTATACGTGGCGCTGGGCGATGGCGAGCTGGCCGAAGGGCAGGTGTGGGAGGCCGCCATGTCCGCCGCCGTGTATCGGCTGGACAACCTGTGCGCCATCGTGGACAACAACGGCCTGCAGGCCATGGGCGCGGTGGCCGAGCGCTTCGACTCCGGCCCGCTCGCGCCCAAATGGCGCGCATTCGGCTGGCACGTGGTGGAGCTTGACGGGCACGATATGCCCTCCATTTTGGCCGCCTTCGACGAAGCCGGCTGCACGGCGGGCAAACCGACCGTGCTCATCGCTAAAACCGTCAAAGGCAAGGGCATTGCGTTCGCCGAGAATGTGGTCGGTTTTCACAACGGCGCCATGACCCGCGCGCAATACGACAGCGTGATGGGAGGCGAGGGGGCATGAGCAACCAGCGCACGGCCTACGGCGAGGAGCTGCTCGCCCTGGGCGGCCGGGACAGCCGGATTGTGGTTTTGGACGCAGACCTGAGCAAAAGCGCCATGAGCAGCCTGTTTGAGGCGGCATACCCCGAGCGCCACTTCGAGATGGGCATCGCCGAGGCGAACATGACCTCCTTTGCGGCCGGGCTCTCCCTCACCGGCAAGGTGGCCTTTACGAATTCCTTTGCCGTGTTCGCCGCCGGGCGCGCCTACGATCAGATTCGCCAGGGCATCGCCATCGCCCGCCTGAACGTGAAGATATGCGGCACGAGCGCCGGTCTTTCGGACTTTGGCGACGGCGCGACGCACCAGAGCGTTGAGGATATCGCCATCATGACGGCCATACCGAACATGACCGTGCTCGTCCCGGCCGACGGCCCCGAGGTGAAGCGCCTGGTGCGCTGGGCCGCGGCCTTCGACGGGCCGGTATACCTGCGCATTGCCCGCAACGACTGCGCGGACATCACCCCCGAGGGCGCGTCCGTGCTCGCCCCTTATCTTTTGCGGCCCGGAAGCGACGTGTGTCTTGCGGGCTGCGGCATCATGACGGCGCAGTGCTTGGCCGCGGCGGAGGAACTGGCCGCGGAGGGCGTTTCGGCGCGCGTCGTGCACGTGCCCTGCCTGAAGCCCTTTGACGCTGAGGCATTTTTTTCACTCGCCTCCGGAACGCGGGCGCTGGTGAGCGCCGAGGAGCACAGCCGCATCGGCGGGCTGGCCTCGACCATGGCCTATGCCCTGCGCGGCGACGGCCGCAAGATGGGCGTCGTGGCCATAGACGACTGCTTTGGCCAAAGCGCGCCGGACGCAGCTTCGCTGCTGGCGCACTACGCCCTCACGAGCGGGCGCATCGCGCAGGAGGCGCGCGCGGCGCTCGCTTGAGGCGCCCGTTGGTCACACAAACGACGGGCACCCGTCAGCCACGCGCGTCTGCGTTTTTGCACATGACAGAGGAGGGGCAGCCATGAGAATCGGGTTCATCGGTTTGGGCATTATGGGCAAGCCCATGGTGCGCAACCTGCGCCGGAAGGGGCACGAGGTGCTCATCTACGACATTCTGCCTCAGGCCGTCGCGCAGATGGCCTCCGAGGGCTACATCGACGTGCCCACCGCCGCCGAAGCGGCCGCCTGCTCCGAGCTGGTCATCACCATGCTGCCCAACTCCGACAATGTGCGCGACGCGCTCCTGCTGCCCGGCGGCGTGCTGGAAGGCGCCAGGCCCGGCCAGACCGTGGTGGACATGTCCTCCATCTCCCCGCTCATGTCGCAGCGCCTCTTTGAGGACTGCGCGGCCAGGGGCGTCACGCTTCTGGACGCGCCGGTAAGCGGCGGGGAACCCAAGGCCGTGGACGGCACGCTCTCCATCATGGTCGGCGGGCCGCAGGACGCCTTCGAACGGGTGAAGAGCGTTCTGCTGTGCATGGGCGCAAGCTGCGTGCGCGTGGGCGAGATCGGGTCCGGCAACATCGCCAAGCTGGCCAACCAGGTGATTGTGGCGCTGAACATCGCCGCTGTGGGGGAGGCGCTCACCCTGGCCGCCAAGGCCGGCGTAGATCCGCAGAAGGTGTACCAGGCCATACGCGGCGGTCTGGCCGGGTCCACGGTGCTGGATGCCAAAGCGCCCATGGCCCTTGCCCGAAACTTCCGGCCCGGGTTCCGTCTGGAACTGCACATCAAGGATCTGAAAAACGCTCTGGAAGCCGCGCACGGCGTGGATGCCCCGCTCCCGCTCACCGCCCAGATTCTGGAGATTATGCAGCATCTCAAGGCCCAGGGCAAGGAGAAGCTCGATCACAGCGCCATCATGCAGTACTTTGAAGAGATGGCCGGTACGACCATCGAGCCGCGGTAAGGGCGGCGCAAACGTAAGTCCCCGGCGGCTGCAAAGTGCCGCCGGGGACAGGCTGTGCGTGCGCAGCAGCGCGCGATTGCGTTCTTGGTTACGGTTCGTTTAGCGCGTCGCGCAGGGCGAGCATGTTGGCCTCGGGCGTGGCGGGGGGCACCTCGCAGCCCGGGGCGACGACGATGCGCGGGGACAGTGCCGCGCAGGCGCGCGCGGCTGTGCGCACGTTCTGCACGCTACCCTGCAGCAGAACGGCCACCGGATCAAAGTTGCCGCAAACGCCCACGCCGGAGGGCATGGCCGCGTCCATGCGACGCAAATCCACCATGTGGTCGCAGTCCACAAGGTCGGCGCCGGAGAGGGCCATCAGATGCGCGACGGGGCCGGTGTTGCCGCAGATGTGAAGCTTTACCTGCGCGCCCGCGCCGTGAATGGCGGCGATGAGGCGCTGCTCGTAGGGCAGGGCGAACTCCTCAAACAGGGCGGGCCCGATGAGGGAGGCGGCCGCGTCGCCCACGCCCACAATATCCGCACCCGCGGCGACCTGCGCCAGGGCGAAGCGCACGCTCTGCTCGGTGCACAGCCTCAGCAGGTCGTGCATGGCCGCGGGCTCATCCAGCAGGTTCATCATCACCTGCTCCATTTTCATCAGATCGCAGCTCTCGGCAAAGGCGCTCTCCACCCAGCCGACCACGGGCACCTCGCCGCCCGACCGGGCCGCAAGCAGGCGCACGCCCTCCACACGGTCGGCCATACGGCGGCTGGCGAACGGGTCGCAGGGCGTCAGACGTGCGATGTCCGCGACCGTACGCAAAAGCGGCTCCGGCGGGTAGGGTACGCCGTCATAGGGGATGACGACGGCCGAGCCGAAGCCCTCCGCCTCGCGCATCGGGTCGGAGATCACGCTCAGGCAGTCGATGCCGAAGCGCTCATGGCAGCGCAAAACGCCCTCACACAGAACGCGCGCGTCCGTGACGTAGGCACTGTAGGGCGCGCCCGCCTGACGCGCGGCGTAAAACATGACGATGCTCATGTTGGGCGGGCGATCCACGCTTTGGCCCAGGCGCCGGCGCTCCAGGCGCTGTTTTGACGTCATGTGGAGATCGTCTCCTCGCTATGAATGGGGAACGTTGCGCGGCGCAGAAGCGTGTCGGCAAAGGGGACGAACTTGCGGTCCTCCAACTCGCCCGTCGCCCGGTTCCGGAGGGTGGCGAGCACCTGCACGGCAAAGCCCTTGCTGCCCGGATCATCCCAGGGCCGCAGGTTGTGCCCGGCGGCCGGCATCTCGTAATCCCAGCGCTCGCCGCGCGCGGGCACGGCGTGATAGTCACGAAAGAAGGGGAGATCGTACTCACGCACAGGAGTGCGCACATCCTCAATGGGCAGCGCCATCAGCAGGGGCCCGTAAGCGACGTACCCGTCGCCTTTTACGTCGCGCTCCATCCGCGGCTCACGTTGAAGGCACAGTTCAAAGCGCGTCTCGCCCTCCCAAGCGCGCCGGATCACGATATAGGCGCCCTGGCGCTCGGGGAGCGCGCCAGGCAGACCGCTCACCTCGGCCCGGCCGCACCAGCGCGGCACGCGCAGGCGAAGGCCGAAGGCGACGGGCGCGGCCGGCCGCACGATGAACGCGATGCGCTCGGTAAACGCAGGGTATGCGGACATTTCCTCGATGGCGACCTCCACGCCCTGCACCTGCGTGCGCAGCGCGCTGGAGCCGTACAGGGCCTTGGTGAGCATGTCCCCTTCGCGCGCCCACATGCTGCAGACGTAGGTGGGAAACACGCGCCCGGCGTTGGGCACGCAGCAGCAGGCCACGTCGCTGTGCGTGGGCGAATACTTGTAGCGCGTTTGGTTGTGCAGGGGCACGTGCGGCTGGGGCGTGTGAAACGCGCCGCGCATGGCGTACGCGTTGTCGGCGGCCAAATAAGCTATGCCGCCGAGGTTCTGCTGCCGCGCGCCCAGCGCTGCGTTGAAGAACAGCCACTCCATGCGCTCGGCCCACTGCGGATCGTCCGTGTGGCGGTACAGCGCCGCGTAGGAATGCAGCAGCTCCTGCAGGCAGCAGTACTCGTAACCCGTCACGTCCGCGTCCGCGCTCAGGCCGCAGATGTACTCATCGCCTATGGGTGCGCCGGAGGGCAGAAGGCACGCCTCAAGCTTTGTTATGTAGCCGGCCAGCGCGCGGCGCAAGTCATCGCGGCCGGTGGCCTCCAGGGCGTAGACGAGCGCGCGCAGGTGCTCGTACGTGTGCACGCCGTGGCCGCGGAAGGGCTGCGCGGGATCGAGCAGCCGCGGCAGCTGGCAGTCCGGCTCCAGCCCTTCGTGCCGGGCGTAATCGTCGTACAGAAAGGCCGCGTAGGCCAGGTAACGAGGCTCGCCCGTCAGCCGGTGCATAATCATGAGCGCATCGGTAAACATCAGCCCGTGCGACAGTCCGGAAGCGACTGAGTTCGGTTTCTCGTGCGACGTGTCGAAAGGGGAGGAAGCGTCCAGGGGGTATGCGGCCATGGCGCAGTCCGCGGCGCGAACGGCGTAATCGAGCGTCTGGGGGTCACCTTCCAGCTCGTACAGCGCAAGCAGCCCGCGCAGCAGCGCGCCCAGCGTCCACAGCTCGCCGTTCTCGCGGCCCTTCAAGAAGCGCAGGTCAGGGGCGTAAACGCCTAGGTACCCGTCCTCGCCCGCCGCGTTTGTGGCGCGGCGGAAATACGCCTTGGCCTTATCGATAAAGCGCCGGTCGTCCAGCAGCCCCGCCGTGCGGATCAGGCCGTCCAGCCAGTTGCCTTGCGTTTCGCCGTTCCACCATTGATAGGCGGAAACGTCGCCCGCGGCGGGCATGCCCAGAATGCCCAGCTCTGGCCGCCCGGAGGCACGGGCGCGGCGGTCCTCGCCAAAGATGTCGCAATCGCGTATCAGGTGGGGCGCCAGCTCGTCCAGAAACCCGATGTAGCCGTAGCGCAGATCGGCGCCCATGGCCTGCTGAAGCCACCCGCGCGGCCGCACTGCGCCAAAGGGAAGATACTCGTAGGGCATCTGCCCGCCTCCTGCAGAGCGCGCCGCAACCCTTCGGCGCACCGTCTCTTGAGCGTTCGTCAAAGGTATTCTGCAGCGGCGGGCGTTTTCCTTTCGCCGGCTTCAGCAACGGTGCAATGCGTGCTATAATCGGGGCATGACTACGAAAGAGGGCGGTTGCATGTCCATTGGCGCGAATTTGGAGAAGTACTTTTCCCTGGAGGGCAAGGTGGCCCTGCTGACGGGCGCGGCGGGCGGCATCGGATTTGAGCTGGCGCGCGGGCTGGCGAACGCGGGCGCGGCCGTTTGCCTGTGCGATGTGCGCACGGACGGTCTGCCGCAGCGCATGGGCGCGCTGTATCAGCCTCAGCGCCACAGCGCGCACGCGCTGGACGTAACGGACAAACAAAGCCGCGAGGCCTGCGTGGACGACATCCTCAAGGCGCGTGGACGTATCGACATCCTCGTCAACTGCGCGGGCATCAACAAGCGGGAAGGGTACCTGGACGTGACGGAGGAGACCTACGACCGCATCATGGCCGTCAACCTGAAGGGCGTGTTCTTTCTGACCCAGTACGCGGTGCTGCGCGGCATGCGCCATACGGGCGGCAAGATCGTCAACATCGGCTCCATCAACACCACGAGCATGTTGGGCGGCGTGTCGGTGTACGGCGCAACAAAAAGCGCCATATACGGCCTTACACGCTCGATGGCCATCGAGTGGGCCAAATGGAACATCCAGGCGAACTGCATCGCGCCCGGCCACATCCTCACGCAGCTTACCGTGCCCACCTGGCAGAACGAACACCGCGCGCAGTACCTGCGCGACCGCATCGCCATGCAGCGCCCGGGCGAGCCGCAGGAGCTGATCGGCATAACGCTGCTGCTGTGCGCGCCGGCCTCCAGCTACATGACCGGCCAGTTGTACGACGTGGACGGCGGTGCGCTGGCCGGTGGGAAACCCTGGAACTTCGACACGGCGTACGAGTAAGCAGCCGCAAGGCAATTATTGGCCGGTGCCGGCGGGCCGCGCCCCCGCAGTGAATGCCCATGGGCTACCTGGCCGCGCCTCGCAGGACCATAACGCCACATTTGTGCCGCAGACCATGTGTGGTATAATCTGCGTGTGTGATTACGGCGCAAGGAGGCTGATGCATGCACCTGCTCATCGTGGACGACGAGCGGCTCACGCGGGAGGGCCTTATCGCGCATGTCGCCTGGGCCGAGGCGGGCATCACCAGCGTCGCCACGGCAGGCGACGGCCTGGAGGCGCTTGCCGAACACGCGAAACAGCGCGCGGACCTGATTTTGTGCGACGTGCGCATGCCGCACATGGACGGTCTTTCGTTTGTGGAGCGGCTGCGCTCGATGGGCGACAACGCGCCGGTCATCTTTCTGTCCGGCTACTCGGATAAGGAATACCTGCGGGCGGCCATCCGCTACCATGCCGTGGACTATCTGGACAAGCCGGTGAACTTCGCCGAGCTGCTCACTACGGCCAAGGCCGCCCTGGCCGGCGCGCAGGCGGAGCGGCCGGGCGCGTCGGCGCTGCTGTCCAGCCTGCCCCAGCTGACCTACGCCGTTAGCGTGCGCGCGGCGCTGTTCCTGTTTCCGCCGGCCGCGCACGCGCGCCAGGAGGAACGCCGTCAATCCGTTCAGGATGCCTTTAACTCCGTCAAGGCGTGCGCGGCCGTCGTGGAACAGCTGCCGGCGGGCCTGATGACCGTGCTCGCGCTTCGCCCGGGCGAGGCGGACCGCAGCGGCGATCTGTACGGCTCGCTCCTCTCCCGCCTGCCGCCCGGCGACGCCGCGGCCCTTTTGCTGGGGGCGCCCCGGCCGAAGGCGTCCGACCTGCCCGCGGCCATGGACGCCTTGCGGCGGCAGTGCGACCTGCTCTTCCTGCGCGGCTGGTCGCTCTATCAGGAAGGGCCGCCCACGATCGATCTTGCGGCGCTTTGCGCCGTGGCCGCGGAGGACATCCTTTCCTGGCGGCAACGCGGCCCCCAGTACGCCGACGAGACGCTGGGCGTTTTGTGCGAGCGCATCCGGCATAGCGACGGGGTGGGCGTGCCGCAGGTGCGCTCGGCGCTGCACTCGCTGGTTGAGTCGCTCCATGCGCGGCTGTCGGTTCCGCTCAAGATGCAGCCCGGGGCGTATCTGTCCGCGGCGGAAACGCTGGACCAGTTTATGGCGCAGGTGCGCGGCCAGGTGCACGCGGCGCTGAGCGCGGCGCGGCGCAAAGACCAGCTGTCGCCCGCGGTGTCCGCCACCATGACGGCTATCGAGCAAAACCTCTCCAGCGAGCTTACGCTGGAGCAGCTTGCGCGCCAGGCGTTTCTGTCGCCCACGTATTTAAGCGCGCAGTTCAAAGCGCAAACGGGCGTATCCATCAGCCAGTACGTGGGCGATATGCGCATCCTGCGCGCCAAGGCGCTTCTGCTTGACCCGCACGTGCGCCTGTACGAGGTGTCGCGCTTGGTGGGCGTGCCGGACGCGTCCTACTTTTCCCGCCTGTTCAAGAAGGCCACGGGCATGACCCCCTCGGAATACCGCGAGGCGAACCTGCCATGACGAATCTGCTCAAGGACGTCTCGCGCCGTCTGTGGCGGGCTTTTGGGCGCATCCCCATCAAGCGGCGGCTCATGCTGTCCTTTACCGTTCTGCTGCTGTTGCCCATGGGGCTTTCCTACGTGCTCATCATACGCAACGCCTCCGTGCTTATCAGGCAGGAGGTGCTTTTATCCACGCGCCGCATCGTGCTGAACGCTGCCAACAACATGCAGGCGCGGCTGCAGGAGGCCGTGGCCGCCGGACAGGTGGTGTGCGCCTCCACGGAGGTGCTCGGCGCGCTCAAGCAGCTCAGCCGCGACGCGCCCTACCCCCTGACCGAGCAGCTGGCCGACTACCGCGCCATCGACGAACTGCTGGGCACCCTGCAGTCCACGCACGGGCTGTACCGTCTGCGGCTCTACGTGCCGGGCGAGCCGATCTACAAAAACCAGCGCATGAACTTCTTTCCCCTGTCCGACGTGCGGGGCCTTGCCTGGTACGACAGCCTGCGCGGCGACCCGAGCCGGGCGCTCGTGCTGTATCAGCGCTTTCCCTACATCTTCAACAACACCACGGACATCCTCAGCGTGAACAGCATGATGATTAGCACGGACGACTTTGTCACCCCTCTTGGCCTCGTGGCGGCCGACATACGCCTGTCGGACATTCGCTCCATGCTGCAGGACATGACCCTGCCCGGCCGCGGCAACGCCATGATTGTGGACGCGCAGGGCCACATCATCGCCGAGGCGGGCGATCTTGCGCTGCCGGAGGGGCTGCCTCTGCGCGGCCTCTCGGCCAACGAGTTCATTGAGGTGGATGCGGGCGACGCCATAGGCTACGCGGTCGCCCTGGGGGGAAGCGGGCTGTCCGTTTGGTCGCTTGTGGACGAGGAGTCGCTCATGGCCCCGGTGCGCAAGCTGGAGCAGAGCATGGCCGCTATTCTGGCGGGCATGGCGGCTCTTGCGTATCTGCTCACCATGCTCTCTACGTCGCTGAACATCGACCGTCTGCGGCTGCTGGCGCGCGAGATGCAGCGCGTGATGAAGGGCGATTTAAGCGTGCGCGTGCGGCAATCCGCTGAGAACGAGATCGGCATGCTGGAGAAGACGTTCAACTACCTCATGGACTCCTTCCAGGAATCGCTCACGCAGACCGTCGCAGAACAGCAGGAGCGGCGAAGCGCCGAACTGCGGCTCTTGCAGGCGCAGATCAAGCCGCATTTTCTATATAACACGTTGGACCATCTGCGCTGGCGCGCCCTCGCCTCGGGCGATCAGGACGCCGCGGATTTTGTGGACACACTGGCGCAGTTCTACCGGATCGGCCTGTCGCGCGGGCAGGACACCGTGCCCCTGCGCGACGAGTTTGCGCACGCGCAGCTGTACATCAAGCTGCAGAATATGCGCTACGACGGCATGGTGCAGGGGAGCTTCCATCTGCCCGAGCCCCTGGCCGGCTGCCCGGTGCCCGGGCTCTTGCTGCAGCCGCTCGTGGAGAATGCGCTCATCCACGGGCTGATGGAAACGCCCTCAAAGAGCGGCCATATCGACATTTCCGCCCGCGCGGAGGGCGACGCGCTCATCGTGCGCGTGCGTGACGACGGCGTGGGCATGGACGAGCAGCGGATGAAGGACATCCTAAGCCCCGCCAAGGGCCGCTCCTTTGGGGTATGGAACGTGCACTCCCGCCTGCGGCTCATGTATGGCGAGCAGGGGTATCTCTCCTACGAGCGCGAGAGCGGTTTCACCGTGGCGGTGGTTCATCTGCGGCTGGACGCCCCGGCTAGCGCGCCCTCGTAGCGCGCGGCGCATCTTAGGGCAGCCTCCTGCGCGCTGCGCCGCAGGCGCGGCTATCCCTCGGCGTTCAGGCAGGCGCGCAGGCCTTTGTCGTTCAATATTTTCACGCTGCTGCGGTAGAAATCGATCAGGCCGTCGGCTTTCATCCGGGAGAGCTCGCGGGAGAGCGAAGGCCGAGCGGCGAGCAGCTGCCGGGCCATGTCCGCGCGCGTCATGGGCAGAACGAATGCGGGCTTGCCCTGCGCCTGCTCCAGCAACAGGGCGGCGATGCGGCCGCGCAGCGTGCGGTGGGAGCGCGCGCGGATCCCTCGGTTGAGCAGCATGATCCGCTCGGACAGGAGCCGCACGAAGTTCTCAAGCACCGTGTCGTCGCTGCGGCACAGCTCCACCACGCGCGCTCTTTGCAGCATGAGCACCTCGCCGCCCTCGCCGCACACCACCGTGGCCGGGTACGCCGCCCCGCGCGCGAAGAGTACAGCCTCTGCGAACGTGTTGCCCGCCTCCAGACGGGCGATGGTTTGCACGCCGCCTTCGGCCGTCTCATGCCGCACCTCCACCGTGCCCGAGAGCACGATGCCAAGGGCTGCGCAAGGCTCGCCCTCGCGCGCGAGCACCTCGCCCCGGCGCATGCCGCGGCCGCTGCCGCCCGCGCGCCGCACCAAATCCGCCGCGCGGGCGGGATCCATGCCCTCGAACAGGGCGCAGGCAGAGAGCGCCTGAAGGTTCATGCAGGCATCCTCTTTTCGTAACATATGTGACGTAAATGCGTCCATGTCTATGATATCCTGACACCGTAGCAAAAATCAAGCGTGGTGCGCGACGGAGCGCGGGCGCAGTACGGACATCAGGAGGGTCATCCCATGAAGCGAAATATCATCGAAATCGACCAGAACAAGTGCAACGGCTGCGGACTGTGCGTTTCGGCCTGCCATGAAGGGGCTATCGGCCTGGTGGACGGCAAGGCGCGCCTGCTGCGCGACGACTACTGCGACGGGCTGGGCGCATGCCTGCCCGAGTGCCCCACCGGCGCGATAAAAATGGTGGAGCGCGAGGCGGCCGCCTTTGACGAAGCGGCCGTGGCCGCCCGCGGCCATGCCGGGCCCGTCCCCCATGCCGCCGCGCCGGAACATGGCGCAGAACCCGGCCCGCTGCCCTGCGGATGCCCGGGTACCATGCAGCGCACGCTGCAGCCCAAGGCCGCGCCGCCCGCCGAAAAGCCCGCCGCGTGCGGCTGCGCCGGAGGCGAGGCCGCCAGCCAGCTGGGCAACTGGCCCGTGCAGCTGCGGCTGATGAACCCCTCGGCCCCGTACCTGAAGGGCGCGCACCTGCTGGTGGCGGCGGACTGCACAGCCTTTGCCCTGGGGCGGTTCCACAGCGAGTTTTTGCAGGGCCGCGTGCTCGTCATCGGCTGCCCCAAACTGGACGACAACAACGAGAACACGCAGCGTCTGGCGGAGATTCTGCGCCATAACGACCTTGCGTCCATCACGGTTCTGCGCATGGAGGTGCCCTGCTGCGGCGGTATCACGGCCGCCGCCAGGAATGCCATGCTGGCGGCGGGTAAGATCGTGCCCTACCGCGAAGTGACCGTGGGCATCGACGGCAGCATCAAGGAATAGCGCCTGTCTTCCGTGCTTCCCACATACGCGCAGAGCCGCCCGGCGAGATGATTCGCCGGGCGGCTCTGCATGCATTGTGCTTATGGAGGAGTAGCCCACGAACGCCGGTTGAGCAAATGAACTATGAAAATCGATATGAAATATCCGGTTTTATCGCAAACTGCGATTAGCGTTCATCCACAAAAATGCTCAGAGCTTCCGCCGCTCAGCAGCACCGGGGGTTTCGTCGGCACTAATTTTCCATGATTTATGTTATAGTTTACAGGCATCATGCAATAAAACGGCGTGCAAAAGCATTGTTATAATGACAGGGTGATGAAATGGTATTCTTCTCGCAGCCAACCGACGTAACGCAATCAAGGCCGCGGCGTGCAATTCAGATTGACGAAAGCTTGATTGCCGAAATAGCAAACGGCGATATGGGGGCTCTGTCTAAGCTGTATGAACAGACCAAAACCGCGGTCTATGGCTTTGCCTTGTCAATTTTGCGCGGCAAACAAGACGCAGAAGATATTTTGCATGACACCTATGTAAAGCTGTACGCTTCCGCCGCAGGGTATCAGTCGCTCGGGAAACCAATGGCGTGGATTCTCGCCATCACCCGAAAACTCTGCCTGATGAAACTGCGCAAGGATAAGCGTGAAGTTTCGTTGCCGGGAGATGAATGGGAGCTTCCCGACCCGCAGGACGGAATAACGAACAGCATAGCCAATATCGTTTTAAAAACGGCTATCGAAACCTTGTCCGATAAGGAGCGGCAGATTGTTGTCCTCCACGCGGTAGCCGGGCTGAAGCACCGGGAAATTGCTTCGATCCTTGAGATTCCGCTATCGACCACCCTGTCGACATATCATCGGGCCCTGCCGAAACTTAAAAAGCGCTTGAAGGAGGATGTGCCAAATGACAAACAAGCAGATGTGTGACTCTCTTAGGCGGGCAGTGGAAAGCGACACGCCCGACGCGCTTGCGAAAATCCTCCGATGCTGTGAGCAGCTTGACCGCTCGCGGCAGAAAGGATGCGATATGACCAATACGCATACGGCGGACTCGTCCGCCATCACTGTGTTTCCTACAACAGAGCACGCAAAAAAGCCGAAACACCAGCTTGTCAAGTGGAGCGTCACGGCGGCGGCTATGGTGGCCATGGCCTTTGGTACATGGTTTGGTTTTGAGTATTACACGGTGGACTCGGTTATCGACTTTGATGTAAACCCCAGTATCGAGCTGAAAGTGAACCGCGCCGAGAAGGTTTTGTCGGCAGCTCCGCTGAACGCCGACGCCGAAGCATTTCTGGATGGCATGAATCTCAAAAGTGTTGATTTGGACGTCGCAGTAAACGCGCTGATCGGCTCCATGCTGAAAAGCGGATATGTCAGTGAGAGGAAAAACTCCATTCTGATTTCGGTTGAAAACGCCGACAGCGCCAGAGGCGAAAACCTGCAGCGGCGTCTGTCCAATGAGGTGAGCAACCTGCTGGACGCCTACTCGGTGGGCGGGGCCGTGCTCAGCCAAACGGTATCGGAAGACGAGCGTCTGCAGGCACTGGCGGGGGAGCACCACGTTTCTCTTGGTAAGGCGGCGCTCGTCGATTTGCTGGTCAGCCAGGACGCGCGGCTGAAGTTTGCCGATATCGCCGCGCTGCCAATTAACGACATTAACCTGTTGATCGCCGGCAGGCAAAACGATATGCGAGGGGTATCATCAAACGGGCAGGCGTCCACCGCAGCGTATATCGGCGAGGCGAAGGCCAAATCCGTCGCGTTAAAGGACGCCGGCGTGTCGGAGTCCTCGGTCTTATATACAAAAAACAAACTTGATTATGACGATGGCCGCATGGTGTATGAAGTGGAGTTCCATACCGTCGATGCCGAATACGACTATGAAATCGATGCCGTAACCGGGCAAATAGTCGGCCGCGATGTGGACCGGGAACCGGTTCAAAGTGATGCAGTTGTCTCAGGCGGCAACGCCGCGACTGATATCGGCGAAGCGAAAGCCAAATCCATCGCTCTCAGCCATGCGGGAGTCAAGGAGTCTGAGATGACCTTCATTAAGGCGAAGGTGGATCGCGACGATGGCAGAAGGGTATATGACATCGAGTTTATTTGCGGAAACACCGCGTATGGCTACGAAGTAGACGCAGCGACGGGTAGCATATTGGAACATGACCGCGACATTGAGAACGATACCGCTTCGCCTCCGCAGCAGCCCGACACAAAGCCTTCCGGCGGCCCGCAGGCCGGCACAGCGCAGCCGTCCGGCCCGAACGGTATCGGGGAGGAAAAGGCCAAGTCCATCGCCTTGGGCCACGCGGGTTTAGCAGAATCCCAAGTCAGCCGCTTGCGGGTGAAACTTGAGCGTGACGACGGCCGGAGGACCTATGATGTTGAATTCAAAAACGGTAATATTGAGTATGAGTACGAAATCGACGCGGCGACAGGAACGATCCTTGAGTGGGACAGCGATTACGAGGATTAACTGTTGGGCGATCAATTTCATAAGGACGGCTGCTTTTTTGAGATGAAAAAACAGGAGACACGCAAAGCCGCGTCTCCTGTCTTATGTTGTATGCTGAAAACGAGGTAAGCGCTGTGCTTTTGTGAATACGAAAACGCGGCCTGGGCGGGAAACCGCTCTGCAATATGAAAGATGCGAGCGGCAGTACGCCGCGGCTGCGGCGGGGCGGACAGTACGCCGCGCGGGCGGCTTAGCAGTTTCTTGTTGCGATCAGGTCCGTCTGCGTGCCGCCAACGCACCGGATGAGCACGTCGCCCACGCGCACCGGGGCGGTAAGGGAGAGAGCGTGGATGTCGCGCAGCACATCGGCGATCTGTTCCTTGGGCACGGGCGCCTTCGTGCGCACGGATACCAGCGGGTCGATGCCGCCGGAAACGCGCGCGGAGGAGGTGACCATGCGCACGGGCGCGGTAAACTCCTGCGTGCCGTACGTGACGCCTCGGCCGCAGGAGTTGCCGGAAACGCTCACGCCGCCGTCGGCCCTTAGGGAGACGGTCAGCCGGCAGCCCACCGGGCAAGAGATGCATGTGATGAGCCTTTCGTCCATGGCTGTCACCTACGCTTTCACTACTTGCAGGATGATCGTGCCGCTGCGGCCGCGCAGATCCACGTCCACCCGCTCCATCTCGCCGGGGGTGCAGATCTGCTTGCGCTTGCTGTAGATGATCTCCTCGCCGCACAGCACCTGCACGCGCGCGGGCTTTACGATGTCGGTCACACGGAAGTACAGCGAGGTGAGCGGCTCCTCCACGCACGTCAGGTGCTGGGGTAGGGTATAGCGCACGTTCTGGCCGGGCTGCACGCTGCCGAAGGCGACCTCCTCGCGCAGCACGCCCTGCGCATAAAAGCCCGCGCTGCGCCCGGCGATGGCCCCTTCCTCGGAGACGTTGTCCACCAGATCATGTACGTGCAGCACGTTGCCGCACGCGAAGACGCCCGGCACGGACGTCATGCGGCGCTGGTCCACTTCCGCGCCGCCCGTGATGGGCGACAGGGCGATGCCCGCCGCCGAGGAGAGCTCGTTCTCCGGGATCAGCCCAACGGACAAAAGCAGCGTATCGCAGGGTACGTAGCGCTCGGTACCCTTCACGGGGCGGCGCGCCTCGTCCACGGAAGCGACGGTTACGCCCTCCAGGCGCTCGCGGCCGTGCACGCGCACCACGGTGGTGCTGAAGTACAGGGGAATGCCGTTGTCCTCCAGGCACTGAGTGATGTTGCGCTGAAGGCCCGAGGAATAGGGCAGCAGCTCGCACACCATCTGCACGCGGCATCCTTCCCAAGTAAGCCGGCGCGCCATGATGAGCCCGATGTCGCCCGAGCCAAGCACCACAATCTCCCGGCCGGGCATCAGGCCTTCCATGTTTACCAGGCGCTGCGCGCATCCGGCCGTGTACACGCCCGCCGGGCGCGTGCCGGGAATGTTCAGCGCCCCGCGCGTGCGCTCGCGGCAGCCCATGGCCAGCACTACGGCCGCCGCCTGCACGCGCAAGAGGCCGTGCTCGGCGGACACGCACACAAGCTCCCGGTCCACGCTCAGATCGAGAACGAAGGTTTCAGGGTAAAACTGGATGTCGGAAGCCTGCAGCTCGTCGATGAAGCGCTGCGCGTATTCCGGCCCGGTGAGCTCTTCGCCGAAATAGTGAAGGCCGAAGCCGTTGTGGATGCATTGGTTCAGGATGCCGCCCGGGCGCGCCTCGCGCTCCAGAATGAGCACGCGCTCGGCCCCCGTCTTGCGGGCGGCCAGCGCCGCCGCCAGCCCCGCGGGGCCGCCGCCGATCACGGCTACGTCCACGTTCAGCTTCATTGCTTCGTCCCCCCGTGCAGCATGTAGGAGCGGCCGCCGAACTTGGTGACGTCCTCCACAGGCACGCGCAGCTCGCGCGCGAGGATCTCCAGCACGCGCGGCGCGCAGAAGCCGCCCTGGCAGCGCCCCATGCCGGCGCGCACGCGCCGCTTTACGCCGTCCATGGTGGTGGCGCCGGGCGCGCGGCGGATGGCGTCCACCACCTCCGCTTCGGTGACTGTTTCACAGCGGCAGATGATGCGCTTGTAAAGCGGGTTTTCGGCGATGGCCTGCTCGCGCTCCTCCTGGCTCATGTGGCGGAAAGCCTTGGCGCGCGGCCGCTGCGGGTTGTACCCCGGATTTTCCGTCATGGGCAGCCCGGCCTTGCGCAAGAGGGCGGCCATGTAAAGCCCGATGGCCGGCGCGCTGGACAGCCCGGGCGAGCAGATGCCCGCCGCGTGCAAAAAGCGGCCGTTTTGCGCGCTTGGCCGAAGCACAAAATCGCCCGTATCCGCCACGGCGCGCACGCCCGAGAAGGAGGTGATCACCTTGGACAGCGGCAGCTGCGGAACGGACAGCAGCGACATGCGCCGCAGCTCCGCCAGCCCCTCCGCCGTGGTGGAACTGTCTTCCTTATCCTGCTGGTTCGCGGCCGTGGGCCCGGCAAATACGTTGCCGTCCACAGTGGGAGAGACGAGCACGCCCTTGCCCATGTCCGAGGGCGGCTGGAAAATAACCGTTGTGACAAGCATGCCCGCCGCACGGTCCAGCAGCATATACTCGCCCCGGCGCGGCGTGATGCGAAAGGAGTGGTCGCCGATCATGCGGGCGATGTCGTCTGCGTATACGCCTGCGGCGTTGACGACATACGCCGCGTGAAGCGGCTCGCCCTTTTCAAACTGAAGAGAGAAACCGGCCTCGGTCTGTTCTATGGCCTTCACGCGGCTGTTCAGCCGGAAGGCCGCGCCGTTGGCGGCGGCGTTCTCGCACAGCGCCTGCGTCAGCTCGTAGGGGCAGGTGATGCCGCCCGTGGGCGCGTACAGCGCGGCGATAACGCCCGGGTTCACGGCGGGCTCCAGCCTGCGCACCTCCTCGCCGGAAATAATGGCAAGGCCGGGCACGCCGTTCTGCTCGCCGTAGGCCAGCAGCTTTTCAAGATGGGGCACGTCCTTTTGCTCAAAGGCGAGCACGAAGCTGCCGCACCGGCCCAGCGGCACATGCAAATCGCCGCACCATTCGTCAAAGAGCGCGTTTCCCTCAACGTTGAGCTTGGCCATCAGGCTTCCAGGCACGGCGTCGTACCCCGCGTGCACGATCGCGCTGTTCGCCCTGGAAGCGCCCATGGCCACGTCCGCCGCGGCATCCACCACGCATATGCGCAGATGATAGCGCGACAGGGCGCGCGCAATCGCCGCCCCCGTTACGCCCGCGCCGATAACGGCAACATCCACCATTCATAATCCCCCTCGCACAACCAAAGACAATATAGCGGAGCGCGCGTTTATTTGTCAAGCTCGCTCGTGTGCAGGCGAACGTCGCCGCTGCGCAGTTCCCGTTGCAGCTGGGCGAGGGGCAGCTCGCCGGCGGAGCAGCCCTTGCGCGCGCACAGCGCCGCGGCCGCGCCCACCGCCTCGCCCGTAACGGCGCAGGTGGGAATCACGCGCGATATGTCCCACATGGACTCGGTGACGGACGTGCACCGCCCGGCGGCGAACAGGTTGTGCAGCGAAGGGGTGTACAGCGTGCGGTAGGGCATCTCATACACCGGGCCGGCCTTGCGCCAGTCGCCTGTCATGCCCACCGAATCGGGAAAAGCGTCGCCCTCCTCGCCCTCGTCCAGCTCGTACGCGCCCACAAGGCGGCGCGTCATGCGCAGGAGAGGCACTAGGGGCAGGTGCGTGGGAAAGTCGGACGGCTTCCTGCGGCGCATCAAAAAGTCGCCGAGGATCCGCCGCCGGCCCTCCACGAGCGAGCCGGTTACGCTTGCGCGCGACAGGTCGGGGTAATACGTTTCGCCCGCGGGCAGGGCTTGATGAAGGGGCAGCGCGCGCGGGCGAAGCTCGTTGCCGCTCCCTGTGTCGGCGTAGTACCACCAGGCTAGGCGGTTTTCCGTGAAGACGGCAAGCGGCGCGCCGCTGACCGCGCACACGTCTGCGTCGCCGGTTGCGTCCACCACGCTCTGGCAGCCGATGGCCTGGCGGCCGGACTTGTGATCCACGATGAGCGCGCCCACGCGCGGTCCGTCCATGGCCACGGCGCTCACGCGCGTGTCGTACCATATCTCAACGCCGGCGGCCAGCAGCAAAAGCTCGGCCTCTATGGCGAAAAGAGCCGGATTGTACTGCACGGCAAAGCGCTGAGTCCGGCGCTCCTCACACGGGCCGCTTTGCAGCCAGGCGGAGGGGTAGCGTGCCTCCGCGCCGTGCTTGACGGACAGGCGCAGCAGCTCCTCGCCGATGCCGTAGATCACCTGCCGCCCGCGTCCGTCGCATAAGGGCAGAAAGATGGTGATGAGCCCAAGAGTCGCCATACCGCCCAGAAGGCACTCCTTCTCGATGAGCGCCGTGTGCGCCCCCCGCCGCACGGCGGCAAGCGCCGCGGAAATACCCGCGATGCCGCCTCCGGCAACCACCACGTCGTAGCAGGACGTCACGGGCAGGGTGCGCGCTCTTTCCTGAAGCGTTTGCAAAACGGCCGCCCCCTTCATATGTATCGGGCAAACACGCCGCAGCTCTTTGGCATTCTGCTTGGCATGTACGAGCATATTATACCCGCACAGCACGGCGCGAGCAAGGATTTGCCTTCGCGCGGCGCGCATGCGGCTGCGCTTCATCGGCCATCCTGTTGATGCGCGCGACGCGCGCAAGGAGGTCTTCCCATGGGCAAGCAGAGCAAGAAGGCTGATCACGGACCGCGCGCCAAAGCCATCGCCAAGACGGCGCGCAAGGCCTTTGGCGCGTCCACGGGCGGCGTCGTCCGATACGGCGACGAAGCGGACGGCTGCGACATCTAGCGCCCCGGCGACACCCCCTTCCGTTAACGGAAGGGGGTGCCATTTTTTCCCTCGCGGCGATTGCCTTCCTTATTGGTTGTACCGTATAATCAATCAACGGTCCCAATATACGGTACGCTTGTTGGGAGGGCGATTGCTATGTCCACCTCCGGCGAAGTGAAGATGCGGCGCGCAGGGCGGTTCTGCCCGTACTGGAAGCGGCTGTTCGGCGCGTATGGGCAGCTGCTTGCCACCATCGGCCGTGAGGCGCCCGTGATGGTGGCGGCCACGTTTCTGGCCGGCATCGCCGCCGGCCTTGTGTCCCTTCTGGCGGTGTACGCCACCCGCCACATTTTCGACGACGGCCTGCTGGTGGCCAGCGGAGCGATGACCTTCCGGCAGTACGCGCCGTACCTGGCGCTCTTCGTGCTCGCGCAGCTGCTGCCGGGCGTTATTGCCGACATTTACATCTACAGCTACGTACAGCCGCGCAGCCAGCTCATTCTGCGCACCTCGCTGCGCGCTCAAATGCTTCGGAAGATCGAGCGCATGAAGTACGAGCACTTTGAGGAGCCGGGCGCCATCGAGGTGATGGACAAGGCCTTCAACCGGGCGGACAACTCCGCCCGCCATATGTTTCCCATGTACGTTACCTGGACGCTCTCCAGCATGGTGACCAGCGTCGGACTGCTGTGCATGTTCGGCGCGGTGCGCTGGTGGCTGGTACCCGCGGCGCTGCTGCCCGCGGCCGCCGAAATCCTCCTCGCCCTGCGCGCCAACCAGAACATTTACGACGAGCTGGAGCTGTATTGGGCCAAGGAGCGGCGCTACCGGAACCTGGGCGATCTGCTCAAGGGCCGGGATGCCGCGCAGGAGATGCGCATGTTCGGCAGCGCGGACTACCTGATCAACGCATACGGCGAGCGTCTGGGCAGCCGCAACCGCGAGTACGAGCGCTTCTACTACAAGCACCTGAGGCGGCGCGTGCTGGGCGGCAACATTACAAAGCTCGCCACGATCGGCCTGGCGCTGCTGCTGTTGCTGCTCTATCTGCAGGGCGCGCTCAGCCTGGGCGCATTTATCGCCCTAACGCTGCAGGTCTTCAACACCCTGTTCGCCGTGCTGAACGGCAGCCTCATCTTTTTTCGCGCCAGCGGCATGCACATCAACTTTTTTGATTATTATAACAAATACCTGAACCTGTCCGAAGAGCCGCAGAGCGGCGCGGACGACATGCCCGAGCGCTTCGACGTCGCTTTTGAGGACGTGTGGTTCCGCTACCCCGGCACAGACCGCGACGTGCTGCGGGGCGTGTCCTTCCGCGTTCCGGAGGGTGGGCGCGTGTCGCTTGTGGGGGAGAACGGCGAGGGCAAGTCCACGCTCATCAAGCTGCTGCTCGGGTTGTTCACGCCCGACCGGGGCCGCATTCTGGTGGGCGGGCGCGATCTGTCCACCCTGCCCTCCGCCGTGCGGGCGCGCATCTTCGGCCCGGTGTTTCAGGATTTTTCCCGTTACGGCATCCCTTTGAGCGAGAACATCGGCGTGGGCGACGTGGACCGGGTCAACGACCGCGGCCGCGTGGAGGAGGCGGCCGCCAAGGGCAAGGTCGACAGCTTCGCGGCCGGCCTCCCCCAAGGATACGACACGGTGCTCGGCCGCGCGTTTGAGGGCGGGGTGGACATCTCCGGCGGCCAGTGGCAGCGGGTGGCCATCGCCCGCGCCTTTATGGGGGACAAGCCCGTGCTGTTGCTGGACGAGCCCACCGCGCAGCTGGATCCCATGGCCGAATCGCAGCTGTACGAGGAGTTTGCCCAGATGGCACAGGGGCGCACGGCTCTGCTCATCACGCATCGGCTCGGCTCCACGCGCATCACGGAGCGCATCTTTGTGCTGAGCCAGGGGCGCGTGGCCGAGGAAGGCAGCCACGAGGAGCTGATGGCGGCGGGCGGCATCTATGCGGAGATGTTTCGCGCACAGAGGAAGTGGTACGTGCGCGCCGAAGGCGGCATGGCGGGAGGGGGCGTCGCCCATGGCTGAGCATACCGACCGTACCGCCGCCGTGGAGGAGGCCGTTGGCCGCGAATACGCGCCCAAGTTTTCCCACTTAACGCGCTTGTTTCGCTATGTGTTCGCTTCCGCGCGGGGCATCTGCCTGGTTTTTTTCGGGCTGATGGTGCTTCTCTCCTTCCTGCGGCCGGCGCTGGCGCTGCTTTGGGGGCGCTACATCGATCTGGCGAGCGCACATCTGCCAGGCGGCCAGATTTTGCCCATGATCGGCCTGCTTTTTGGCTACTATCTCATCAACTTCTTCTCGCAGCTCATCGAGCGCTACACGTCTCGCATGGAGCAGATCGAGCGCCTGGACGTGGTGCAAACGAACCGTTTTCAGGAGTTCGTGCTCGGGCGCGTGCTGCGCAAGCTCTCCCGTCTAAGCCCCGAGTATTTCGAGGTGCCCAAAATCAACGACATGATCAAGCGCAGCTGGGACTTTGTGAACAACGGCTGGGACGGCATGAGCTACGCCCTGATGATCCGCGGGTACACGATCATCGCCAAGGCCGTGTCCGTCTTGACCATCGCCCTGGCGCTGTGGGCGTTTCATCCTCTGCTTACGCTGTGCGTGCTGCTCGCGCCCATCCCAACGCTGTACACCACCTACGTGGGCGAGAAGCTGAAGTTCCGTTTCGTGCGCGACAACGCAAAGCTCCAGCGCGAGGCGGACTATTATCAGAATCTGATGCTGAAGGACGCCGTCAAGGAGATCAAGGCCCTGCGGCTGTTTCCCTTCTTCTTTGGCAAATGGAAGGCGCTGATGGACGAGTACACCCTGCGCGAGCGCAAGACGCAGCTGCGTCTTGCGCTTTTGTCGGCGGCCGGAGGGCTGATCGGCAACCTGGCCAGCGTGGCGGCGAACATCGGCGCGATTGCGCTGCTCACGGCCGGCCAGCTGAGTATCGGCGCGCTGGGCGCGGTCATGTCGCTCATCGGCACGCTCGTATCGGACACGGGGATGCTCTTCCGCGCCGTCGCGGAGTTTACCGGCAAGAAGCGCGACGCCGCACAGTTTTACGAGCTGTACGACCTGCCGGAGGAACCGCAAGCGGATGGCGCGGACGAGCCGTTTGCCGGCCTGAGCGCGCAAAACCTGCGCTACCGGTACCCTCTGACCGACCGCTACGCCCTGGACGGGGTGACGCTCAGCATTCGTCCGGGCGAGAAGGTGGCGCTGGTGGGCGAGAACGGCGCGGGGAAGACCACCTTTGTCAAACTCGTCACGGGCATGCTCACCCCCTCGGAGGGGACCATCCTGTGGAACGGCAGGGACGCGGCGGAAACGCCCGCCGCCCGCCGCGCGTGCATGACAGCGGTGTTTCAGGAGCCGGTGCGCTACAGCGCCTTCACCGCGGGGCAAAACGTGCTGCTGGGCGAGCCGGGCGCCGCCGGGCCGGAGGGCGGCGTTGAGGAGGCCCTGCGCTTTGCCAGGCTGGACATTGCGCCCGAGCAGCTGCTGGGCAAGGACGTGGGCGGCACGGAGCTCTCCGGCGGGCAGTGGCAGAAGCTGGCTATCGCCCGCGGCGCGTACCGCAAGCGGGGCTTTTTGGTGCTGGACGAGCCCACGAGCAACCTGGACCCGCTGGCCGAGGCGGAGGTGTTCCAGCGCTACATCGACATGGCCGCCGGAAGCACGGTGCTCATCGTCACGCACCGCATCTCCGTGGCCGCGCTGGCCGACCGGGTGATTGTGTTTGCCGGCGGCCGCGTGGCCGAGGACGGCACGCACGAGGAGCTGCTGCGAAGGAACGGCGCGTATGCACACCTGCTGCGCACGCAGAGCCAGTGGTACAAGCGCTGACGAAGGGGGAGGGGCCCCCGGCCTGCGCCCAATACCATGTAGATAAGCTACTGCAGTCTATGCCTTCAAAGCCCTCCGCCCTCCATAGGAGGCGGGGGGCTTTTGTGCCGGCGCTTCTTGGCGGGAAAAACTACGCGGCGCGCTCATGATGCGCAGTATAGCTATACTGGAACGTTCGGCGCACCATCGCCATCTTCATCTGCACGATCTTCATGCCGCCGAGTCTGCGCGGGCTTTCATACCGATCCGCCCGGCATGAGGACGCAGGCCGCGGCGCGCGGCCTATAGCATGCCCCTGTACATGCCCGGTTCGGAAGAAGGGATGACGGTTGCGCCTACGGCCTTCTCGTAGTAGCCCACCGGACCGGCCCAGCCGATGATGGCGTAGCCGTAGCCGTCCTGGTGCATGGCGTTCAGGCAGGCGAGCAGCAGCGTGGTGCCGATGCCGCGCTTTCGGTGTTCCTCGCCCACGCCCGTCGGGCCGAAAAAGTTTTTGGCGGCCGCGTCGTAGCAGGCAAAGCCGAGTATCTGTTTGTCCTGAACGGCGATGTAGCAGGCGATGGGCGAACGGCTGAGCGCCACGGCCGTCTCGCTGGCCCACCCCTCGCCGAAGCGCTCCCGCACAAAGGCGACAACGCGCGTCGCCTCGGCCGCCATCGCGCGGCGCACGCTTACCCCCTCGGCTTTCAGGCGCTCGTCGCGCAGGTCGCCGCTGCACACGTCGTACAGCTTCACAAGCATGTCGGGCATGTTCTCTCCTCCTTATGGCGGTCAAGCGGGCGCTTGCCTTGCTGGCAAAATGCTGGTAGTATGTGCGCAGGACGCATGCGCCGCGGGCGGCGCGGAAAGAGGGCGGCTTCATGAAAAAGATCCACATTGCAGACGGCGTGGACATCACGGACATTTCCATGGGCGCTGGGTCGCTGGGGAACCCGGACCGCGAGGACATCTGCTTTGCGCTTCTGGACCGCTACGTGGAGATGGGCGGCAACTGCATGGACACGGCCCGCGTGTACGGAAACGGCAACACGGACGTCATGCTCGGCCGGTGGATCAAATCACGGCGCCACCGCGATAAAATGGTGCTGTGCGCCAAGGGCTGCCACCCGGCGCGGGAGAATATGTTCGTCAACCGTCTCTCGCCCAAGGACATCACCGGCGATCTGGAGGAGTCCCTTTCGGCCCTGCAGACCGACCATGCGGACATGTTCCTGCTGCACAGGGACGATTCGCGCATGCCCGTGGACACGATTATGCAGACGCTGCACGCCCTTGTGAAGGCGGGCAAGACCCTGGCGGTCGGGTGCTCGAACTGGACGGTCGGGCGCATCAACGAGGCGAACCAGTTCGCCCGGAAAAACGGCTTAACGCCGTTTTCCGTGTGCCAGCTGCACTACGGCCTGGCGCAGACCACCGCCGCCCAAACCAGGGATATCACCCACGTGCCCATGAGCCCCATCGAGGCGCAGTGGTACCGCGAGGAGCAGTTCCCCATCATGGGCTTTGGCTGCCAGGGCCGCGGGTTCTATGCGCGCTATGCCGCGGGCGCGGAGCAGAAGGAAGGCACGCGTCAGTTCTACATGTGGCTTCCCGAGAACCTGCGCAGGGCCGACCGCCTCATCAAGCTGGCCGCCGACCTGCACACGAACGTGTCCGCCTTGGCCGTGGCCTACGCGCGCGATTCCGGCCTGCGCTGCTCGGCGCTGTGCGCGTTCTCCTCGCTGGCGCAAATGGAGGAGTCCTTCGACGCGCTGCGCCTTGCGCTTACCCCCGCGCAGATCGCCTATCTGGAGAGCGGCGCGTAAACCTACAGCAGCGCCAGGACGCGGTTGTACAGCGAAGGGATGCTCACGGCGTGGTCCAGGCAGAAATGGTAGCCCCGCCCGCCCTGCGAGGTGGGCCGGTTGACGATGTTCTTGCGCGGCCGGTAATAGTACAGCGGGTCGTCGTACCCAATTTTGCACCGGTAATCATGAAGATCCACCAGATCGAAGTTGGCCGTGGTGATCTGGAAGGTGGGATACCCGAGGTTCCTTGCGACGGACAGGGCCTTGAGGAACACCTCCGGCCCGATGACGGCCGAGCCGAAGTTGAGGTAGACGCCGCCGTGCAGCGCCGCGACCGAGGCGCACATGCGCCGAAAGTCGGTTTGCACGCATGCGCCGATGGCGGCGAAGTCGCAGGCCGGGTGCTGGTGGATGATGTCCGTGCCCAGCGCCACGCTGTAGGTGGCGGGCACGCCCTTTGCCTGCGCCTGGTAGAGGATGCAGTCCGCAAGGTATGGAAAACGCTCCGCGTGCGCGTCCATGTAACGCGCCAGGCTTTCGCCGTACCCCCAGCCACGCCGGGCCCCCTCGATGAGCGCCTCGTTCATCCAGCGCCCGGTCTCCTCCCACATGCCGAAGGAGCCGTCCTCGATGGCGGTCGGCACGTCCTCGGAGGTGCCGCCCAGGTACGCGAGCTCAAAGTCGTGGATGCTCGTCGCGCCGTTTCCGGCGACGTGCGTGATCACGCCGCGCTTGATCAGGTCGATGACGTAGCGCGACAGCCCGCATTTGACCACATGCGCGCCCATAGACCAGATGACAGGCGCGCCGTTTGTGCGCGCCGATACGATGCGCTCGCATAGGTCGTCCAGCTCGAGGCTGGCAAGTTGCGGCGCAGGGCTGTCCGGCCGGGCGAGCGTGTCGATGGTCACAAGGTTTCGGCGCCCCGCCGCCGGGTAGGTCGTAATGCGCGCAAAGTCGATGTTCATGCCTGCGCCCCCTATGTGCGATCCGCCTGATGAGAGCCGCTGCGTCCGGCCGGTTAAAGGCGCAATCGGCGGGTGATCTCGGCGATGTCAGAGAAGTCGTCCACGATCACGTCCGCCCCGGCGGCTTTCAGACGCGCGTATTTTTTTTGGTTCATGCCCAAACCGCGCTCTTCGTCGCTTGCAACGCCCAGCGTACGCGCGCCGATGGCGCGTCCCAGGGCGATCTCCACCTTGCCGTCGCCCACCACAAGCACCTGGCTGCCGGACAGGCCGTGCTCCTGCAGCAGACGGCGCATCACGGCCTCCTTGGAGCACTCGGCGCGGCCGACCGGCGCGCCGTCCACGCTGTCAAACAGCGGCAGGGCGTCGAGCTCGGCCGCCTCGCGCCGCACGTCCGGGTCGTCCGTACCGCTCGCCACGTGGATGCGCACGCCCTTTTCGCGCAGCGCGGCCACGAACTGCAAAGCGCCCCGCACCAGGTAGTGCTCCGGACCTTTGCGGCCGGAGCGGATCTCCTCAATGCGCGCGTTCACCGGCTCCATCAGGCGGCGGTTGTACTCGCCCTTGAAGTACCAGGGATCATCCGGCAGGCCGGCTCCGCCGCCCGCGCGCAGCTGAGCGTTCAGCCACTGCATCTGCACGATGGTCTGCAGGCCGGCGGACTGGTCAAGGTATGCGTCCACTTTCGCGCGCAGATCCTGCGTTACGGGGCCGTCCCCCGCAAGCAGCTCGCACATCATCGGGCCCATCACGCCCTCCCAGCCGTGGCGGAGCGTGGAGATCGTGCCGTCAAAGTCGAACACCGCCGCCTGAAGCGGCGGCAGGCCGTCGGGAAGTGGCCGCAGAGTGTCGACGTGCATGGGCGACGCCCCTTTCTGCCCGAATCCGCGCCCCCATGAGGGACGCGGCGCGAAACTCGTCATGCGTGAACAGAGCTCCGCTTGATGACGATTATACTGTCTGGCCAAAAAAATGTAAATCCGGTCGCGGGAAAGGCCGGGACGTTGCCCGGGTTGAAACGGAGCGGTTTGTCCGCTATACTGAACAAATGACGAGGAACCCAAGGCGGACCATCCTTGGCTCCTTGCGGAAACCCGAGATGGAAACGCGAAATCATTGCATACCTGGACGATCGGGGGTGGGAGCATGGGCGTTTATGCGCAGGGCGCCGCACTGCGGCGCGAGCGGCTGGCCTCACTGCTTTCGCGCATGGCGGGCCTTACGGCGGTGCTTGCTGGCGATGTGTGCGTGGATGTGTACTGGATGGCGGACATGCGCAAAAGCGAGCTGTCGCGCGAGACGCCTCATTTCCCGCTGCCCGTTACACACGAGAGCGCCGCCCTGGGTGCCGGCGGCAACGTGGCCGCCAACCTGCGCGCGCTTGGCGCGTTCGTGCGCGCCGTAGGCGCGGCCGGGGACGACTGGCGGGGCGACTTGCTGCGCCGCCTGCTGCGGGATATCGGCGATTCGGGCGAGGGGATCGTACAGGCGGCGGGGATGACCTTCGCCTACTGCAAACCCGTTCGCTGCGGCATCTCCGAGGTGCGCTACGAGGACCCGCGCATCGACTTCACGCGCCTTGCGCCCTTATCCGAGGCAGAGGAAGGGCTTGTGCTGCGTGCGCTTGAGCGCGCCGCCGACGGCGCTGACGTGGTGTGCGTGGCCGACCAGTTCGCCAACGGCTCGATTACCCCCCGCGTACGGGAGGCCCTTGCGGACACCGCCCGGCGCATGCCCGTGGTGGTGGACTCGCGCGACCGCATCGGTTTGTACCGCGGGGCGTTTGTGCTAAAGCCCAACGAGGTGGAGTTGGGCCGGGCGACCCGCCGGCCCCTGCGGCGAAGCGATCTGTCGGCCTGCGCGGATGCGGCGGGGGAACTCTCGGCGCTCACCGGCGCGCGCGTGTGCGTGACGCTCGGTCCGGACGGATGCCTTGCGCCCGGCGATCCGTCCGTGCACGTGCCGGGCGTAAGCGTGCCGCCTCCCGTGGACACGGTCGGCGCGGGCGATACGTTCCTGGCGGCCTTTGCGCTTGCCCTGGCGGCGGGCGCTGAGGCGTCCGAGGCGGCGGCCGTGGGCAACCTCGCCTCCAGCGTTACCGTGCGCAAGATCGGCTGCACGGGCACAGCCACGGCCGAGGAGATTCTGCGGCAGTTCAAAGAGTTAGAAGAGTAAGGAGTCGGCGGTAGGAATATGGAGCATCGTAAGAAGAGCGTGGCGCTGGCCGCGCTTGTCATGGCTATCGGAACGCTCATCAGCGCCACAACGGCCCCCAGCATGCGCTTCGTGCTCAACACGGGCATGCCGCCCCTGCAGCTCGCCTTTCTGCGCGCTGCGTTCGCCGCCGCGGGCAGCTTGGTCATCACCCTGGGTACGCCCGCCCTGCGCGGAGAGCTGCGCGCCCTGCCGCGAAAATCGTTTGCGCTGCTGGTGTTGGCGGGGGCCATGTTTGGGGGCCACTACGCCATGTGGGTGCCCGCTCTATCCTACACCACCACCTTTGCCGCGGGCATGCTCGCGTCCGTTCAGCCGCTGTTTGTGTTTGTGGGCGCGTGGCTTCTTCTGCATGAGCGCACGCCCCTTAAGTGCCTCATCGGCGCGGGCATGGCGCTGCTTGGCGTGGTGCTCATCGGCGTGGGCGAGATGGGCGGCTCGGCGCCCAACGCCCTGCTGGGGAATATGCTGGCCATCGGTACGGCCGTATTCGGCGCGGGGTACACCATTTCGGCGCGAAAGGCGCGCGCGCACGTATCGCTGATGCCCTTCTTGGCCGTGCTTTTCACCACGGCCAGCGTCGTTTTGTTCGCCCTGACCGCCGCGACCACCGGCTTTGCGCCGCTGCCGGGCGGCAGCGCGGGCGGACTGCTATTTTGGCTGGGGCTTGCGTGCACGCTGGGTACGCACGGTGGCTGGAACTATGCGCTGCGCTACATCGAAACCTCCACCGTGGCCATCGTGGGGCTGTTCGAGCCGGTCGGCGCGTCGCTTTTGTCCTGGGCGCTGTTCGGCGAGGCGCTCGGCTGGCCGCAGCTCCTCTCGGCGGCGCTCATCGTGGGCGGCATCGCGGTGTACCTGTACTTTGCCGCCGCGCCGCGCGCCGTGCCCGCGGCGTCCGCGGTGCTGTCCGATTAACCGCCTGCGGGCAAAGGCTTCGCCTGCGGGCAAGTGAAAAACCCTTCCTCGAGATGTGCCTCGAAGAAGGGTTTTTCTCGGGGTTACTTCGTGCCGCGCGGGTGGTCCTTATACGCGCCGGCGGGAAAGTTGCGCACTTCCCACAAACGCTGCGTGTCCGGCGCGATGCGCTTTTTTTCCTTTGCGCGGCCTTTGGGCTGTTTTGCCACTTCGGCATCACCCCGCGCTATTTTGCGCGCGGCCGCCGCTTCATATGCACGGTTACGGGCGCGCACGCGCGCCGCAGGCATCTTTGGAAGAAGAAGGAGAATACGCCGATCGTGCGCCGCAGCGCCACGTTCTGCTCACGCTGCAGGCGCATCGCAAAGGCGATTTCCTGCGCGGTTGGCTCCTTCATGCCATACACGTAGCGCGTCCACACCTCGGCCACCTCGCCCAGCGAGCCCTCCTGCGGCCGCAGCCATCCGTCCACGCGCTGCGCGAAGGTGAGGGCCGTGTCGCCGGTCTTCATGCGCGCGTCATAAAAGCTGAGAATGGCGAGCAGGTCGTGGTAGTAGTGCGCTAGCTGATCGCCCGTGCTCGCCCATTTGCGCCGAACGTAGGGGAGGCGGAAGCGGCGATAATGGTGGGCGATGGGCAGGACGATGAACAAAAGCAGCAGCAGCGCGAGCAGCCCCCCGCCAACCCACACGGGCGTGCCCGTCAGCAGAATTTCATAGTTTTGCGCTGGCGGCAGGTCGTCCGGAAGCGGCAACTCCTCCTCGGGCAGCGGGTCCTCCTCCACGCCGCCGGCTCCGCCGGAGGTGAGCAGTTCCTCCAGGGCCTGCGTGGGCGTCGGGTCAAAGGCCACCCAGCCGATACCGCCCAGATAGATCTCCACCCAGGCGTGCGCGTTGGCGTCGGTAACGAGCACACCGCCTGCGGCGTTGCGCGTACCGCCCGGCATGTAACCCTCCACGTACCGAGAGGGGAGCGCGGCGCAGCGCGCCATAACGGCCATGGCCGTGGCGAAGTAAGTACAGTACCCCTCGCCGGTTTTCAGCATGTACGCAACGAAGTCCTCGTCCTGCGGCGGCACGCTCGGCTGCAGGTTGTAGGTGAAGGAGTCGCGCAGATAGGCTTCCAGCGCGGCGGCCTTTTCGTAGGGCGTGCCCCCTCCGGCGGCGTCTTTGGCGGCCTGGGAGACGCTTTCGGGGAGACCGTCGGGCAGCTGCAGGTAGTTGGCCAGCTCGGCCTGTTTGCCGGCATTCTCCGGCGCCGCGCCGCCGCCCAGCGCGGTCACGGCCTGTTCGAAGGCCTCGCTGCCGCGCAGGGAGAGCCGCGTGTGTACGGTATAGACCTGCTCCAGCAGAGGCGGGCGGGAGGCGTACGCTTCGGCGTCTCCGGCGAAGTAGGGGATAAAGCCTTCCTCCGGCGAGGTGATCGCCAGGACGCGCCCGGAAGTGAAGAGCGTGTTCCAGCCGTACGATTTTTGCAGGACGGTCACTTCCGTCTCGTGGTACAGCGAGCCTTCCAGCGCAAGGCCTTCCGGCACGAGCGCCGGGGCAGGACGTGACAGGTCGAAGGTCTCCGCCTGCTGCTCGCGCGAGAGAACGCTGCCGATGCGGCGGTCCGGGCCGTGGCTTACATCCAGCCACCCGCTGCCCGTATAGTAGCTGTACACCGCGCCGCGCAGGTACACGGGGCGGTCGGCGTACACCTCCAGCACGTTGCCCTCGCCCAGGGTCACGGGGCCGCCCAGGCGGTCGCCCAGCGGCTGAAAACCGCTGTGCGCTATGGCGTAGGTGGTGCGTGGCCGCGTAAAGCCCGTATAGGGGGCAAGCAGGTCGTTCACGTCGCCAAAGGCGCGCTCGGCCCACGTGGCGCGCCAGGCGGAGGTGTCGGACGCGACGGCCGAGAGCGCGCACACGGCCATCACGCCCGCTACGGCCAGCGCGTACAGCTGCAGCCGCGCGCGAGCCTCCGGCGGCGTGCCCTCGCGCTTTTTCAGCGCCGAGCGGGTCATCTGTGCGAACACCGCCACGGCGGCCATGCCCGCAAACGGCAGCAGGTAGTAGTGCTGCAGCCCCCACATCGCACCAAACAGCGCCACGGCGGCTATCGCCAGCACAAGCGAGGAGGGGAGCTTGCGCACGAAGGCGAAGGAAAACGCGCCCGCGCCCGCCCAGATAAGCCCGGCCAGCCAAAGTCCATACGGCGCCTGCAGGTTGGTTCTGCGCCAGGAGTAGAGATAGAGCCAGTAGGCGAAGGGATGCAGATGCTTGTCCCAAACCAGCTGCAGGAAGGCGAGGATTGCCTCCATGCCGGAGCGTCGCAGCACGACCAGGAAAGCGACGGCCAGCGCGGATGCAAAAGCCACGCCGCTCTTCCAGTTGTAGAAGAGCGGCGTGAACACGATGAACACGGCCGTGAGCGCGGCCAAAGTAACCGGCACGGAGAAGGGCACCGGGAAGGCGCGGCACAAAACGCCCGCCACGCCCCCGGCGAACAGCAGGTAAATGCAATAATCGGCCAGCAGCCGGACGCGCCATTCGCGGTTCATGCGGCGCCTCCGCGCGTGTCGCGCAGCTCGTCCTCGTGCAGAATGAGCCGGGCCTGCGCGCCCTTTCCGCGCAGCGCCGCAATCTGCCGCTCGGACAAGTCGTATTTTTCCATGGGCGCGGCGCACAGATACACGCACAGGTGCACCCCGCGCGCCCGCATCGATTCCAGCGCGCCGAAGAGATGATCCGTCATGAGCGGGGTAACCACCACGACGGAAGTATGCGCAGAGGTGCCCGCCAGCTCAAGGCCGATAATGTCCTGCATGGGGTAGCTCCTGCCGAAGGGCGCAAACGCCAGATACGTGGAGAGAGCGGAGATGTCCGTGGGTTTGGTGGCCAGAAACTGCACGCGCTCGGGGTCGTAGGCCACAAAGCGGACCGGGATCCAGCGCGTGAGCAGATGCGCCGCCACGGAGAGGGCCGTGGTGACGCACAGGTCTTCGATCTGTACCCGGCGCAGCCCCTCGCGGCCGTGCGCGTTCACGTCCAGCAAAATGAGCGCGTCCGGCCGCTCCTCGCCTTCATAGCGCTTTACCAGGAGGCTGCCGCGCCGCACGGACGCCTTCCAGTGGATGCGCCGCATGGGGTCGCCGACCATATATGCGCGCGTGTCCGCGTAGGAGGCTTCAACGCGCGAGAGCACGCGCCGGGACAGCCGCCCCTCGCTGATGCGCGTGGGCAGCTCAAAACTGCCCAGAGGGATGGGGCGGGGTTCCACGTTCAGGCGCAGGGGCTGGAAATATCCGGTATGGCGCATGGGCAGGCGCAGGTTGACCAGACCGAACAGGTCCGTTACGGCGACGTGCGTAAAGCCGATCTCGTAGGAGCCGCGGTACGGGCAGTCGATCTCCTCCTCGCGCACGCGGGCCTGGCCGGGCAGCACCGTTGCGTCCATGGTTTGCGGCGCGCCCGAGAGGGAGGAAACGGGCGTATGATAGCTCATGCGGATAAAGGAGAAGGGAAAGAAGCGGTCGTTGTGCAGCTCGAAGCGCAGCGTGATGCGCGCACCCTTAACGGCCTGATGCGCGGAGAGGGACTGCGTGTACTTAAACCCGAAGAGCTGCGCGGCGCACAGCGCAAGGCACGCCGCCAAAAGCCCCAGGCACAGCGCGAAGCCCGCGACGAAAAAGCGCTCGCCGGTTGCCAGCGCGCTGACCAGCAGGCTGCCGGCCAGAAGCCCGACCGTCCACCTGCGCGCCGTCATTGCGCCGAAGGCACGAGCGTTGTGCTCAGGATATTCTTGATGATGCGCTCGGGGGTCATCTCCCGCAGCCGCGCTTCCGGCCGCAGAATCAGGCGGTGGCACAGCGCCGGCATGGCCAGATGCTGCACGTCGTCCGGCAGGGTATGGTCGCGCCCGCACAAAAGCGCGCGCGCCTTGGCCGCCCGCATCAGCGACAGCGCGCCGCGCGGCGAAACGCCCAGCAGCAGATCCTGGTTATCGCGCGTGGCATGGGCGATGCGCGCGATGTATTCCTTCACAGGTTCGGCGCACAAGACGCCTTGCACGGCCGTCTGCAGATCCAGCACGTCCTGCGCGGAGGCGACGGGGGTAAGTTCCTGAAGGGGGGCCTCCCGCTCGAAGCGCGACAGGATGGCCATCTCCTCCGCCAGGGAGGGGTAGCCGATGCTGATGCGCAGCAGAAAGCGGTCCAGCTGCGCCTCGGGCAGGGGATACGTGCCGATGTATTCGATGGGGTTCTGTGTGGCGAGCACGAGGAAGGGGGCGGGTACGGGGGTGGTCACCCCGTCCACGGTCACCTGCCGCTCCTCCATCACTTCCAGCAGCGCCGACTGCGTCTTGGGCGGCGTGCGGTTGATTTCATCGGCCAGTACGATCTGCTTCATCACCGAGCCCTGACGCATCTCGAACTCGCCGGTGCGCAAGTTGGGCGCGGAGAAACCGATGATGTCGGAGGGCAGAACGTCGGGCGTGAACTGGATGCGGCCGAAGGACAGCCCAAGCGAGCGGGCCAGAGCGGAGACCAGCGTGGTTTTGCCCACGCCCGGTGCATCCTCGATGAGGGCGTGCCCCTGGCAGATGAGTGCGATGAGCAGCAGGTCGATAGCGTCGCGCTTGCCAACCATTACGCGCTCGACATTCTTGCGAATGGCGGCGGTCAGTCCCGTCACATCCATTCAAAGCCCTTCCCTCTTAGGTTATAAGACTAGCATACCGTAACGCTTGGAAATTGGCAAGAAGTGTCACGGAGCATTTGTGAACATTGTATTAATTTGCCATTGGGCCGTATTAATGTTGTCTTTTTTTACCTGAAGAATGGGAGTATATGGATATCGCGTCGCCGAAGACAGATCCGGCCGCCATCCCTCGCCGGATCCGTTCGCGCAATGGGGAGGCGGGCTTCGCCGCAGGCGTTCAAGTTTGCACAGCCGGGTATGCCGGGGGGACAGGCCGCATAGATATGGGGCGGGAGGTGCCCATATGCAGTTACGAATGAGAAATCCCATGCGTACCCTGGGCGCAGGGGAAGGCCTGTCACAGGAGGAAGTGGCGCGCTCACGCGCGCTGCACGGCTCCAACGCCCTGCCGCCCGCCAAGCGCTCGTCCCTCCTGCGCAAGTTTATGGAGGCGTTCAGCGACCCGATCATACGCATCCTGCTCGTGGCGTTGTTCGTCAACCTGGTGTTCCTTCTGCGCTCCATGAGCTGGTACGAGCCTTTGGGCATCGCCGCGGCCGTGCTTCTGGCCACGCTCATTTCCACGCTGTGCGAGCGCAGCAACGAGTCGGCCTTTGACAAACTGCAGGAGGAGGCGGCCCGTACGACCTGCCGCGTACGCAGGGCGGAGGGCATCCGCGAAGCGCCCGTGGAGGATGTGGTCGTGGGCGACCTGGTGGCCCTGCAGGCCGGCGAGCGCGTGCCTGCGGACGGCGTGATGCGCCAAGGCGAACTGCTGGTGGACCAAAGCGCCCTTAACGGCGAGGCCAAGGAAGCGCGCAAAGCCCCCGCCGGGCAGGGCAAGCCGCTCACGGGGTTCCTTGCGCCCGAGCGGCTGTTCCGCGGGTCGGTGGTGTGCTCGGGCGAGGGCGAGTTTCTGGTGGAGGCCGTAGGCGAAAAGACCATGTACGGCCAGCTGGCGCGCGACATACAGGAGGAGGCGCGTCAGTCGCCACTGAAGCTGCGCCTTGCGCATCTGGCGGGCGTCATCTCGCGCATGGGGTACATCGGCGCGGCGCTCGTGATGCTGGCTTACCTCTTTAACGCCTTCTTCCTGGACTTCTCCTTCAACGTGCCCGTGGCGCTTGCGTATTTTGCCGACTGGCGTACCCTTGCACAGGCGCTTTTGCAGGCGGCGACGCTTGCCGTCACGGTGATTGTGGTGGCCGTGCCCGAAGGGCTGCCCATGATGGTGGCGGTGGTGCTCTCCTCCAACATGAAGCGCATGCTGCGCGACCATGTGCTCGTGCGCAAAATGACCGGCATTGAAACGGCCGGCTCCATGAGCATCCTCTTTACGGACAAGACGGGCACGGTGACGCAGGGAAGGCTGGCCGTGCATTCCTTCATCGGCGGGGACGGCCAGGCGTACGACGCTTTCCCGGAAGTTGCCCGCCGCCCCGGGCTGTGGCGGCTGGTGGAGGCCTCGCTGCGCTACAACAACGCCGCGGAGATGAGCGGCGGCGGCATCGCCCGCCGCGCCATAGGCGGCAACGGCACCGATCGGGCGCTGCTTGAGGCCGTGGACGCGCTTCCGGCCGCGGCGCCGCTGCTTAAGACCGCGCTTGTGCCCTTTAACAGCCGTATCAAGTTTTCCGCCGTGCGCGTGAGCGGCGAGGTGAAGCTGACGCTGCTCAAAGGCGCGCCGGACGTGCTGCTGCCGCGCTGCGCGCAGTGCGTTACCAAAGACGGCGCACTGCGCCCCTATACGCAGCAGACGGAGATCAAGCGCCAGATGAGGCGCGCCGAAGAGCGCGCGCTTCGGCTGGTGGCGCTGTGCGCCACCACATCGCCGGTGGCGGAGGACGCCCTGCCAAGCGACCTGCAGCTCATCGGCCTTGTGGCGATGCGCGACGAGATCCGCCCCGAGGCGGCGCATGCGGTGCGGCAGGTGCGCGAGGCGGGCGTGCAGGTGGTGATGATGACCGGCGACGCCAAGGCGACCGCCCAGGCCATCGCCCAGGAGACGGGCATCCTGTCCGCGCCGGGCGAGCTGGTGCTCATGTCCGAGGAGCTGGGCACCCTTACCGACGAGCAGGTAAAGGCGCTGCTTCCCCAGCTCAGGGTGGTGGCGCGCGCGCTGCCCGCCGACAAGAGCCGTCTGGTGCGCCTCGCCCAGGAGGCGGGGTACGTGGCGGGCATGACGGGCGACGGCGTAAACGACGCGCCGGCGCTTAAGAAAGCCGACGTAGGCTTCGCCATGGGCTCGGGCACCGAGGTGGCCAAGGAGGCGGGGGACATCGTCATCCTGGACGACAACATCCGCTCCATCGCCCGCGCTATCCTGTACGGCCGCACGATCTTCAGGAGCATCCGAAAGTTCATCGTGTTTCAGCTCACCATCAATTTCTGCGCGGTGGGGATCTCGGTGCTCTGCCCGCTGCTGGGCGTGGACCAGCCGGTGACGGTGCTGCAGATGCTGTGGATCAACATGGTGATGGACACGCTGGCCGGCCTTGCCTTCGCGGGCGAACCGCCCCAGGACAGCTCCATGCGCGAGCCGCCCAAACCGCGCGACGCGCGCATCCTGAACGTGCCCATGATGTCCGCCATTGTCGTGACCGGCCTTTACTGCGTCGGTTTGTGCGTCGCGTTTCTCAAGACGCCGCTGTCGGCCTTCGTGCGCCCCGCGCCCGACAATCGATACCTGCTCACGGCGTTCTTCGGCCTGTTCATCTTTCTGGCCATCGTCGTCGCCTTCTGCGCGCGAACGCCCCGGCGGCACCTGTTCGCCGACATTCTGCGCAACCGTGTCTTCCTTGCGGTGATGGCCGCGGTGGCGGCCGTGCAGCTGGCGCTTTTGTACCTGGGGGGGCCGCTCTTCCGCACGGCCGGGCTCACCGGGCGCGAGCTCATGTACATCGCCCTCCTTGCCCTCAGCGTGCTGCCCGTGGATTTTTTGCGCAAGCACGCTTTGGCAGGCAGGGAGGGGCGGCGGCGGCGCTGAGCCTTGCGGATTGTTCACACAACAGTAACGGATGGCCGTGCGCAAAGGCTTGTTTCACGCCCTTGCGCATTGTATAATGTTTTCATGCAAGGGAAGGAGGCATAACGATGATCAAGGTAATTTACGGCAGAAAAGGTTCCGGCAAGACGAAACGGATCATCGACATGGCCAACGATGCCGTGCGCGCCTACAACGGGGACATCGTTTTCATCGACGACGACAACCGCTACATGCTGGATTTGCAGCATGAGATACGCTTTGCAAACGCCACCGAGTACGGCATCTCCAGCCCGGACATGCTGCTCGGGTTCCTGGCGGGCATCATCGCCTCCAATTACGACATGAGCCTTCTGTTCATCGACGGGTTCCTGCGCATCATCAAGCAGCCCCTCGGGGAGCTTGCGGATTTCTTCGCGCGGCTGAAAACGCTGGCCGATGAGCATGAGCTGACCGTGGTCATCTCCTGCTCGGGCGACCCGGATTCCATGCCCGATTTCCTGGCCAGTCACATCATCTAAAGAACGATAGGCGGAGGGGCCATGCAGATCCTCTATACGTCTACCCGCGGCGGAGGCCATGCCGTCTCCGCCGCTTTTGCCGTTCTGCAGGGGCTTTGCCCGGACGGGGGGCTGTATGTGCCCTCCGCGCTGCCGGACGGCCGCGCCATGCTTTCGGGCATGAGCGCCTTGCCTTACCACGAGCGGGCGGCGCGCGTGATCGTCCCGTTCATGAGCGGCTACGACCCCGGCGACGTCGCCATGGCGTGCAAACAGGCCTACGGCGATGCGTTCGAGGGCCCGCCGGCGCCCCTGCGCGCCCTGCCCGAGGACGTGTGCGTGCTGGAGCTGTATCACGGCCCCACCCAGGCGTTTAAGGACATGGCGCTGCAGCTGCTGCCCCGGCTGATGACCGGAGCGATTGCCGCCAGCGGGCACCGGGGCGAGGTGTTCATTCTGGTGGCCACAAGCGGAGATACGGGCAAGGCCGCGCTGTGCGGCTTTGCGGACGTGCCGGGCACACGCGTTGCGGTATTCTACCCCGGGGGCGGCGTGTCGGACATGCAGCGCCGCCAGATGGTCACCCAGGAAGGCGGGAACGTGCACGTTATCGCCGTACAGGGGAACTTCGACGACGCTCAGACGGGCGTAAAGCGCCTGTTCACCGACGCGGACTTCGCCGCGCGGATGAAGGCCATGGGCAAGTCGCTCTCCTCGGCCAACTCCATGAACTGGGGGCGGCTGGTGCCGCAGATCGCCTACTATTTTTCCGCCTATGCCGACATGGCGGCCAGCGGCGCGGTGCGGGCGGGCGCGCCCGTCAACGTGTGCGTGCCGACGGGCAACTTTGGCAACATTCTGGCCGCGCACTACGCCCGGCGCATGGGGCTGCCCATCGCGCGACTCATCTGCGCCTCCAACCGCAACAGGGTGCTGGCCGACTTCATGGAAACCGGCCGCTACGACAGCCGCAGGGCGTTCCACCTGACGCCCTCGCCCTCCATGGACATCCTGGTCTCCTCCAATCTGGAGCGGCTGCTCTTTGAGCTTGCGGGCGGTAACCCGGGCCGCGTGGGCGCCTTGATGGCCGGCCTTGCCGCAGAGGGACGCTACAGCCTGCAGGACGATGAGCTGAGCGCGCTGCAGGCGGGCTTTGCCGGCGGGTGGTGCGCGGATGAGCAGTGCCTTGCCGCCATCGCCGACACATACGCGCAGACCGGCTACGTGATGGATCCGCACACGGCCGTGGGCAGGCATGTGCTGGCGCAGTACCGCGCCAGCACGGGGGACAATACGCCCGCGCTTCTTGTGTCCACCGCATCGCCGTACAAGTTCGCGTCCGACGTGCTCAAGGCCCTTGCGCCCGGTGCGCGCCCGGCGGACGACTTTGCCGCGTGCGAGCAGCTGCAGCGGCTGACCGGCATGCCGATGCCCGGGCCGCTTCGCGCCCTGCACACGCTCCCCGTGCGCCACAGCGCTCAATGCGCGCCAGAGGACATGGCGGCCGCCCTGCTGGCCGCGCTGTAATCTGAAAACCTGCGAAACATCCGCTGAAACGCTGGTTCCACCGGACGAAACTTCGGTTTGTATTGACTCGCATAGCGAAGGGATGGATTTGCCGATGAGTGTGACAGTTACGCCTTGCCGTAAGAAGTGGGCCGGCACCATGACCGACCGTGAGCGCTTCAACCGCCAGATGCACTATCAGAGCATCGACCGCTGCTTTAACATGGAGTTTGGCTACTGGCAGGAAAATTACGCGCAGTGGGACCTGTTCGTGAAGAACGGCATCAAGACCGAGGCGCAGGCGAACGAGTTCTTCGCCTTCGACCAGATCCGCGGCACGGGCGGCCACAACTGGATCTATCCGCCCTTCCCTTCCCGGGTGGTGAGCGAGACGTCCACCATGCAGGTGGTCATGAACGGCGAAGGGCTGCTCGCCGAGGTGTTCAAGGATGGGCAGTCCTCCATTCCGCACTTTACCAAGGCCTCCATCGTCACGCCCGACGACTGGAAACGCGTGAAGGAAGAGCGCTTTAACGTAAGCCACCCCGACCGCATTCTCAACGTGGAGGCCATCCGCAAAGCGCATCCGGACGATCGCGCCTATCCCCTGGGCATCGGTTGCGGCTCCATGATCGGGCGCATCCGCGACACGCTCACCTTTGAGGGCCTGTGCTACGCCGTGTACGATTACCCCGACATGGTGGAGGACATGGTGGAGACAGCCTGCGAGCTTACGCTCCACTCCATCCGGCAGCTTCTGCCACACATTCGCTTCGACTACGCATCCGGCTGGGAGGACATCTGCTTCAAGAACGGGCCCATCGTGTCCGTGCCTTTCTTCCGCGACATCGTGATGCCGCGCTACAAGCGCATCAGCAAGGAGCTGCGCAAGCACGGCGTGGACATCTGGTACATCGACTGCGACGGAGACGTGCGCCCTATCATGCCCTATTTTCTGGAGGGCGGAGTAAACTGCCTGTTCCCCTACGAGGTGATGGGCTGCGCTCACCCCGGCGAACTGCTGGATCAGTACCAGGGCGAGTTGCGCATTATGGGCGGCGTGGACAAGACAAAGATGATCGCCGGCAAGGCCGAGATCAAGGCCTACCTGGAAAGCCTGGAGAAGTACGTGGCGCAGGGCGGCTACATCCCCTTCTGCGACCATCGCTGCCCGCCGGACGTGACGGTGGAGAACTATTTGTATTATTTGGACCTAAAGGAAAAAATGTTCGGTATGAAGGCGTAGGGCCGCTTGTCGCGGCTCTATCGCAGGGCCGAGCGTTTAACTGGAGGCACAATGAGGAATTTTGACGAACCGCGCCTGCACCCCGTGGAGGCCATGCGCAACGACATCGACCGGCTGACCGTGCTGCGCGATCTCACGTCCGAGCCGCCCCTGCAGACGCTTGTGGGCTTGATGGACGAGCTGCTCGCCGAGGACTGGCAGCCCTACAACGTGTCCTGGGCGTACCACGAGATGGCAAGCGCCGTGCTGCACGCGGGCGCCGCCGCGGTGACGGGCGACCGCTGGCGCGACTACATTTTGTACGCTATCCTGCAGCGGGACAACCTCTTCTCCTTGTCCGCGGCCGCGGGCAAGCGCGACGAGGTGTTGCTGGCCGCCATGGCGGCCGATCTGCAGATCATGCACCAGCTGTTCCTGCTGGACGATTCCATTCTGCGCCATTGGTGCAAGGAGCTGCTGCGCGCGGGCGCTTCGGGCGAGGAGGAGGGCGCGTTTGCCAGTTGGTCGGCGTCGCTTCCCGCGGCGGACTACGGCAAGGGTCCCATCGCTCAGATGCGGGCGCACCTGAACCTGTCGGAGGACTGGGGTAAAGTCGCCCCGGTGCTGTACGACTACTTCGCCAAGCACGGCAGCGGGTCGTTCCTGGGCGGGAAACGCTTTGTGTGGGACGGCCAGGCCCTGACGGCCGACCTGTATGACGCGGCGGCGCGCCCGCCCGAGGAGGGCACGCCCGGAGGCCTGGCGCTGAAGGCCCTGCAGGGCGGCGCGCGCTGCTTTGCGTTTGTAGGGCCGGAGGGCAGCGGGAAGCTCCCCGCGCTGTGCGGCCTTGCCGAGGCAGACCCGGCGACGCGCGTGGTGTTTGCGGAAGGCGTCGCCCTCTCGCGGCTCTTTGCGCTGCTCGCGGCGCAGCCGCTCGATTTTCTCTTGTGTTTCCCCTCCGGCGCGCCCCGCCTCACCGCGCTGGAGCGGTTCCGCTTTCCGCGCAACGTGCGCATGGTTTTCATCGTTACACAGTCGGGGGATGCGCCCTTGCCCGAGGACGCGGCGCAGGCCGACTGCGTGATCCGCTTTGCGGCGCGGGGAGAGGCCGCGCTGTACACCGCCAAGTAGAGGAGGATGCGGTTATGGGCTACGAACGCAGGGCCTTCGGGCGACTTTCCGGCATGAAGGGGATCATCACTGGCGGCGCTCAGGGCCTGGGAGAGGCACTGGCCGTGCGGCTGTGGGAGGAAGGCGCGGATGTGCTCATCGCCGATTTGAACGGCGAAGGCTCGCAAAAGCTGGCGGACCAGCTGCCCGGCTGCATCGCCGCGCAGGCCAACGTTACGGATTACCCGCGCATGGCCGAGGTGGCGGCGCAGGCGGAGGCGGCGTTCGGGCGGCTACATTTCTGCGTGGCGAATGCGGCCATCCTCGTGAGCAACTCCATCGAGGAGATGAGTGTTGAACAATTTAAGAAGGTTGTGGACGTGAACCTGGGCGGGTACTTCGCTACCTGCAAGGCCGTCGTTCCGGCGCTTAAACGCGCGGGCGGCGGATCCATCGTGCAGATCAACTCCAAGTCCGGCAAAAAGGGCTCGGCCAAGAACTGCGCGTACGCGGCCTCCAAGTTTGCGGGCATCGGCCTTACCCAATCGCTTGCTTTGGAGCTTGCCGAGGAAGGCATCCGCGTGAACTCCATCTGCCCCGGAAACCTGCTGGATTCTCCGCTGTGGGTGAACTCGCTGTACGAGCAGTACGCGCGCAATCAGGGCATCACCAAGGAGCAGGTGCGCCAGAAGTACATCGACCAGGTGCCCATGAAGCGAGGATGCCGTTACGACGACGTGGCCAACGCCCTCGTGTTTCTCGTCAGCCCCGAGTCCTCCTACATGACGGGGCAGGGCATCAACGTGACCGGCGGCCAGCAGCTGACCTGATTCGACAGCCCGGCGCACAGGCGCAGGATACACTACTCCGGCGGTTGATTGCGTGAAAGCCATATGATGTGATGGGGACGATTTGCTTTGACACGAATGGAACGCAGAATGCTTAAAGAAAAGGCCGAGCCGGTATCGGCCTATCAAGGCACGTCCCTGCCCCGCGAGATCGCCGCGGAGCGCCGCGCGCCGCGCATTCTGGCCGTTCTGGGCGTGACGCTGCTCATCTGTGCGGTGCTTGTGGCCGGCTATGCGCTGGGCACGCTCACCATGAGCCTGCGCACGGCCGCGGCCCAGCCGTTCTCGCCGGCAACGCCCGCCCCGGCTGAGCCGCCGCCCACGCCCGCGCCCAGCGCGCCGCCCGCGTATACGCCCGCGCCCACGCCTCCGCCTTCCCCTTCGCCGAGCCCGGAGCCCAGCCTTGCGCCCACGCCTGAGCCCACGACCGAGCCTGCGGCGGCTATGCTGCCCGATTATCTGGTTGGGGCCGGACCGCGCTACCAGGTGGTGCAGCAAAGCGACAAGGTGTGCTATCTCACCTTTGATGACGGCCCCTCCAAGCATACCGACAGCCTGCTGAAGATTCTGCAGGACAACGACGTGAAGGCGACGTTCTTCGTCATCGGCGCCAATGCCGAGGCGTACCCAAACCAGCTGCGCCACATCGACGAGCAGGGCCATACGATCGGCAACCATACGCAGACGCACAAAACGGACGTCATTTACCAGTCGGCGCAGGCGCTGCTGGAGGATGCCTATGCCTGCGACGCGACGATCGACCGCATCATCGGACGCTCGCACGGCTGGCCGATCTTTCGCTTTCCGCGCGGCTCCTCCAACAAGGACGCCAAGCCGTACCGGGAGACCATGGAGCAGATGGGCTACTGCTATTTCGACTGGAACGCCCTGAACGGCGACGCGGAGACCGGTACGGAAAACCGCGCGGACGTTTTGTACAAGCGCCTGGTACAAACGGTGGAGGACGCGCGCAGCAAGAAGGAGCTCATCGTGCTCATGCACGATACAAACTCCAAACTGCCCACCCAGGAGATGCTGCCCTCGGCTATCGCCTACATCCGCAGCCAGGGATACCGCTTCGACACGCTGGACAAGAAGCTGCGTCCCCTGCCCACGCCGTATCCGACGCCGGATCTGTCCGTCATTCCCACGCCCACTCCGCCGCCTACGCCTACCCCGGCCCCCGCACCCGCGCCGCTGCCTACGCCGCCCTTGCCCGTGCAGTAACGCCGAGAGGAAGGTCGCCATGGACTACGCGCTTGAGGCATTCTTGGACGGGGAGGCCGAGCGGCGCGTTGCGGCGCTGTGGGCCGAGCTTGCGGCTGCGGGTCTTGGCAGGTACCTGCTGGACGTAGGCGCCCGGCCGCACGTTACGCTGGCCATCTACCGTGATATGGACGCACCGTCCTGCACGGCGCGCCTGCAGGCCTTTGCCCGCAATGCGCCGCCCGTGTTCGCGCGCTTTTCCAGCCTGGGTGTGTTTCCCGCCCCGCGGCCTTGCGTGTTCCTTGCGCCGGTCGTCACGCGCGCGCTGCTTCAGCTGCATGAAGCAGCGCGCGCTTCTTTTAGCGACTGCGACGACACGAGCCATGCGTACTATCGCCCCGGGGCCTGGGTGCCGCACTGCGCGATGGACATCGGTGCGGATCTCTCGGCCGTGTGCCGCAGCGCGGACTTCTACCTGCGGCGGCTTTCGCCCTTTCCGGCGACGTTATGCTCGCTGGGGTGGGTGGCGGTCGATAAGCCCGTGCGGCAGCTGTGCGCGTTTTCACTCATGGGGGAGGTGGCGGAATGATCGAGCAGCACTTTACCGCCACGGGCATTGTGTTTTCGGACGAGGGAAGCGTGCTGATGATCAAACACAGGAAGCTGGGCGTTTGGCTTCCGCCCGGCGGGCACGTTGAGCCCAACGAGCTGCCCGACGACGCCGTACTGCGCGAGATCTTTGAGGAGACGGGCGTGGTCGCACGGCTGCTGCCCGCAAGGCGCGGCCTGCGCATCGACTGCGAGCTGGTCACGCCCTTCGCCGTCGTTCTGGAGGACATTCGTGGCGACGGCACGCACAACCACATCGACCTGATCTATCTGTGCAGGGCGAGCGAGCAGCGCCTGAGGGCCTGCGACGCCGAGACGGATGGAGCCGGGTGGTTTATGCCAGAACAGGCGGCGGGGCTGCACACCTACGAAAACGTCCGCGAGACGGTGCGGCTGGCCGCCCAGGCCGTGGCCGAGGGCCTCTTTGGCTGATCGTACGCCCGGCAGCCCTGTGCGATGCAGAAGACGAAAAAGCGGAGGAAGAGCCGCATCCACAAACGACGCGGCGGATTGCCGGGGAGGAAACGACATGACGTTCTCCATGATCGAACAGATGCGCAAGGCCCGCTTCCGTCCGCCGGTTTGGCTGGAGAGCCTGATCTTCCTGCTCGTCTTTTTTGCGGCGCAGTTTTGTCAGGGGCTCTTTCAAAGCGTGCCCCTTATGGCGCATATAGCGGGCACCGGGCAGCTGGCCAAGTACCTGACGGGGCAGCTGAGCGTTGCGGAGATCGGCGCGCTTGCGCACGCCCCGGTCGTGCTCATGTGGTCCTTCCTCTCCAACCTTATCCCGATTGGTTTCGTGCTTTTTTATTGCCTGGTCATCAAGCGCGCGCCTTCCGCCGCACTGGGCCTTGCGCGCAAGGGCGCGCCGGCGGATTGGGGCCTGGGCGTGGCGGTGGCGTTGGGGACGCTGGCGGCCGTCTATGGGGCGCTGCTGCTGACGGGATATGTCACTGCCGCCACATGTAACGGGTTTTCGCCGCTGCTCATCGGGTATGTGATCGGTTTCGTCGTCCAGTCGGCCAGCGAGGAGCTGCTCGTGCGCGGCTATTACATGAACGCCGTGGCCGCGCGCAGCAGGTTGCCCGCAGCCGTTCTGCTCAACTCGCTTCTGTTTACCGCGCTGCACCTGTTCAACCCGGGGATCGGATGGCTGCCGCTGCTCAACCTGTTCCTGTTCGGCATCATCTTTTCCTTGCTTGCGCTGCTTACGGACAACCTGTGGATGGCATGCGGCATGCACTTTGCATGGAATTTCGCCCTGGGGTGCCTGCTGGGCGGGAACGTGAGCGGCATGGGCATGACATCGCTGTTTACCCTTACGCTTAGCGGCGCGGCCGTTGCGACCGGCGGACCGTTCGGCATCGAGGGAAGCGCTTTCACAACGGCGGCGGGCGTGGCGCTCATAGCATTGCTCATTGTGCTGCTGGCGCGGCAGGAAAAACGCGGCCCGGCAGTGAACTATTCCTGACCCGATCGCTCGCTCAGAATGTGGAAAGGGTGATTGCGTGGACGTGATCGTGGCGCTGGACGCCTGCGTGGACGTGGTGCTGCGCGGAAACGTCGCGCCCCGCTTCCACCAGGTGGAGCAGCTCATCGACGACTACGACGTGCTGCTGGGCGGATCTGCCGCCATCTTCGCTTGCCAGTGCGCCAAGCTTCAGCTTCATACGGCCGCCGTGGGCGTGGTGGGACAGGACGCCTTCGGTGCGCTCGTGCGCGGCGAGCTGGCCGGCGCGGGCGTGGACGTATCGCTTCTGTGCGCCGATCCGGCCGTGAAGACCGGCGTCACCTTTGCGCTGGTGCAGGAGGATGACCGGGCGATGCTCACGTATCTGGGCGGCATCGCCGCGCTTACGCCCGAGCTCTTCCCGCCCTCCGCCCTCCGGGGCGCACGGCATCTGCACATCGCCAGCTACTTTTTGATGCCGCAGATGAAGGACGCGTTTCTGCGGCTGGCGGCGCAGGCCAGGCGCCAGGGCATGAGCGTGTCGCTGGACACGAATTGGGACCCCGAGGAACGCTGGGAAGGCGTGCGCGAGCTGCTTGGATACTGCGACGTATTTCTGCCCAACGAGGCGGAGCTGGCCGCCATTACAGGCCAGACGGATGTGGAGAGAGCGCTGCGTCGCGCGGCCGAATGGACCCCGCACGTGGCCCTGAAATGCGGTCAGAGCGGCGCGCGGTATCTGGGCGCGGCGGGGGAGGCCCGTGCGGACGCCTTCCGCGTGCCCTGCGTGGACGCCATCGGCGCGGGCGACTCCTTCGACGCGGGCTTTGTGTGGGGCTTCCTGCGTGGGCGTCCGCCTGCGGAATGCCTGGCTGCGGGGTGCGCCGCGGGCGGCTTGTCCGTACGCGGGCCGGGGGGCACCGGCGCACAGGGAACGATACTCGACATTGCCGCGCTGTGTGGCTTTCCCCCTGGCGGAAGATAGAGGAGGGCACTTATGAATTACACGAGCATGGAGATACACAGCCAGTACGAGGCTCTGGCGCGCACCGTGGCGGAGATGCATATGCAGGCCGGACCGATCCGCACTCTGCGCGGTTTTTCCCGGCTGGTGGTCGTGGGGTGCGGCTCCAGCTACATGATCGGCAAATCCGTGGCGGCCAAGGCATTTTGCGAGCTAAGCGTGCCCGTTATGGCCGTGCCCGCCGGGGACTTATGGCTGAACGCGGACGATTATGCGCCGGCGATGGAGGGCGCGCTGCTCCTCGCCCTGTCGCGCTCCGGGGAAACGTCCGAGGTGATCCGCGCCGTGGAAGCCCTTCGCGCCAAAGCGCGCATACGGCTGCTCAGCGTAACGTGCGTGCAGGACAGCGCCCTGCAGGGCATGAGCGATGCGTGCGTGTGCCTGCCTTGGGCGTACGACCAGAGCGTGTGCCAGACGCGCTGCGTTACAAACCTTGCCGCCGCGGGGTTCCTGTGCGTCGCCCTGCTGGGCGGCGAGGAACGTGACGGCGCTTGCTTTGCCGCCATGCGCGAGGCCGCGCGGATGGGCGGGGGCTTTATGCAGGAGAACGAACCCGCCCTGCAGAAGATCGCCTCCGCGCCCTGGACGAACGCCGTGGTGCTGGGCGACAGCGCGCTGTGCGGGCTGGCCGAGGAAGGCGCGCTGGCCTTCAACGAAATCTGTCAGCTTCCTTCCGTCTATCAGCATGTGCTGGACATCCGGCACGGCCCCATGGTGCTCGTCGGGGCGCGCACGCTGGTGATCGCCATGTGCCGCGCCAACGGCCCGCAGGAGAGGCGGCTGCTCGGCGATTTGCTTGCCAAGGGCGCCACGGTTGTGGCATGTACGCCCGCGCCCTTCGACCTGCCGCTTTCGCACCAGGCCATTACCCCCGACCTTCCGCCCGAAGCCCTCTCGGCCCTGTACATCAGCGTGTGCCAGCTGCTGGCCTACCACAAAGCCTTCCATACGGGGGCCAATCCAGACGCGCCTACCGGGCTGGACGCCTGGATCAAGCTGTAGCGCGCGGCGCATAGGCATTTGCGGTACTCTATTGAGGGCTGCTGGGCGAGCAGGGTCAAAGATGAAAACCGCGGCATGTACGGCAATTGTGTGAGAAGACGCCAAGCTGTAAGCCCGGCATGAAAGAAGCGAAGACGAATCCCGCGGAGCGGGGTTCGTCTTCGCTTCGAAGCAAGGTTTATGCAACAGCCTCGCTTTGCGCGTAGGGCGGGCGGCCCGACGGGGGTTAGAACTGCTCGAACAGCTCCAGCCGCTCGCCGGAGGGACCGGTGAAGAAGATGTTCTTGGAGCCGCGCTCGAACAGGTCGGGCATGGAGCCGGGGGTGGCAGCGTCAAATGCAACGCCCTGATCGGCGAGGCGGCACATGAGCCGCTCAATATCCCTAACGGCGATAGCGATGTGCGCCACGATGCCTTCCTTGCGCTCGGCCACGCCCGCACCGTCCTTGGGGGCGATAAGCTCCACAATGCACGAACCCGCGCGCACGAAGGCAATCTCCGTGCCGTTGGGGCGCATGTTGCGGTAGTAGGCCTCGAAACCGATCGTCTCGTAGAAGGCGATGGACTTGTTCATGTCCGCCGTGAACACGCCGATGTGATGCAGCCCCACCACCTGGCCGCATTCGTTTTGTTTGCCGCAATTGCACTGCATGGGAACAACCTCCTTCACGTCGCTGCGTTCATTATAGGTCAAGCGAGGCGTGGCGTAAAGCGTGGCAGCACAGATTCACCGCCACCGGAAGGGAAGCGATGTGGGTGGGCGCGTGCAGGGCGTGCACCGCCAACGCCGTCGTGTCGCCCCCAAGGCCCTGCGCTCCGATGCCCAGGGCGTTGATGCGCGCAAGCGCCCGAGCCTCCAGGGCGGCCAGCCGCGCGTCGGGGCTGCTTTCTCCCAGCGGCCGCAGAAACGCCCGGCGCGCAAGGGCCGCCGCGTGCTCGAACGTGCCGCCGATGCCCACGCCAACCACCACGGGCGGGCAGGGATTGCCGCCCGCCAGGCGCACCGTCTCCACGATCGCATCCTCAACGCCCGCCTCGCCTTGCGCGGGCAGCAGCATGTGCATCCGCGCCATGTTCTCCGAGCCGAAGCCCTTGGGCAGCAGGTCGATGTGCAGGCCGTCGCCCGGCACAATGTCGAAGTGGATGAAGGCGGGCGTGTTGTCCTTCGTGTTCACGCGCTCAAGCGGGGAGAGAGCGCTGGCGCGGAAGTACCCCTCCGCATAGCCGCGTCGGACCCCCTCGTCGATGGCGGCGCGCAGGTCGCCCTGCACGTGCACGTCCTGGCCGACGCTCACGAACACAACCGCAAGCCCCGTGTCCTGGCAGATAGGCAGGTTCTCCCGGGCGGCCAGCTCCGCGTTGCGCACGCAGTCCTGAAGGCACGCCCGGCCCACGGATGAGCGCTCGCGGCCGCAGGCATCCCGCATCGCTGCCAGCACATCCGACGGAAGGCGGCGTCCCGCCTGCAGGCACAAATCGCGCACCGCGTCCGTGACGCGGGCGGCGGATACCTCGCGCATGCCCGTCACTCCCTCCATATAGCTATTGTAACAGCTTGACGCCGGATGGGGAAGGGGGTACAATGGGAACAAACGTTTCGAACGGGTGATTGCATGCAGTGGCAAGAGGCGATCAGCGCGGAGGCGGCGGCGTGGTTCACTACGGCGCTCGGGCAGCCGAGCCTGCCGCAGGTGGAGGCCTGGCCGCTCATCCGGCAGGGCAGCAGCGTGCTCGTGTGCGCGCCCACGGGCACGGGCAAAACGATGTGCGCCTTTTTGGTGTGTCTGGACCGCTTGATGCAAACCCCGCCGGAGGAGCGGGCCCCGGGCGTGTCGGTGTTGTACGTGTCGCCGCTTAAGTCGCTCACGAACGACATCTCGGAAAACCTGCAGCGCCCGCTGGACGGCCTGCGCGCCGCGTACCAGGCCGCGGGGCGCGCGGCTTATCCGGTGAACACGGCGGTGCGCACGGGCGACACGCCCTCCTCCGAGCGCGCGCGTATGGGACGAAAACCGCCGGACGTGCTCATCACAACGCCGGAGTCGCTGTACCTGCTGCTCTCCACGCGCTCGGGTTGCGCTATGCTGGCGGGTGTTCAAAGCGTGATCGTGGACGAGGTGCACGCCCTGCTGGACAGCAAGCGCGGCACGCATCTGTCGCTTTCGCTGGAACGGCTGGCGCTCATGGCCTCCTTCCAGCGCATCGGCCTGTCGGCCACCGTGCACGACACCGCCCGTGCGGGGGCATGGATGTGCGGGTTCGAGGAGGAAGGGAAGCCCCGGCCGTTTCGCGTGGTGCAGCCGGACATGCGCAAGCGGGTGGATTTTCTGGTGGACGTGGCGGTGCCCGATTTGCGCGTGCTGCCCGAGTCCACCATTTGGCCGGCCGTTTGCGACCGCCTGGTGGAGCTGATCGAACAGCACCGTACGACGCTGGTCTTTACGAACAGCCGGGCCCTTGCGGAGAAGGTCGCCCTGGGCGTTAACGCCCGGCAGGCCGACCTGTGCCGCACGCACCACGGGTGCGTGAGCAAGGACATGCGCCTGGCGGCCGAGGAAGCCCTGCGGGACGGATCGCTTCGCTGCATGATCGCCACATCGTCCATGGAACTGGGCATCGACGTGGGACATGTGGACCTGGTGGTGCAACTGGGCTCCCCGCGCTCCTGCGCGCGCGGGCTGCAGCGCATGGGCCGCGCCGGCCACCGCCCGGACGAGGTGAGCCGCATGATACTCTTCGCCAAGAACGCCGCCGACCTTCTGGACGCGGCTCTCGTGGGCGACATGATGATGCGTCGTGATATCGAGCCGGCCATCATTCCGGAGGGCTGTCTGGACGTGCTCGCCCAGCACGTGGTCGCCTCCGCCGTGCCCGCGCCGGTGGGCGTGGACGATTTTTACGCCATGGCCCGGCGCGCATATCCGTTCCGGAACCTGCCGCGCGCCGAGTATGAGAGCGTGCTGCGCATGCTGCGCGGCGATTTCGACGGCGGCGACCGGCCGCACCATCCGCGCATCCTGTACGAGGAAAAGGCGGGGGTCATCGGCGTGGACGAGTACGGCCGGATGCTGGCGCGCACGGGCAGCACAATTCCCGACCGCGGTATGTATATCGTCGCCCTGGAGGACGGCACGCGCCTTGGCGAGCTGGACGAGGAATTCGTGTTCGAGGCGCGCGTGGGCGATCGCTTCATGTTGGGCGCGTTTTCCTGGCAGATCACCTCCATCCATCACGACCGCGTGAGCGTCGCGCCCACCGGCAAGTCGGGCGCGCGGCCGCCCTTCTGGAAGGGCGACAACATCGACCGCCCGTACGAGACGGGCGAGCGCTTCGGGGGCGAGCTGCACGCGCTGGAGGAGGCCGCGCAGGCCGGGCGGCTGTCGGCGCAGGTGGAGAAGTACCCCTTAAGTGAGGACGCGCGCGAGAACCTCGTGCGCTTCCTCGACGACCAGATGCACGCAACCGACGCCATGCCCGCGCACGACCGGCTGCTCATCGAGCACTACAGCGACGAATCCGGCGAGAACTGCCTCATCTACACGCCGCTGGGCGGCCGCATCAACAACGTGCTTGCGCTGCTGCTGGAGGAGGCCTGCCGCCGCGTGACGGACGGCGTGCAGGTGGTCAGCGACGACGACGGTGTGCTGCTGCATTCCATGAACGGCCTTCTGCCCGACAACCCGCTGCTGCTTCTGCACGCCGAGGGGCTGGTGGATCAGGTGGCGCGCCTGCTGCCCGCCTCGGCCATGTTCGCTCTGTCCTTTCGCTACGCGGCGAACACGGCGCTGATGCTGGGGATGCGCAGCGCGCAGCGCGTGCCGCTGTGGGTGCAGCGCCTGCGGGGGGCGCAGGTGCTTTCCGACGCGGCGCAAACGCCCGAACACCCGCTCATCTTGGAGGCGTACCGCGAGTGCATGTTCCGGCGGCTGGATCTGCCGCGCGCCGGAAGACTCCTGGCGGCCGTGCGCTCCGGGGCGGTGCCCGTGCGCGTGGTGCACAGGGACGGCCCCTCGCCCATGGCCCGGGCGCTGCAGTTCGCCTACGAGAGCTTCGCCACCTACGACTATTCGCCCGCGCCGGACGCCGCGCACCGTGGCGTGCCGCTGGTGGACCCTGCGCTGATCGGTCCGATTCAGGACGTGCCGCTGCAGGCCCCTGTACGCGGCGCGCCGGCCGACATCGCCGGGCTTGTGCACGCCCTGCGCAGGGACGCCGGCTGGACGCAGGAGGACGTGCGGCGCGCCGGGGCGGAAGGGATAATCGCCCAGGGCCTTCGGGGCGGGACAATCGCCTTGTGCGAGCCGGTGTACGTTGCCGCCAACGACGAGCAAAACATCCTTTTGGCGCAGCAGGAAGCGGGCGACGAGCGCGGGCGCTGGCTTCGGCGCCTGGCGCTGGCGCGCGGGCCGCTGTCGGCCGCCGACATGGCGGCGCGCATGGGGCTTGAGCAGGCCGAGGCGGAGGAAGCGCTGGAGGGCGAGCGCCGCACGGGCGCGCTGGTGCGGCTCACGCGGCCGTCCGGCGCGGTGTGGGCGCATCAGGACGCCTACGAGGCGGCGCGCAGGGCGCAGATCCGGCAGCTGCGCAGCCAGGTGCGCACCGCGCCGCCGGAGGCGTACGCGGCGCTTTTGCCCGCCTGGCAGCAGGGGACGGCCACGGGCGGCGCGCGCGTGGAGGAGGCGCTCTCGCTCCTGCGCGGCTGGGCCCTGCCGGCCAACGCCTGGGAGGAGAGCGTGCTGCCCGCCCGCGCCGTGCGCTACCGGCCGGAATGGCTGGACCGGGCGCTGCAGTCCGGCCGCTGGACGTACCGCGTGCAGGACGGGCTGGTGTCCTTCCATCCGCTGGCCGACGCGTTGTCGGGCGAGCTGCCCGCGCCTCCGGCCGAGCTTTCGGAGGAGGAGCGGGCCGTGTATGCCTTCCTGTGCCAGCGCGGCGCGAGCTTTCCGGCGGCCATCGCCGCGTGCGGCGTGTCCGGCGCGAAGCTGGGCGAGGCGCTCGCGCGCCTGGCGCAGCGCGGCCTGGCGGTGTGCGACAGCTTTGAACCCGTGCGGCGGGCGGCGATGCCGTCCTTCCAGCCGGGCGAGCTGTCCGTCAAAGGGCCCAGGCAGCGCGTGGACGCGCAGGTGAAGCGCCGTGCGCGCGCTGCGGCCGACGTGATGGGCAGCGCCGGCCGCTGGGAGGCGGCGCGCGCCGCGCGGCAGCCGGACGCGGAGGAGCGGCTGACGCGCCTGTTCGACCGCTTCGCTCTTGTGGGGCGCGAGGTGGCCCTGCGCGCGGGCGAGCCGTGGCCGGCGCTGCTGGAGCGCCTGCGGCAGATGGAGCTGGAGGGGCGCGTGCGCCGCGGCTACTTCGTGCGCGGCATGCAGGGCATGCAGTTCGTGCGCGACGCGCAGTTCGAGCGCATCGCCGCGGCGCTGGAAGCGCCCTCCGCCGACGCGGCGGTCTGCCTGTGCGCCACGGATCCGGCGCAGCCCTACGGGCACTTGCTGCCGCACGAGAGCGACCGGCGCTTTGCGTGCGTGCCCGGCACGGGCGTGGTGCTGCTCGGTGGGCGGGTCGCCCTGATCGTGGAGCGCCAGGGCGGCAGCGCGGCGCTTCATACCGGGGGCGAGGTAAACGCCGCTTCCCGGGCCGCCGCCACGCTGGCGGAGGCCTTTCGGGAGGGGCGGCTATGGCCCAGGCTCAGCCACCTCACCGTGTGCGCCCCGGACGAGCCGCTGCGGCAAGCCCTGCGCGGCGCGGGTTTTCTGCCCGAGATGCGCGACATGACACTGTGGCGATAGCGCAGCCGTCGAGGGCGCGCCGCGCCGCCTTTTTTCGAAAAAACGCCGGAACCGAGAACTATTTCCATGCGCGGGGCGTCCTATAAGTAGAGGATCCTCTGAAACGGCAGGGAGCGATTGCTTCCGAATTCGCGAATGGCAGGCGGCGTCTGCAGGCTTGCTCTGGGTGTGCGTTGCGCAACGCGGCCGCGGAGTTGCCGGGGAAGGCGCCGTGTTCATCGCGGGGGCGTCGCGCGGTATTGCGGGTCTGGCCGCAGTCGGCGCTCATCCCGCTTGGCAGGCCCGCGAAGAGGTGACAATGATGACAAGACGCTGGCTTTCGGGACTGGCCGTCCTTTTGTGCCTTACATGCGCCGCGTGCGCCAACTCGGCGGCGTCCGGGGCGCAGGCGATCGATCTACGGGCGTGCTCGCTGCAAACGGGCGGCATCGCCTTCCCCGGCCTCACGTGGGAATCCACGCTTGAGGACGTGGACAAAGCGCTGGGCGTAACGCTTGAGGAGGTCAAGATGGACGCCAACGCCGTGACGAACATGTACGGCGTCACGCATACCATTCGCGCCTACCAGTGGCCGGTGAAGGACGGACTGGCCGTGCCCCCGGACAAGGACGGCCTTCAGGTGCTGGGCGTCCCCGTTTCGCTGAGCGTGCAAACGGTGGACGACCGCCTGACCAGCGTCGACCTGTACGCTTTTTCGGCGGAGGAGGACGGCAGAAAAGCGCTGGACGCGATGTTCGCCGCCGCGGAGGCGCAGATGACGGAGCTGTTCGGGCCGCCCACGCAGCAGGCCGACGATCAGCCGTCCGCCGCCGGGCAGACGGTTAGCATGAGACAGTGGGACAAGGCGGACCCGGCCGTCGCGCAGACCACGGCCACCTCGATGCGCCTGACGAAGACGACAGGGCCGCAGAAGCTGCTTGTGAACGTCTCCTTTGCGCGGCTGGGCATTTTTGAGCATGAAAAGCCGGGCGCGGCCAAGCAGCCGTAACGGCGCGGGCGCGCAACCTTTCGGCATTTGGCGCACGACCTTTCGGCATTTGGCGCACGACCTTTCGGCGTTTAGGCGCACGGCCTTTCGGCATTTGGCGCACGACCTTTCGGCGTTTAGGCGCACGGCCTTTCGGCGTTTAGGCGCACAACCTTTCGGCGTTCCCCTTGTGAGAGCGGCTGCTTGCTGGTATAATGAAGCAGCTTTCACAGGGGGAATGTCTGTTTGTCGGCCGCTAAAAGAGGTTCATCGAAGAAACCCGCGCCCAAAGGGCGCAACCTTGGCGCGGAAGCCCTGGGCCTTGCGCTTATGGCGCTGGGCGTATTCGTGTTTGTCAGCATGCTCACGGGCGCGGCCGGAGCAATCGGCACGGCCGTCAAGTGGTTCCTGCTGGGGGCGTGCGGGCTGGTCGCCTACGTTGTGCCGCTTCTGTGCGTGGCGGCCGGCGGCATCGTGATGATGTCCTATAAGATGCGCGCACAGCCCGGAAAGCTTGCGCTGACCCTGCTTTCCGGCCTGCTGGTCGTCACCATGATGCACCTGCTCGTGCAGAGCCACATCGCCCAGGACGCGGGCTTTGTCAACTTCATCACCGATTCGTACGATTATGCCCAGCTGACGGCGCACGGCAAGGGCGTGCGCGGCGCGGGCGGCGCGGGCGGCGCGCTCGCTTATCCGCTGCTGGTGGCCTTCGGCGCGGCCGGATCGTGGATCATCGCCGCGGCAGGGCTTTTGGGCTGCATACTCGGTCTGACCAGCCTCTCCCTGCGCGACGTGGGGGAGAGAACCGCGCAGATCGCCAAACAGACCATCGACGCTTCCGCCGAGCGCGCCGCTCAGATGCGCGAGCGCCGCGAAGCGCGCCTTCAGGAGCGCCAAACCCTGCGCGAGGCCCAGGACGAGCCGCCCGTGCCCGACCCGTCCCTCCTGCGCGGCCGCAGGCGGCGCGGGGCGGACTTTCATGCGGAGCAGAACGAGGCGCAGCCGGCCGCCGCGGAAGCCCGGCCGGCCGTGGTCATCGAGGGGATGCTTCCCCAGGACGATCTGCCAGAGCCCGGCCAGATAGCGCCCGTCGCGCCCACGCCCGGCGTGTTTCCCTGGCATGAGCCCGGCGCAGAGGCGAACGAGGCGGCCGAAGCGGACCCGGAGCCCGACCTTCCGCCCTGGAAACCCGCGCACGCCGCCCATCCACGGGGCAGGAGCGCCGCGGGCGGGTTCGTGCTGGATGCCGCCGGACAGACGCTGGCCGCGCTGCCTCAGGCCCCGTACGCATATCCCTCCATCGAGCTTCTGCGCGAAGCGCCCTCCCGTAAGACCAGCCGCAATCCGCGCGAGGAGATGGAGCAAAACGCCCGCAAGCTGGAGGAGACGCTCAAATCCTTCGGCGTGGAAGCCACGGTTACGGGCATATCGCGCGGCCCGGCCATCACGCGCTATGAGCTGACGCCCGCGCCCGGCGTGCGCGTGTCGCGCATCGCCAGCCTCGCCGACGACCTGGCCCTCAACCTGGCCGCCATGGGCGTGCGCATCGAGGCGCCCATCCCCGGCAAATCCGCCATCGGCATCGAGGTGCCCAACGCCGAGGTGTCCGTCGTGCCCCTGCGTGACGTGCTCGACACGGACGAGTTCCGCAACGCTCCCTCGCGCGTTACCTGCGCGCTGGGAAAGGACATCTCCGGCCGCACGATCATCGCCGACCTGGCGCGCTTCCCCCACGTGCTCATCGCCGGCGCGACCGGTTCGGGCAAGAGCGTGTGCATCAACACGATCATCACCTCCATCCTCTACAAGTCCACCCCGGACGAGGTGAAGCTCGTGATGATCGACCCCAAGGTGGTCGAACTGTCGGTATACAACGGCATTCCGCACCTGCTGCTGCCGGTGGTCACCGACCCCAAGAAGGCTGCCTCCGCGCTGCAGTGGGCCGTGACGGAAATGACCGAGCGCTATCAAAAGTTTGCCGACAAGGGCGTGCGCGACCTGAAGGGCTACAACGAAAAGGTGAAGAACCTGCCCCCGCCGCAGGACGAACACGCGCCGGAGGAGAATCCCCTGCCCCAGATCGTGGTCATCATCGACGAGCTGGCCGACCTGATGATGGTTGCGCCGGGCGACGTGGAGGACGCGATTTGCCGCCTGGCGCAGCTGGCGCGCGCGGCGGGCATCTACCTGGTCATCGCCACGCAGCGTCCCTCCGTCAACGTCATCACCGGCGTCATCAAGGCGAACATTCCCTCGCGCATCGCCTTTGCGGTGTCCTCCTACATTGATTCGCGCACCATTTTGGATATGGGCGGCGCGGAGAAGCTTCTTGGGCGGGGGGACATGCTCTTTAGCCAAAGCGGGGCGGGCAAGCCCGTGCGCGTGCAGGGCGCGCTCGTCACCGAGGGCGAGGTGGAGGAGATCGTGGAGTTCGTGCGCCAGGGACAGCCGCCCGCCTACGACCAGAACATCATCGAGCATGTGGAGAACACCGCCGTGAAGGACGAGGAGGGCGAGGAGGAGGGCGAGGTGGATGAGCTGCTCCCCCAGTGTATCGAGCTGGCCATCGATTCGGGCCAGGCCTCCACGTCCATGATCCAGCGCCGCTTCAAGGTGGGCTACGCCCGCGCCGGCCGCCTGCTGGACGCTATGGAGCTGCGCGGCATCGTGTCCCCGGCGGAGGGCTCCAAGCCGCGCAAAACGCTCATGTCGCGCGAGGAATTTCACCGCCTGTACGGCTGAGAGGCGAAGGCGTAAAATGTACGCGAGTAAAGGACGGACCACATGACCATCGGCGTCGTATCGCTTGGCTGCGCGAAAAACCGTGTGGATACGGAGGTGATGCTCGGGCTGCTGCGGCAGGCCGGGCACGACTTTACCGACCATCCCGCGGCGGCCGACGCGCTTATCGTGAACACGTGCGGGTTCATCGAGCCCGCCAAAGAAGAATCCATCGGTGCGATTCTGGACATGGCGCGCTACAAGCGGGAGGGCCGCTGCCGGGCGCTCATCGTCACCGGGTGCCTTTCCCAGCGCTACGGACAGGAGCTGTACGACGATCTGCCCGAGGTGGACGCCATCGTGGGCGTGTCCGACTACGACCGCATCGCCGAGATTGTGCAGCGGGCCGCTGCCGAGCGCTTCTACCTGCCAGGCGGCCTGCCGCGCTATATCGAGGGCGTGGAGCGCGTGCGCACGACGCCGCCCTACACCGCCTACGTGAAGGTGGCCGACGGGTGTGACAACCGCTGCAGCTACTGCGCCATTCCGGGCATTCGCGGGCCGTTTGCGTCGCGGCCGTACGACGCGGTGCTTCACGAGTGCCGCCGGCTGGTACAGAGCGGCGCGCGGGAGCTGTCGCTCATCGCCCAGGACACCACGCGCTTTGGCGAGGACCTGACAGGCCGCAAGCTTCTGCCGCAGCTGCTTGCCGACGTGTCCGGCCTGCTGCCGGGGGGCTTTACCCGCGCGCTATACCTGTACCCCGCGCGCGTGGACGAGCGGTTGCTGGACGCATTGTCCCTGCCGGGCGTGTGCCCGTACCTGGACATTCCCATGCAGCACGTCAGCGACCGGCTGCTGCGGCTGATGAACCGGCGCGGCTGCGCGGAGGACCTCTCGCGCCTGCACGCCGCGGCGCGCAGCCGCGGCTTTACCCTGCGTACCACGGTCATTTGCGGCTTTCCTGGGGAGACGGCCGCCGAGCACCAGGAGCTGCTCGCCTTTCTGGCCAGCCATCCCTTCGACCGCTTGGGCGCGTTTGCGTACTCGCCCGAAGAGGACACGCTGGCGGCGGATATGCCCGGTCAAGTGGACCCGCAGGAGGCGGCGGCCCGCGTGGAGGCCGTGATGAAGCAGCAGGAGCGCATCTCCGCCGGGCTGCTCAAGCGCCGCGTGGGGCGCACCGAGCGCGTGCTTGTGGAAGGCCGCGAGGGCGGGCGCTACCGCGGCCGTACCATGGCCGAGGCGCCCGAATCGGACGGCGTGGTGTTTTTTACCGCCAAGCAGTCCTACGAGACAGGGGCATTTGCCTGCGTGCGCATTGAAAGCTCGTCCGTGCACGACCTGCAGGGGGTGGCAGAATGACGCTCTCCAACCGGATCACCCTGCTGAGGGTGATTGCGGTGCCGTTTCTCATCCTTGCCTGGTACGCCCTGCCGGGGCAGCCATACCTGGCGGCCGCCCTGTTCGTGCTCGCCGCCCTGTCCGACATTTTGGACGGCGCGGTGGCGCGTCAGCGCGGCGAGATCACGGTATTCGGGCAGTTTATGGACCCCATCGCCGATAAGATCCTCGTGTTGACCGCGACGCTTCTACTGTTGGGCGCAGGGCGCATGCCCATGTGGGCGGGGCTTTGCTTTGTGCTGCGCGAGGTGTGGGTGTCCGGCGTGCGGCTGGTGGCCGTGTCGGCGGGCGAGGTGGTGGCCGCCTCGCTTCTTGGCAAGCTGAAAACCGTTACGCAGATGGTGGCCATCGTGCTGCTCATGATCGGCAACTGGCCGTTCTCCTATGTGCGCTTTCCCATGGACATGGTGTGGCTTCTCGCCTCCACGGCATTTTGCCTATGGTCGGGCGTGGAATACACGCTAAAGAATCTGCCCGCGTTCCGTGCGCGCGGAAAATCGGAGGGGCATTCATGAGGGCGGAGATCATCAGCGTGGGCACCGAGCTGCTCATGGGGCAGATCGTGAACACGGACGCGGCGTACCTGGCGCGGCAGCTGCAGGCGCTGGGTATCGATACCTTCCACCAGGACGTGGTGGGCGACAACCATGGCCGTATGCGCGCCGTCATCGAGGAAGCCCTTGGGCGTTCGGACGTGCTGTTGCTCTCGGGAGGCCTGGGGCCGACCGTGGACGATATGACCAAGGAGGTTCTGGCCGACGCGCTGCGCGTGCCCATGGTGGAGGACGCCGCCTCGCGCGCCCGTCTGGAAGCGCACTTTGCCTCCCGCGGGCGCGCCATGACGCCCAACAACCTGCGGCAGGCGATCTTTCCGCAGGGCGCGCGAATCCTGCCCAACGAATGCGGCACGGCGCCCGGCTGCTATGTGCAAACGCCCGCCGGGCGGCACGTGTTCGTCATGCCCGGGCCCCCGCACGAGCTGCAGGACATGTTTACCCGCCAGGTGGCCCCAATCCTTGAGGCGCTGTCGCAGTTCACGCTGGCGTCCCGCATGCTGCGCGTGTTCGGCGTGGGCGAGTCCGCCGCCGCGCACGCGCTGCGTGACCTGATCGACCAGCAGACCAACCCCACAATCGCCCCATACGCCAGCATCGGCGAAATGTCCCTGCGCCTGACGGCCAAGGTCGCCCGCGGGCAGGACGCCGCGCCGCTGCTTGATCCGCTGGAGCGGGAGATCCGCGCCCGCCTGGGCGAGGGGGTGTACAGTGCGTGCGATGAGTCGCTTCCCGAGGTGGCGGCGCGGCTGCTTATGGAGCAGGGCAAAACCGTCGTCTTGGCCGAGAGCTGCACCGGCGGCCGCATCGCCGATTGGCTGGTGGGCGTGCCGGGCATCTCCAAGGCGCTGGTGGAGGGACACGTCACCTACGCGAACGAGGCAAAAATCCGCGTGCTGGGCGTGCGGCCGCAAACCCTCTCGCAGCACGGGGCCGTAAGCGAACAATGCGCCAGGGAGATGGCGGAGGGCGCAAGGCAACGCTCGGGCGCCGACGTGGCGCTGGCCGTTACGGGCATTGCCGGGCCGGACGGCGGCAGCCCCGAGAAGCCCGTGGGTCTGGTGTACTTCGGGCTTTCCGACGGGGATGGCACCATCGCCCTGCGGCGCGAGGTGGGCTTTCGGCGCGAACGCGAGCACATTCGTACGCTGGCCAGCCTCACGGCCCTGGATATCCTGCGCAGACGCCTGCTACATATTGCTATTTCATAAGGGAAGAGGAAGGAAGGGGCAGCATGGCAGACAAGGATAAAAACGGAAAAACAACCCAAAGGCTGGCGCCCGTAGAGAATGCCGACGAGCGCAAGAAAGCGCTGGACGCGGCGCTTGCCCATATCGAGAAGTCCTTTGGCAAGGGGTCGCTGATGAAGCTGGGCGAGAAGGCGAACCTGAACGAGGTGAACGTCCTCTCCACCGGATGCTTGGACATCGATATCTGCCTGGGCGTAGGCGGCGTGCCTCGCGGCCGGATCGTGGAGATATACGGTCCCGAGTCGTCGGGTAAGACGACCATCGCCCTGCATATGATCGCATCCGCGCAGCGGGAAGGCGGCGTGGCGGCGTTTGTGGACGCCGAGCATGCGCTGGATCCATCCTATGCGCGCAAGCTGGGCGTGAACATCGACGAGCTGTACGTCTCTCAGCCGGATACGGGCGAGCAGGCGCTGGAGATCACCGAGGCGCTCGTGCGCTCCGGCGCGGTGGACATCGTGGTGGTGGACTCCGTGGCCGCCTTAACGCCCAAGGCCGAGATTGAGGGCGAAATGGGCGACTCGCACGTTGGGCTTCAGGCGCGCCTCATGTCCCAGGCGCTGCGCAAACTGGCGGGCGTTATCTCCAAAACGAACGCCATCGTCATCTTCATCAACCAGCTGCGCGAAAAGGTGGGCGTCATGTTCGGCAACCCCGAGACGACCACGGGCGGCAAGGCGCTTAAGTTCTACGCCACCATCCGCATCGATATCCGGCGTGGCGAACAGATCAAGAACGGCACGGACGTGATCGGCAACCGCACCAAGTTCAAGGTGGTCAAGAACAAGGTGGCCCCGCCCTTCCGCGCCTGTGAGTTTGACATGCTGTACGGCGAGGGCGTCTCCGTGCACGGCTCCATATTGGACCTGGCCGTGCAGCAGGACATCATCCAGAAATCCGGCTCGTGGTTCGGCTATGAAGGCCAGCGCATCGGGCAGGGCCGCGAGAACGCCCGCGCCTGGCTAAAAACCCATCCCGCGGAGTGCAACCTCATCGAGAACCGCATCCGCAGCGAGTTCGCGCTCGGGCATATCGAGGCGAACGTTGTAGCGGCCGGGGGCGACGAGGGCGAGGACGATTAATCCGCCAAACATCTAAAGAGAGGCCCGCGGGCGGGACGCCCCCCGGCCGGACGTTGGGGCGCCCGAAGGGCGCCCCAGGCGCCGGCCAAGCCCACAGCCCGTTGCGCCCACGCGCGGGC
>JAVBLU010000057.1:0-39119 GCA_031553225.1 Eubacteriales bacterium
CGCGGCCGGGGCGGCGGTGGGCGCGGCGCCGGCTGCGGCGGTCGGGACGGGCGTTGAGGCCGGGGCGCCTGCGCAGCCCACGAGCACCACAACGAGCGCCAGGCACAGAGCCAGGGTGATGCGTTTCTTCATGACGGTACCTCCTGTTTTCTTTGGGGTCGGTTACGGCAGATATCCACCAGCGCTTCGCAAAGCGGCGCGCAGCTGGTCCACGTTTACGGCGCGCACGTTCCGGCTTCCCGCGGCCATGGCCGCGGCCACGCCCGCCGCCTCGCCCGTGACGAAGCACGGGGGCATCACGCGCATGGAGGCGTTAACCGGATGATCCGTGGACACCGTGCGCCCTGCCACAAGCAGGTTGGAAAGGCCCTTGGCCGTAAGGATGCGGTAGGGGATGCCGTGCGATTCGCCGGCTTTTAGGTGCTCGTAGCGCTTGGTGATATCCAGCTCGCCGGACTTGGCCGCGCCAGCCTCGTCGGCGTAGTTGTGGATGTCGATGAAGTAGCAGTTGCGGCCGATCTCGTCCGCGAAACTGCGGCGGGCGAAATAATCGTCCACGCTGAGCACATAATCGCACAGCACGCGGCGGGATTCGCGGATGCCCATGAGGGGCGCGGTTTGCGCCACATAGCTTGCGCCGAAGGTCTCCGGGGCGAACTCCGCCAAAGCGTCGCGGAAGGCCAGCGCCTGCTTGCGGCCGAGCACGAGCGCGTCGGTGACAGACTGCGGGTCGGTGGCGTCCACGTCGAACACGTGACCGGCATTAAAGCCGATCAGGCCGTTGGCCGTGATGCTGTTGCAGAAGTGCCGGTCGGGAATGAGCGGGTAGCGGCCGCAGTCCAATATGGCCTGCAGAACCTTCTGGCTGTTCGGGCGGAACACGTGGCTGTAGTTGTACATGTCCACGTTCCCCAGCTGGAAGCAGTGCGTGGAGGGCTGCACCTTGCCGTCGTTGAGCATCTGCGCCCCGGCGCGCGCGGCGATGTCCGCATCGCCCGTGCCGTCCACGTACACCTTGGCGCGGATGGCCTGAAGGCCCCTCTTGCCCGCCACCACCACGTAATCGATGGCGTCGCCCGTCTTTTGTACGTCCACGGCAAACACGTTGAAGAGCACCTTCGCCCCGGACTCCAGCACGAACTGGTCGTACAGGCGCTTGAGGGCCTCCGGATCGATGGGCGCCCAGTCGTTGAGCCCCTTTGGCACGTGGGGCATCAGGCCTTTGAGTGCCTGAAACACGCGCTCGCCCACACCGCCGTAGATGATCTTCTCCTTATCGGAGAAAGGACACCAGGCCGGAATAAGCCCGTGCGTGCCCATGCCGCCCAAAGCGCCGGTGGCCTCGATGAGCAGCGTGTTGGCGCCCGCGCGCGCGGCGCCTATGGCCGCCGCCACGCCGGCCGGGCCGCCGCCCGCCACCAGTACGTCCACGTCCAGAACAGGAAGAGCACGGCTGTTGAACGTAACCTCCATGGAATCCCTCCTAACCTTTCACCGAACCGATGACGATACCGCTGATGAAGTAACGCTGCAGATACGGATAAACGAGCAGAATGGGAACGGTAGAGAGCAGGATTGCCGCCGAGCGGACCGAGTCGGGCGTGACGTTCATGCGGTCTTCCACGGCTGTGGACTGGGCGTCGATGCCCTCCTCCACGGCGCGCAGGCTCTGGGTGATCAGCTCGTACAGGTACAGCTGCAGGGGCTTCACCTTGGGATCGGAGATATACAGGCGGGCGTTGAAGTATTCGTTCCAATACCCAACCGCGTAGAAGAGGGATATGGTGGCCAGCATGGGCAGGGAGACTGGCAGAATGATCTGCGCCAGCACGCGCAGGTTGTTCGCCCCGTCGATGCGTGCCGCCTCCTCCAGGGAATCGGGCAGCGTTTCAAAGTAGTTTTTGATGATGAGCATGTTGAACACGGACACCATGCCGGGCAGAATGAGCGCGCCCAGCGTGTTCGTCAGGTTCAGCGACTTATACAGCAGGTAGTTGGGAATCATGCCCCCGTTGAAGAGCATGACGAAGATCCACAGGTACAAAAACAGCTTGCGCCCGCGAAACCCGGAGCGCGAGAGCGGATAGGCCGTGGTGGCTGTGATCACCAGCGCGCAAACCGTGCCCACGAGCGTGACGACAACGCTCACCCCAAAGGCGCTGAAGAATGTGCCTTCCTTCAGGATAAAACGAAAGGTGTCCACCGTAAAATCCACCGGCCACAAAAACACCTGCCCCGAGATGACGGCCGAGGTGCCGGACATGGATTTGGCGATGATGTTCACGAAAGGCAAAAGCGTCAGCAGCGCGAAGACCGTCATGATGACGTAGGACAGGCAGCTGATGATATAGTCCTTTGCGGTGCGGCCCTCTACCATGTTCTGCGCCCCCTTCCTACCAGATGCTCCGACCGAGCGCCCGGTGGGACACCCAGTTGGAGGAAACCACAAGCACAAACCCGACGACCGAGTTGAACAGGCCCGCCGCGCTGCCCAGCGAAAAGTCCATCTGCCCAAGCCCCATGCGGTACACATAGGTTTGGATGATGTCGGACACGGCGTACACCGTCGGATTGTACATAACGAAGATCTGCGTAAAGCCCGCGTCCATCACCGATCCGACGCGCAGGATGAGCATGAGCACGATGGTGGACAGAAGCGAGGGCAGGGTAATGTGCAGCAGCTGCTGGAACTTGCGCGCCCCGTCGATAACGGCGGCCTCGTAGAGCTCCTGGTCGATCCCGGCGATGGCCGCCAGGTACACGATGGTGCCCCAGCCTGCCTCCTTCCACCCTTCGGTAAAGATGAGCAGCCCGCGGAACACCGGCTGGCTCATGAAGAAGGGGATGGGCTCCTTCAGGCCCATGGACATGAGGATGGAGTTGACCGGGCCGGAGGTGGACAGAAGCGTCATGAACATGCCCGCCACCACCACCCACGAAAAGAAGTGCGGCAGGTAAATGACGGTCTGCACGGCCTTTTTGTAGGGCACGCTGCGCAGCGAGTTGACGATGAGCGCAAGGATGATGGGCAAGGGAAAGAGCAAGCCGATTTTGAGAAAGCTGATGACCAGCGTGTTGCGGAATGCCACAAGGAATTCCTCGCGCGCAAAGATCCTGCGGAACTGGTCAAAACCCACGAAATCGCTCTCGCGGATGGCCTGAATGGGATTGTTCCCCGCGAAGATGTTGTAGTCCACAAAGGCGATGGAGATGCCGTACAGGGGAAGCAGCTTGAAGATGAGCAGGTAGATGACGCCGGGGATCAAAATCAGGTACAGGTCGTAGTTGCGGCGAAAGTACGAGCCGAAGCTCGATCGGTGCCGCCGTACAACCTTGGGCGCGTCCACAGTCACGGGCAACCCCCCCAGAAGATATCAGCCTTCGGCTAAGGCAGTTTATATGTACACCCTATTATAATCGCAGCAAAATAGACAAGAAAGGGAGGAAGTCATGGCGATCTAGGATTCTTTTATGGTCTTTTTGCGCAGAGGCGGGCGCTGCGCGGGGACGCGCGCAATAAAGCGCCGAAGCCGGCGGCTTCGGCGCTTTTCACAAAAGCGGTTTTCCTGGCGATGGAAAGACGGCTGCAGAGCGCGCCTCGGCGCTGTTACGGCGCGTCCTTGATTTCCTTGAGCACCGTCCGACCGAGCGGTTCGCAGGGCGGATTGGTGGTTGCATAGCTGAATCGGTAGGCGTTTCGGTACACGTACTCAAACACCTGGCCCTTGGGGTACTTCAGGCGCTCGTCCTCCTTGATGCGGCCCTCCTTCACCTGCTGGTCGTAGGCGGTCTTGGGGTCCGGCACGTCGTATTCCACCAGCAGGTACATGTGGTTGCCCCGATCCTGTTTGCCGAAATAGAAGGTTTTGTAGTCGAGGCTCGTGTGGTTCCAGTCCTGCAGGTCCTGCTCCAGGTACACCGTGATGACCATCTCCTCCTGCGCCTGCATGCGGGGGATGGGCAGCGATACCGATTTGTAGTACTCCATGATGCTGTTGGAGGTAGCCCTGTAGAAAAAGCTCAGCGTGCCGCGCGGCGTGATAACGTTCTCCTTTTCGGAATACGGGCTCTTTACATATACCTCCAGAACCGCCGGCTTGTAGCAGTGCTTGGTGGAGAGTCTCAGGAAGTCCGCGTTCCAGGGGTTGGGGGAGGCCGCGCGCGACAGCTTGTCGATCCCCTCGTGCACCTCGTCGCTGATCTGCTTCTTGAGATCGTCGGGGATGGCGTCCGGCGAGATGCCCAGCTGCTCGCACGCCTCGTCGATGGCCTGGTTGTACACGTAGTCGAAGCCGTCCTTAGCGAGCTTTTCGAAGGAGGGGAGCGAGGGGGGCAGCCCGATGCAGGAGAGCCCGTAGTTGAAGGCGGCCATCACCGCGGTGCGCAGCACGTCGCGGACCTTTCCGGAGGGAATGATACTCACCACCAGATCCACCAGCAAGTTCTTCAGGTCGTCGTATCCCTGGCGGATCTGCTCGTAGAAGCTCGTCATCAGCATCCACAGCTCGGTGATAAACTCCTCGTACCACGGCGCGCTCTTTTCTGCGTAGGTGAAGGTGGCGCCGGGCGGCAGATACTTCATCAGCAGGGCCTCGTACTGCTCCGGGGTCATGTTTTGGTTGCCGTGCAGCTTATGCTCTGCATAGGGGTAGATCTTCATATCGGGCGTGGTGAGCGTCAGGTTGAACTCGTCGTACTTGATCGGGCGCGTTACCTCAAAGATGTTCTTCGCGTTGGGGTCCGGCCAGCGGATGGGCGTGTAGGACTGCAGCACCGCGTAGCCGATGTACGCCCCCATCTCCAGCCGTACGGGCTCCTTGAGCGTCTCCGTATAGGAATGGGCCCGGTAGTTGAGCACCTGCACCTCGGAGACGGCGGGCGTGTACACGGCGGGATCGTCGGTGGTTTGGTAGAAGATGGCCCGCACGTAATACTTGAGCACGTTGTCGCCCAGCGTTTCAATGTCGGGCAGGTACTGCGCCACCGTTTCCGGGTGGAACACGTTCATCTGCGTTTCAAACGGAACAAACTGGAAGGATTCGCCGTACGCGACGCCGCGGAACTCGTAGATGAGGCCGGGCGGATGCCGCAGCGTCTCCTCGTCCAGCCCCTCGGGGTACGGGGAGGAGGACACCTGGGCCACCACGCGGTAGGTGTTGTCGTAGTAGGGCGCAAAGTCCACCAGCACGTAGGGTTTGGCGGGCGTGATGTCGAGTCCCTTTGGCTGGTGGATGAAGGTTGCTTCGTAGGTGCTGTGCGAGGGTTTTTCCGTGATCCGGTCCAGCACCTTCACCAGCGGCCCGTCCAGATACGGAAACTGAAAGTCGCGGCCGAGCATCTCCGCGCCCAGCCAGTCGCCGTAAGTGATGTCCTGGCCCTCGCCGGCGTCGCCCACCAGCTGCCCAAGGGCGTTTACGGCAATGACGCGCACGTGCAGGCTATAGCGGGTCTGCGGCACCAACACGGCGCCGCTTTGAAGACGGCACAGCGCGGCCTCCTTGTCAAGGGCGGTCGCGGTGGCAACCGCGCCCTTGAGCACGCTGCTGACGATGTGGCTAAAGTCCACGGCGAACTCGCCGTTCTGCACGTCCAGCTCGCCGGAGGCGAGCAGGCCCGCCGGCTCCAGGGCGTCCTCGTTCAGCCCGGAGAACGGTGCGCGGGAGACCTGCCATACCAGCCGGGCTACGCCGGGCTTGAGGATCTCGGCGTTCATCCAGCGCGTGCCCATGTCGCGCGCTATGAAGAAGCTGCCCGCCTTGGCGTAGCCGAGGGTCGGGCTGGGTACGAAGGGCGGAGGCGTGGGCGTCGGTTTGGGCGTGGACGTTGGGGCCGGTGTCGGGGTGGCGACGACCGGAGGCGGCAGGGGGATGAGCGCGAACGGGTCGGAGAGGGCCGTCTCCAGCAGGTTCTGCGCCACGTAGGCCTCCAGTTTGAGGAGGCACTGGGGCGCGGGCCTGCCGGTGATTGTCCAGGCATACGAAAGGCCCTGGATATCCCTGGCGATGTCCGTATAGGTCGTCCCGCCGTCCCGGCTGACGGACAGCGCGTACGTCATGGCCTGCGCGCGGCCATGGCTGTTCGTCCATACAACGTTGAGCGTCTGCCCGACGGTGTACTCCTCGCCCACGGCGGGCGTCTCAATGGCCAGCGTCGCGGGCGTGGGGGCGGGCGGCGGAAGGCGGGGCACCGACAGACGCGGCGTGAGGTTCGTCACCCGCGGCAGAGCCTGCGACAGGAAGGCGGTTTTGATGATCGAGGTGATGCGGTTGTCCGCCTCGGCATACATCACGGGCTGCTCGTACATGGCGGGGCCGGCAGCCGCCCCGGCGTTTGTGCCCGCCATGGCGTACGCAACGCGCACGCCGCTGGGCAGGGCGGCGTTTGCCTCCCGTTCCGCCTGCTCCAGCTCCTGCGCGAGAAACAGGCGCTCCTGCTTTGCCACGGCCTCGGCGTTGGCGAGCTGCTTCGCCTCGCGGCTTTTCGGGCGGCCCGGGCCGTCTGCTATGCTCAGATCCACCGCCAGGTCGTACGTGCGGCCGTATACGACCGGGTCGTCTTTGGGCACGGCGTCGAACCGCCGCATCGCCTCCTCCTGGTCGTTCATGTCGATCTCCGCCACATACGCCGGCGCAAGGTCCGTGCCGGGCTCCTGCGTGGCGGCCGGCTGGGGGGAGGGCGAGGGTTCCGCCGCCTGCACGGGCGCAGGCGCGGGCCCTCTGCTTGTGTACCACCACGTGCCAAGGCCCGCGCCGATGAAGATGAGCACGGCGATGCTAAGGCAAAGCGCTCGTTTTGCGGCTGGCTTCATGGTCATATCAACGTCACACTCCGCTTAAAGAATTCCTGTGCACATTCATTATACGTACCGCTGAGACGCTTCACATCACCCGTTCGTGTGAGCGAAAGACAAAAAAAGCCGCCTGGTAAGGCGGCCTTCGGGGGATCATGGCGGGGCCTTTCAGTCGGGCAGAGTCTGTTCCGTCCTTGGTATGTTCAGTACGCGGGCGTCGAAAAAGGCCGCCTCTGAGGCGTTGTGGCTGGCGAACACAAGTGTCCTGCCCAGAGCAGCCTCCCGCACAACCGCCATGGCGTGCGCTCTGGTCGCGTCGTCCAACTCCTTAAAAGGCTCGTCCAGCACGAGCAGGTCGAAGGGAACGGCCAGCGCGCGCGCAAGCGCCACGCGGCGCCGCATGCCGCCGGAAAGCTCGGCAATCGGCTTGTGAAAGGCCTCCCGCGGCAGTAGGAGCGCGGCGAGCGCGGCCTCGGCCCGGGCCCGTCCCCGCTCGCCCAGCACGAGCGTCAGGTTGCCCACCGCATCGCAAAAGGGGAGCAGGCGGTTGTCCTGAAACACGGCGGACATCCGCAGCCCGGCGAGCCCGTCGATCCGCCCTGTGTCCGGCTCCTCCAGGCGCAGAAGCAGCCGCAGCAGCGTTGTTTTGCCCGCGCCGGAAGGGCCCATCACGCAGGCAGCGCCGGGCGAGGGCAGCTCGGCGTTTATGTTTTGCAGCACGCGCAGCGGCCCGTACGCCTTGCACACGCCGTCCAGACGAATGCTCATGAGCTCGCCTTCCTCTCCCCGCGCGCCGACAGCAGCAGCACCGCCCGCTCCATAAGCGCCGACAGAAGCACCACGATCAGCGTCCAGGCGAACAGGTCGGGTATCTCCAGATACACTTTGGCGCTGTACAAGGCAAAGCCGATGGAGCGCGAGGGCAGGCCGATCACCTCGGCCGCGATGCCCGCCTTCCAGGCCATGCCCAGCGAAGAGCGCAGCGCCGACAGCCAGTACGGCCGCACGGAGGGCAGCGTGATGCGCAACGCCGCGCGGGCGCGGGGCAGGCGGAACACGCGCGCCATCTCCATCAGCCGCGGGTCCACGTTCAAAAGGCCCGTATAGGTGTTCTCGTACACGATGGGCAGCGCCATCAAAAAGGCGATAAACGCGGACAGCCGCGCCGAGGTCATCCACACGAGCGCCAAAATGGTGAAGGACGCGACGGGCGTGGCCTTTACCAGCGAAAAGAAAGGCGCAAGCAGCCGCCTTGCAAAGGGAAGCGCGGCCGCGAGCGCCGCAAGCCCCGCGGCGCACACCACGCCCAGCGCGTATCCCGCGGCGATGCGTGAAAGCGTTGCGCCCATGCTGAGCAGCGCCTGGGGAGAGCACAAAAGCGCCAGCGCCCGGCGCAGCACGAGCAGCGGCCCGGGCAGCAGCAGCTCGCTTTGCACCGCGGCGGCGCAAAGCTGCCATGCGGCGAGCCACACGGCAGCTATGAGCAGCGGGGTGAGCCTACTTTTGATAGTAGAAGGCGTCATCCGGCAGAGCACCTCCCACGGATTGCGGGTTGCTTGCGAAGAGCACGCTCAGATACGCCTGCACGTCCTGCTTCATGTCCTGGCCTTCGCGGTACACGATGTTGCAGCGCGGAATCGCCTGGACAGCCACGGCCTTGGCCGCAATGCCGTACTTTTCGGCCAGTTCGCCGCTCGCGGCCGGGTCGGCCGTTACGGTTTTTACGGACTGGGCGTACTCCGTCAAAAATTCGTCAAAAGCCGCCTTGTTTCCTTCGATGAGGGCGGTTTGTGCCACGATCACGCCGGTAACAAGCTGCGCGTTCGGCGACGCCTTGTTCCATTCCTCGGTTAGGGAGAGGCGAACCTGGGCATTTGGGTTCTTCATCAGAACGCTGCTCACCATAGGCTCGGGCAGCAGGCACAGCTCGGCCTTGCCGTCCGCGGCCAGCGTGGCCAGTTCCGCGGCTTCGGTCTTGTACTCGACGGTCACGTCCGCGCCGGGCGTGAGGCCGCTCTTTTGCAGCAGGTAGTTGAGCACGAACTCGGGCGTGGTGCCCTTGCCGGTTGAGTAGAGCGTCTTGCCCTTCAGGTCGGCCAGCGAGGCAACCGGCTCGCCCGACGTCTGCAGGATATACAAAACGCCCAGCGTGTTCACGGCCGCCACGCGCACCTTGCCCTTGGTTTTGTTGTACAGCGTGGCGGCCAGATTGCACGGCACGGCCGCAACGTCCAGCTCGCCGGAGATGAGCTTGGCGGAGATCTCATCCGCCGCGCCCACAACGCTGAAGGCATAGCTGTTCTTGGCCTGTCCGGCTGCGGCGGCGTCCATCAGGGCGATCATGCCCAGTCCGGTCGGGCCCTTCATCACGCCCACGCGCAGGCCGGAGGCCGCGCCGGACGGCGCGGGCGAGGCGGTTGCGGCAGGCGTCGTAACGGGGGCCGCCGTCGGCGCGGGCGGCGCCGAGCACCCGGCCAGCATGGCCGCGCACAGAATCAGCGCAAGATAGATGACAAAAGCGGGTCGTTTCATGTCGGGTCCCTCCGGTTCGTTTGGCTTGCGGGTGAATCCACCACCCATTGTGTACCCCGCACGCGGCCTTTTCAAGCGCCGCACCGGATAAGTTGCCGGTCTTTGGTTCGAATTGGCATACTTGTCCGTGCTATTTCTGGCAATGGAAAACGTTCATAGTTCGCCGTAAAACGCGCATCCTAGTGCCTGGATCCCATTCTAGGAGGTCGGTAGTGATGAAAAACGACGTACCCGGCGGCCAGAGCATCCACTGCGCGGTGGGCAGCTGCACGCACAACGAAGCCAATCACGCCTGCAAGCTGCACGCCATTCAGGTGTCGGCCACGCCGTACGGCAACACCGGCAAAGCGTGCGACGAGAGCATGTGCGCGTCCTATAAGACGAAGTAACGGCCGCGGGCATTGGGGCGCCTGCATGCGCGCAAGGGTAAAACGGGTATAGCGTAAGCAAAACCGACGGACAGAGAGTCTTCCCTCGCAGCCGGGGCGATCGCCGCGGGTGTCCGGGAAGACTCTCCGCTCCTTGCGCGCTTGCTTCGTGGCTCGGGGCGTCCGCTTTTTTTTTGCGAACTCCCATGCTATAATCTTTCCAGTAAGGCAGAAGGAGATGCGCGTCAAGAGCGCGGCGCCCGTTTGTTGCCAAGCTGCAGCATGCCCCTGAGCAAGCCAGGGGACTATGGCGGTGAAAAGGATGGCACGCCTTCCAAGGACTACTGCCGCTACCGCTGCAAGAGCGGCGTTTTCCTGAAGGACGAGACGATGGGACAGATGATCGAAACCTGCCTGCCCTTCGTGCGCGGCCACGACAAGAGCCCCGACGAGGCGCGCGCGGCGATGATGAGGTTCTTCCCCCCGGCTGAAGCGCTGGAGGCGCTAACCCTTGGCGGCGTAAAACTGCGCCACGTCCTCCCCGCCCACGCGCACGTCCGCCTTCCACTGTGCACGGGGCACCGGGCGGCTGGGCGCGCACACATAAAGCGCAACGCCTTCGCTTGCGCTTTGCACGCAGGCGAAAGCGTCCTCCACGCTCGCCTGCGGGGCGGGCGCTTCGGCCTCCAGGCTGATCGCGCCGGACACGAGCGTGTCCTTCAGGGCGCTCAGGCGCACCGGCTGCGGCTCGTCGGCGTGAAAGAGCACCACGTCCAGGCACAGGGCGTCGCCCTCGCGCACCACCTCAAAAGCAGCGGGATGACCGTCCCACACGGCTTTGGCGATGCGCAGGCGAAGCGCAGCGCCAGGCAGCTGCAGATCCACCCCGCCGTTCTGCCACGCAGCCTCAAGGCCGGCCACAGCCGGCCCGCCCAGCTGAAAGCGAACGCGCATGTCGCGGGCGGAGATCGTCTCGTCCTTAATCATGTCCAGGTTGCAGTGCGTGTCTCCGCCGTCCGTCACAAGGCCGGCGTGGAACGCCGCGCCGCCGTGGTACTGGGCGCAGGCGAGCATGCCCGAGGAGAAGTCGTACCCGTCGTGCAGCACCCGCAGCGCGATGTATCCCTGCTTGAGCGGCGTGCCGAAGTGGCCGGCCAGGTTGCGGCGCTGGTTCCAAGTGTCCATGCGCGCGAATGACGAAAGAGCATACGTGGGCGCCAGATAGCACTGCGCCACCTGAGCGGGGTGCGCGCCGCGTGCCGGCTGGAACACCTCGCTTGCGTCCCGCGCCTCGCGCTGGGTAAACAGCGGCAGATACTTCTCGGGGCAGCGGTGCGGCACGCGCGCCCACTCCGGATCATACGTCTCGTCCTGCGGCCGCACGAGCGGCACGCCGGTGCCGCGCTTGAGGAGCGACCAAATCTTGGCGTCCGTCAGCCATGCGTAGCCGCGCGCGTTCGGCCCGGCCCACGCGCCCGTTTCCGGGTGGTAATGCCGGGCGATGCCCCGCCAGCACATGTCCAGCAGCTCCGCGGCCATGGCCCGGCATTCCTCGTCGCGTATGTCCGTGGAGAGCCGCGTCAGATCTGTCATGGCCAGGGCCGAGTAGGTAGGGGAGTTGTATTCCGCGAATCCGCCGGCCTTCATGTTCGCTTCGTGCAGGCGCTTCATGCGTGATTTACCGTACGTGAGCATATCCGGCCAGCCGCACAGCTCGCCCGCCGACAGCGTGACGTACGTGCCCATGATGGAGATGTTCGTGTAATCGGGCTGGACGTTACGGCGAAAGATGGACAGGCACGCGCACCGAAGACCCAACCGCACCTGCTCTTGCAGGGGCTTTGGCAGGCGCGGCATGTGGTCGCGCACCACAAACGTCAGCTCCTTGCCGCAAAAGTCCGCCCAGTTCCAGTCGGGCGGGGCCATCTGCGCAAGCGGCTCCTCCAGAAACCACGACCAGATGCCAAACGTAGGCGCGGCCATCTCCTGGTCCTGCAGGGCCAGGGCGCGCTGCAGCACGTCGCAGGCGCGGCGCAGATCCTCGCCGCGGCCGGAGTCGAGCAGCAGCACGGCGTACTGGAAGGCGGCGCGCGTGGAGTGCACCTCGCCCCCCGTCAGCGTGGTGTGGTAGCCTGGCGTGTGGAAGGGCTCGCGCAGCATGCGCTCGGCGGGGTCGTAGCGCTCGCTCATCTTGTCCAAAGCGCGCAGGAACGCCGCGCGTTCGCTCTCCTTGATGGTGAATATGAGAATCACGCTCCTTTGCTTGGCGGCTGCGGCCGGTGATGCCCCAGCCTAGCTTGTCCCTAGTGTATCACAAACGGAAGGCGGGGTGAAGCGCATGCGGCGCATACAGGCGCAAAAGGATGCGTCCGTGGAGGAGACACTGCGGCAGCTGTTCCCGTTTTTGGCCGAAGGCCCGCTGCGCCGCGCCATAAAAAACCGCGATGTGCGCCGTAGCGGCGCGCGCTTGGGCGGCGGCGATTCGGTGCGGGCAGGAGAGGAACTGTGCGTGTACATCGCCGAGGATCTGCTGCAGCCCGCGCCCACGGTGCTGTACCGCGACGGCCAGATTTTGGCCGTTGAGAAAGGCGCGGGGATGGAAAGCGCGGGCGGGGCGGACAGCATGGAAGCGTTGCTCGCCGGATGGGCCGCGCGGGAGGGGCTGCCCCGGCCGCGGCCCGTACACCGTCTGGACGCCCAAACGGGCGGGGTGCTGCTGTTCGCCCTGACGGATGAGGCCGAACGCGCCCTCGCGGAAGGGTTCGCCCAGCGGCTGGTGGAGAAGGAGTACCGCTGCATCGTGCGCGGCGCGCCTGTGAAGGAGGGCGACGCGCGGGCCTATGCGCTGAAGGATGCCGCCGCGGCTTTTGTGCGCGTTGTGGATGAACCGCGGTCGGGCGCCCTGAGCATGGACACTGCCTGGCGCGTGCTGGAAGAGACGCGCGCGCCGGACGGCACGCCCCTCTCGCTGCTGGCCGTGTACCCGCACACCGGGCGCACGCACCAGATCCGCGCGCATATGGCGCATTTGGGGCACCCGCTGCTGGGCGATGACCGTTACGGCGACAGGGCGCTGAACCGGGCGTGCCGCTCGCGCGCGCAGTGCCTGTGGGCCGTGCGGCTTACGCTTCGCCTGCCGCCGTCCGGCCCGCTGGGGGCGCTGCATGGCCGCGTCTTTCAAAGCGCGCCCGGATTCATCGCCCTGGCGCGCGGTCTTGGCTTTGCCATGGACGAATTGCCTTAGAGGAGGGACGGCGCATGCGTACGCAGGAGGAGTACTACGAGCAGGTGCTGCGCAACCGGGAGCTGGCTGCAAGCGAGCAGGTGCTGCGCTGCACCTGCCCCAACGGCCTGTGCGAATGGCACGGCAAGTGCCGGGAATGCGTGGCGCTGCATCGTTTTCACGGCGACCACATCCCCGCGTGCCTGCAGAACATCATCGCGGACAGGATTGCCGCGCTGGCAGGGGCGGCCGAGCTGACGACGGCCCCCAAGGAAGGCACGCCCGTGGCCTTCCGCCGCTATGTCCGCCTGCGCGACGGGCACACGGGGCGGTAGCTCAAGGCGCGGTTCCCGCGGCCGATCCTGCGCGAAAGCGGCGAAAACCCCGCGTTCTGGGGCTTTCGCCGCTTTGGTGCCGTAGGTTACAGGAAGTTTTGCAGCATCTTCGCGCCCTGGCGGCGCAGCTTACGTTTCCAGTTGCCGCCCATGCGCGGTACGCCCATCATCAGACCGGCCATCGCCGCCATGCCAAGAACGCTACCGGCGGCCACGCCGCCAATGACGCCTCTCATGCCCCTCATGCGTCTCCCTCCTCCCCGTCGTCGATCTCCTCGGGCGAAGCGATGATGCGCTCGTCCGAGCCGCGAAACGAACGAACCCACAGGCGGCCCATGCGAAAATCATCCAGCGCGCCGCGCGAGATCTCCAGCGCCACCACCTGCATGTGGTCGCAGTCCACCAGCGCGCCGGACAGAAGCCCCAGTAACCCTCCGTCCGTGGAGAGCACTCTCTGGCCTGGCTGCGGAGTCCAGGCGGGGGCCGGGGGGACGTCGCTCAGCCGCCTGACCACGGCGGACATGTCCCCAAGCATGAGCGTGTCCTGAGCGCTGGCAACGAGCCTGCGCTGCCGAAGCCCGGCCGTGCGCACGCACATGCCCAAAATTTCCGCGCCGCCGCTCTTGAGCCGCAGGCCCGTGAGGTTTCCCAGAATACGCCCGTCCTGGCTGCTCACCACCGGAAGGCCGATCAAATCGTTCAGACGTTTCATGCGCGCCTCCGCATGTGCATTCGTTCGGCCTTATTTTGCGCGCATCGGTCAGCAATCATCCTTCCGTAATGCGGTGCATTTTGGAACAAAACAAAGCGGCCGACATGGTTTTCGGCCGCCGTTTTGTTCAGATGCACTCAAGTATTAGCCGGTTTTGCGCTTACCACAAAACGGTGGTCCATACGTAGGAGTAGGCCGCGCCGTCCACGCTCTCCCATGCCGCGCGCACGGGCGCGGCCTCGGCGCGGTCGGGGGATAACGCGCGGTAAGAAGCCGACTCCTGCGCCCAGGGCACGCACACGAACGGCGGGCGCTTGCCCGGCGCTATGGCCGGCGCGGCGACGCTGGCCATGGGCTTTTGCGGCGCGGCGCTGGAAGAGGAGTACACGCCATGCTCCATGGCGGCGTCCACGGCCGCGCGCAGATTCTGCGGCTGTACATCCGAGAGCATCAGCGCGCTGCAGTCCAGTATGTAGCCGCCGTCCGGTTTCATCACGGCCAGCAGGTCGCGCACGTGACGCGCCGTGTCGGCGGGCGTTCCGCGCGCCAGCACGTCGTAGGACAGACCGCCGCTGAGGGCGAAACGGCCTTTGAACGCGCGCGCGGCGACGGCCGGGTCGCCTTTGTCCAGATGGTAGATGATGCCGCCCTCGGGCAGCGTGCGGAGCGCGTCGTAGTGCCGTTCCCAGTTCCCCTCGCCGTAGAACAGCACCTGATGGCCCCGGGCGATGATCTCCTGCAGCACGGGCAGAAGCGTTGGCCAGAAGATGGCGTCGAAGGTTTGTTGCGAAATGAAGGGCACGCACCCGCGGTGCGCCCACAGCGTGATGGGCACGTTTTTGTCCGGGTCGGCAGAGGAAAGAGCATTGGCCACGATGTGAGGCACGAGCGCCTCGCAGGCGCGCCGCACGTCGGCCGGCCGCTCGATCGTGTCCATGGCCATGCCCATGTAGCCGCGGAACTTGTCGGCCAGCAGGTCGAGCGGCGCTTTGATCATGCCCGAATTGGCCGATACGACGCCCGCTTCGTACTTGAGCGCCGCGGAAGCCGGACCGAAGGCCGTCATGTAATTGGCAAAGGCCATGGCCCCGGCGATGAGCGCGGCGTTGTGCTCCAGCGTTGCCGGCTCGCCCGGGCGCGCAAGGCGCGTTGTGGCGCGCGGCATCCAGGTGGTCAGCAAAAAGGCGGTCGGGTCGTCGCAAAAGGCGCCATATTCCTCGGGGCGCAAAAAGAGGTCCTCGTCGCGCCCCGGCTCGGAGAACTGCAAAACGCTCTGCGGGCCAACGTCCACGCCCGGTACGTTCAGGTACCGCCAGGAGGCCGCCTTGCCGACGCCGTAGTTTGACCAGATGGCGTTGAGCATCACCGCGTCCAGCTGAAGGTCCTGCGCCGCCCGGCGCGTCGCCAGAAACGCCTTTTCATAGGAAAGCGCCACCTCCGGGTTGCTCATGCCCACGTACCGGGCGGCCGCCTCCTGCAGAAAGAACCGGACGGGCACCCGGTCGGGCGTTCCGCGCCGCATGGCCGTCACATAGCGCTTCAGGCGTTCCTCGTACAGCTTTTTCGTCTTGTCATCCTGAAACATTCTCGCACCTCCGTCGGCAGTTGAAATGTGGCCTCGGCGTATCCCGTTTCCTCACGACGCGGGCGGGTGTCCCCGCGCGTCCCCCCATTACAGGGGCAGCAGCACCGGCCGCCGTTCGCGAAAAACCGTCAGGCGGGAAAACCCTACGTCGCGCAGAAGAGCCAGCGCGTGCCCGTAATGCTGGGCCACGCGGGCAGGGTCGTGCGCGTCCGAGCCCAGAGTGATCATCTCGCCGCCCAGCGCGCGGTAGCGGGCCAGGATGTCCGGTCCTGGGATGGGCATGCCGACGGAGAGGTAGCCAGAGGTGTTCACCTCCAGCGCCGCGCCCACATGCAATACACGGCGCAGGATGTGGTCGATCTCATCCGGCGCATCCAGATAGCGCAGAGGGCGCTCCTGCGGCGGATAGGGCGATTTTTTGCATACGTACCCCAGGTGCGCGAAGGAGGAAAAGCCGTCCCAGGCGTCCGCCGTGCGCACGAGCGCGGCCACATACGCCAGATAGGCTGCTTTGCGGTTTTCGTACTTGGGAAAGTACTCCCGGTAGCCGTACGGGTCCACGCCGTCCACCACGTGACGGGAGAGCAGCAAAAAATCCAGCGGGAGCTTGTCGCAGATGGCCTTGGTCTGCAGCCGCACGGGCTCGTCGTCCCCAAGTTCCAAACCGATGCGGATCTGCAGCCGCGGAAAGGCCGCGCGCGCCCGCTCGATGTCCGCCAGGTACTTGGGGATGTGCGGTTCAAAGTTCATAAAGGGATGCTTCAGATCCACGTGATCGGTGAAGCAGATTTCACATAGCCCGGCGCGCCAGGCGGCGGCGCACTGCCATAGAATGTCCGCCTGGCTGTCGCCGGAGTTGTTCGTGTGCAGATGAAAATCTACCATATTATGAGGCCACGATGTTGCAGTTGCGGTCGGTGACGTAGATGAACTTGCGCAGCGTCATCCCTGCGAGCAAAGGCGCGACGTCCGGGTGGGCGAGCACAAGCTCCTGCGCCTGCTCCTGCGAAAGGCCCGTGGGCACCATGATGCGCGCGCGCACCTTGCCCATCACCTGCACGGCAATCTCCACCTCGGCGCTCTTGAGCGCCTTCTCGTCGTGCTGCGGCCAGGCCTTTTCATAGATGTGACCGGGGTAGCCCTGCAGCTCCCACATCTCCTCACAGATGTGGGGCGTGAAGGGGCAGAGGAGCAGCAGCAGCGTGCGCAGCTCGTCGGAGGCGATAGCGCCGCTGTCGTACACCTCGTTTACAAAGGTCATCATCTGCGCGATGGCCGTGTTGAACTTCATGCGCTCGATGTCCTCGCTCACCTTCTTAATGGCTTGGTGAAGCGAGGCGAGCATCTGCGCGCGGGCTTTGCCGGGCTGCACCATGGCCTGCAGGCGCCACACGCGCTCCAGGAACCTGCGGCAGCCGCGCGCGGACTGCGTCGACCAGGGGATGGGCTGGTCGAATGCGCCCATAAACATGATGTACAGGCGCAGAGCGTCCGCACCCAACTCGTCCACGATGTCGTCCGGGTTGATGACGTTGCCGCGCGATTTGGACATCTTCTCGCCCGTCTCACCCAGAATCATGCCGTGCGAGGTGCGCTTTGCGTAAGGCTCTCTCGTGTTGACGGCGCCGATGTCGAAGAGGAAGCGGTGCCAGAAGCGCGAGTACAGCAGGTGGAGCGTGGTGTGTTCCATGCCGCCGTTGTACCAGTCTACGTTCATCCAGTACTCCAGGGCTTCCTTGGAAGCGATGCCCGTTTCGCAGTGCGGATCGACGTAGCGCAGGAAATACCACGACGATCCGGCCCACTGGGGCATGGTGTCCGTCTCGCGCTGGGCGGGGCCGCCGCAGTGCGGGCAGGTGGTGTTGATCCAGTCGGACAGCTTCCCAAGGGGCGACTCGCCGTTCTCGCCGGGCTGGAAATTGTCGATGGCGGGCAGCAGCAGGGGCAGGCTCTCCTCGGGCAGGGGCACCCAGCCGCACTTGTCGCACTTCACCAGGGGAATGGGCTCGCCCCAGTAGCGCTGACGGGAGAATACCCAGTCGCGCAGCTTAAAGTTGACCTTTGGCTCGCCCAGGGCTTTCTGGGCAAGCCAGGCGGTAATGGCCTTCTTGGCCTCGGGCACGCGCATGCCGTTGAGAAACCCGGAGTTGACCATCACGCCGTCCTCAATGTCCGTAAAGGCCGCATCCTGGACGTTTCCGCCCGCCACAACCTCAACGACGGGCAGGTGGAAAGCGCGTGCGAAGGCCCAGTCGCGCTCGTCGTGGCCGGGCACGGCCATAATGGCGCCCGTGCCGTAGCCCATAAGCACGTAATCCGACGTCCACAGCGGGATGGCCGACCCCGTAACCGGGTTGACGGCCGAAAGGCCGGCAAGCGGAACGCCCGTCTTGTCCTTTTGCAGCTCTGTGCGCTCAAAGTCGCTCTTACGGCCGGCCTCGCGCCGGTAGGCCTCCACGGCCGGAAAATTCTCGATGCGGCCCTTCAGCGCGTCGATGAGCGGGTGCTCGGGAGAGAGCACCATGTACGTTGCCCCAAACAGCGTGTCCGGCCGGGTGGTGAACACTTTGAGCTCCTCGCCGCTTTCCTGCACGCGGAAGATGACCTCCGCGCCTTCGCTGCGGCCGATCCAATTGCGCTGCTGCGCCTTGGCGCGCTCGATGTAGTCCACCTCGTCCAGCCCGTCCAAAAGCTTTTGGGCGTAGCTGGTGATGCGCAGCATCCACTGCTCCTTCATGCGGCGCTCCACCTGGCCGCCGCAGCGCTCGCACACGCCGTCCACTACCTCTTCATTGGCCAGCCCCACCTTGCAGCTGGGACAAAAGTTGACCGCCATGTGCGATTTATACGCCAGGCCGTGCTTGAAGAGCTGTAAAAAGATCCACTGCGTCCAGTGATAGTAAGTTGGGTCAGTCGTGTCCACCTCGCGCGCCCAGTCCAGGGAATAGCCGAGCATCTGCAGCTGGCCGCGGAAGCGGTCCACGTTCCGCTGGGTGATAACGGCTGGGTGCGTGTTCGTCTTTATGGCGTAGTTCTCGGTGGGCAGGCCAAAGGCGTCCCAGCCCATGGGAAAGAGCACGTTGTACCCCTGCATGCGTTTTTTGCGGCAGATGATGTCCATGGCTGTGTACGGGCGCGGATGGCCCACGTGCAGGCCGACGCCTGAGGGGTACGGGAATTCCACAAGCCCGTAAAACTTGGGCTTCTTTTTGTCGATCTCGGCGTGAAAGGGCTTGGCGGAGAGCCAATGCGCCTGCCACTTGGGCTCAATGGATTTCGGGCTGTAGACGGGAATATCCGCGGGCATGACAACAACCTCCTATGCGCATAAAAAGACGCCTTCCTCTGTTGCAGAGGCGAAGGCGTCTTCGCGGTACCACTCCGTTTGCCGGCCCGCCGGGGGTCGGCCGCTCATGTGGACGATATCGGGTCCTCCCGCGCCAAGGGCGTGCTCCGGGGTGAGAAAGGCGCTATAAAGCGGCGTCGCTGCCTCGCACCGTCCGGCAGCTCTCTTGCGCGCGCGCTTACGCCCAAAGTCCCGTCATTGCACTATGGCGCCGTCCGTAAATCCGGTGGAGGACGGCGGCCCCGCGCACCGGGCTTTCGGCCGAGTTTGTGCCGGAAGTCGCGCAGAGTTTCTTTATTATATGCCGTCATTTTTTTCTTGTCAAGCCCTTGCCATGTAATGCGAACATATGTTATGCTTTTTTTATCCTAAAGAAAGGAAATGATGATCTATGGCGGACGTAAAACTGGTTAAGGTGTGCAAGCGCTGTTCGGGCTTCGATGTTGAGGAGCTCAAAGGCAAGGTGAAGGCCAAGGATTACTCTACGGGCTGCATCGGCCGCTGCCAGAACAAGTGTCCAGAGCTGGCGGGCAAGGTGTACGGTTTCCTGAAGGGCGAGTTTGTCGTGTGCGACAGCAAGGACGATTTCTTCCGCGCGATAGAGAACCTCGGATAACGGAGCACCCGGCCGCAATACGCCCGAAAGCCGTCGCTTTCGGGCGTTGTTTTCGTTATTTCCATCGGGAGAGCAAACCGCGCATCCATTCCACCAGATCCACGTGGTACACGCTTTGCAAGAGCTCGCGCGTGAGCACCTCGCCGGGCGGACCAAAGGCCACGCGTCGGCCCTCGTGCAGAAGCAAGGCATGCGTGCCGTAGGTGTAGGCGAGGTTTAGGTCGTGTACGATGGCCAGCACCGCGCGGCCGGGCTCCTTGGCCCAGGTGGCGATGATGTCGAACAGGTTGATCTGATGCTCGATGTCCAGATGGTTGGTCGGCTCGTCCAGCACGAGCACGCGCGGGTCTTGCGCAAGCACGCGCGCCAGGCACACGCGCTGCAGTTCGCCCCCGGAGAGCGTGGTCACCGAGCGGCCGCGGAGCCCGTCGGTACGCGTCAGCGCCATGGCGCGCTCAATTGCCGCCCTGTCGTCCGAGCGCAGGCCGCCGATGAAACCCTGCTTGTGCGCGTACCGGCCCAGCGCCACTACGTCCTGCGCCTCGTAGGAGAACTGCATGGCGTTGCTCTGGGTCAGCACGCCCACGCACCGCGCAAGCTCGTCCGCGGGCATGCCGGCCATGGGTTTGCCCATAAAAGAGGCCGATCCGGTGTGCGGCAGGGCGTTCATCAGCGCGCGTACCATGGTTGTTTTGCCCGAGCCGTTGGGGCCGACCACCATGAGCACGTCGCCCTCGCTTAAGGTAAAGGACACGTCCTGCAGGAGCGTGGCCTTGCCCACCATTACGCCCAGGCTATCGACTGTAAGCATGGCTACGCCTCCTTCCGCTGGCGGTAAAAGATGAAGATGAACACCGCCGCGCCAAGGATGGATGTGAGCACGCCGATGGGCAGCTCGATGGGCCGCAGGATGGTGCGCGCCACCAGGTCGCACACCACCAGGAAGATGGCGCCGCACACGGCCGAGGCGGGCAGGAGACGCCCGTGCAGCGGCCCGACCGCCAGGCGCAGGATGTGCGGCACCGCAAGCCCCACAAAGGCGATATTGCCGCACACGGACACGGACGCGCCGCACAGCAGCGCCACAAGCACGAGCACCGCGATGCGCACGCGCCGCACGTTTACCCCGGAGTAAGCGGCCTGTTCCTCGCCCATGGCGAAGGCGTCCAGCTCGCGGCTGAAGCGGAAGATGCCGCCCATGCCCACCAAGGCGAAGGCGGCCATGATGCCCACGTACACGTAGCCCCGTCCGGAGAGCGAGCCCATGCTCCAGAAAACGATCTGCTTCACCGCCTCACCCGAGAAAGCGATGACCAGCGAGGAGACCGATCCGGCGAACATGGAGAAGATGACGCCCGTCAAAATGATCGTGTGGGAGGAAAGGTTGCGGTCGATGCGCCGCACGAAGGCCAAAATGAGCATGAGCGAGGCAAAGGCGAAGGCGATGCTCATCAGCGTGACCGTGAGCTGGGGCGCGAAGGGCAGCGTGAGCCCAAGCGCGATAGCCAGCACCGCGCCCAGCGATCCGCCCGTAGTGACGCCCAGCGTGGAACCGTCGGCGAGCGGGTTCTTGATGAGCCCCTGCATGGCGCACCCGGCCACCGACAGCGAGCTGCCCACCAAGGCGGCGAGCAGCACGCGCGGCATGCGGATCATCAGCAGAATGGGTTCGGATTCGGGCCGGAAAGGCAGCACCGTACGGCCCGTAACCAAACGCAGGAGCACGCCCAGGGTGTCCGCCAGCGGGATGTCCACGCTGCCGACGCACAGCGCCAGAATGCACGCCGCCGGAAGCAGGATGCACAGGCCTGTGAGGAAGGCGCGGTACGAGCCCCTGTTGATCATGGCGCTTTACTGGCCTCCGTATACGGCGTCGTGGATGGCGCGGGCGGCCTGCGCCAGGCGCGGGCCGGAGCGGGAGAGCATATCGGCGTTCAGCTGCGCCACGTGCTTGTCCGCGACGGCGGCCGTCTTGTCCCAGCCCTTGCGGGAGAGGATCTCCTCCACCGGGTCGCCCGACTTGTGGGAGGTTGTGGCCATGGTGGTGATGATGTATTCCGGGCTGCGTGCAATGACCTGCTCTTCGGAGACCTGCTGCCAGCTCTGCACGTCGGCAAACACGTTTGTGACGCCGGCGGCGGTCATCAGCTCGTCCTGGAAGGTTCCTTTGCCGCACGTCCACAGGCCGTATTCCAGGGGGGATATCTCGATGTAGACGCTTTTTGTGGCGACGCCTTTGGCCTCCTCGGCCAGCTTGGCGAACTCGGCCTTCATATCGGCCGTCAGTTTGTCGGCGGCGTCCTTATCGCCCAGCAGCGCTCCGGCGCGCGCGATGGCGTTGTAGGTGCCTTCCACGGTCTTGGGCGAGGAGGTGAGCACCTTGATGCCCGCGGAGGTGAGTTGGTCGAACTGCTCCTTCTGCTGAGCCATGGTGCTGATGATGATCAGGTCGGGCTTCAGGGCGATCAAGGCCTCCACGTTCGTGTTCTTGCCCGTGCCCACCTTGTCCTTTTTTGTGGCGGCCTCAGGGTAGTTGCAGTATTCGCCCACGGCGATGACCTTGCTTTCGCCGCCCAGCGCGAAGAGGATCTCGCACTCGGAGGGGCTCATAACGATGATGCGCGAGGGCGGGGCGGTAAAGCTGAGCGCAAAGCCCGTGTCGTCCGTCACCGTGACGGGCGCGGGGGTAGGCGCGGGGGTTGCGGCCGGGGCTGCGGGCGCGCTTGCAGAAGCCTGCGCGGCGGGGGCGGGCGAAGCGGCGGGCGTGGGCGCGCAGGCCGCAAGGGCCAGCGCGAGCGACGCGCAGAGGACGGCGAGCAGGGTGCAGGGCAGTCGTTTCATGAAAAAACCTCCAGTTCTTTCGGCGTGCGCGCAAGACAAAGCGGCCGCCCGCGTCAGCGGGGGCCGCATGAAAATACGATCAGGAGCTGCGGGCCGATGGCCCGCAACACGCCGTTCTTTCGCTTGGCACCCAGAAGACGACGGCATATGGCGGCAGGTCTCCTGGCTCGGGCGTCATCCTCCGGGAACCCTTCCCGCCTTGCGGCAGTGGCCGTTGTTCCCTTCGTCGTCCCTTACAGTTACTGGGGTAGCGCGGGCCTTGCACCCGCTTCCCTTTGCGCCTTGCGGCGCCGCCATACGTATGAAGTTGACGCAGATCATTGTAGCCCATTGACGGGGGGCTGTCAAGCCCTGCGGGGAAACCCGGCGCGGGTTATCGTTCTGGGGCCCGCAGAAGCTGCAGGGCGTCGCGCAGGGTGTGCACGCGCACAAGCGAGAGCCCTTCCGGCGCGGCGATGGGCGCGCCAGCGGGCACCACTGCGGCCGTAAAGCCCATGCGCGCGATCTCGGCCACCCGCCGGGGCAGCTGGGGCACGGCGCGTACCTCGCCCGCCAGGCCCACCTCGCCGCAGGCGGCCAGAGCGTGCGGCAGGGGCACGTCCGTGTAGGAGGAGGCGACCGCCAGGCACAGCGCCAGGTCGGCGGCGGGCTCGGTCAGCTGAAGGCCGCCGGCCACGTTCACATAGGCGTCCTGCGCCGACAGGCGAAAACCGCAGCGTTTTTCCAGCACGGCCAGCAGCAGCTGCACGCGTGAGAGCTCCATGCCCGATACCGCCCGGCGCGGGTTGCCGTAAGCCGTTGGCGCTACGAGCGCCTGCAGGTCCACAAGCACCGGCCGTGAGCCCTCCAGCGCCGCGTGCACGCAGCAGCCGGAGGCGGGCGGCGCGTCCCGGCGAAGAAGCGCCTCGGAGGGGTTGTCCACCTCCTGCATGCCCTCCGCGGACATGCGGAACAGCCCGATCTCGTCCACCGACCCGAAACGGTTCTTGGCGGCGCGCAGGATGCGCAGGTTCTGGCTGCGGTCGCCTTCAAAGTACAGCACCGCGTCCACCATGTGCTCCAGCACGCGCGGCCCGGCAAGGGCCCCTTCCTTGGTGACGTGGCCCACCAGCAAAATGGCGCAGCCGCTCTCCTTGGCGTAGCGCAGCAGTGCCGCCGCGCTCTCGCGCACCTGCGTTACCGAGCCCGCCGTGCCGGACGCGTCCGCGCGCTGCATGGTCTGTATGGAGTCCACCACCATGAAGGCAGGGCGGGCTTCCTGCGCGCTTTGCAATACGTCCTCCACGTCCGTCTCGGCCAGCACGAGCAGCGGGCTGCCCTCAACGCCCAGGCGGCGCGCCCGCATGCGGATCTGACGGGCGGACTCCTCGCCCGTTACGTACAGGCCGGTTAGGCCCGCGCCGCACAGCAGGGCGGAGGCCTGCAGCAGCAGGGTGGATTTGCCGATGCCCGGGTCGCCCCCTACCAGCGATATGGAGCCGGGCACCAGCCCGCCGCCCAGCACGCGGTCCAGCTCGCCGATGCCCGTGGACGTGCGGGCGTGCTCGTCTTCGGGCAGGACGCTTAAGGGCTGGGCAAGCGCGCGCCCGGCCGCAAAAGAAAGGCCTTGCCCCTTCTTTAGCGGCGGAGGCGGCGCTTCCTGTTCGCACAGGGTATTCCACGCTCCGCATCCGGGGCACTTGCCCAGCCACCGGGGGGACTCATACCCGCAGGCGGAGCACAAAAATATGGGTTTTGCGGCTTTCGCCATGGCGCACCTCCGCTTGGTAGATACGTTGGGGAAGGGGGCGGTCCGCCCTTCTACACGCAGGTAAAGCCGCCGTCGATGATGAGATCCGCGCCGATGGTAAACGCGGACATGCCTGAAAAAAGGTACAAAACGGCCCCGGCCAGCTCGGAGGGCGTGCCCATGCGGCCCAGAGGGATGTTCCCCGTCCAGGCGGCGATCCAGTCCGGGCGCACTTCGTTGATCATATCCGTCATCACATAGCCGGGGGAGATGGAGTTGACGCGAATGCCCTTGTCCACCCACTCCATGGCCAGCGACTTGGTGAGCATAACCACCCCGGCCTTGGAAGCGTTGTACACGGCCTGCGCCTGGGGCACGGGCACGATGACGCTGGCGTTGGAGGCCAGATTGACGATGGAGCCGCCCTTCCCCTGGGCGATCAAGTCACGGGCGAAGGCACGGCAGCAGTAGAATACGCCCGAGAGGTTTACGTCCATCACTTTCCGCCACTCGTCGTCGGTCACGTCCACGGCGTCCTTGTGCAGGGTGATACCGGCGTTGTTCAGCAGCAGATCGGCCGTGCCCAGCGCGTCGCAGCATCGGCAGAACATGGCGTCCACCTGGCGGGAATCGCGCACGTCGCAGCCGATGCCGACGCTCTTCACGCCGTACTCGGCGGCGATTTGCGCGGCCACGGCCTGCGCAGGCGCTTCCTGCGTGCCCACAACGGCCAGGTTCGCGCCCGCCGCAGCCACATAGTCGGCGATGCCGCGTCCGATGCCCCGTGTTGCGCCGGTGATCAGGGCCGTGTGTCCTTTTAAGGAGAACAACTGATCGAAGTGCACCATGGCGTAAACCTCCTGTCACGGTCGAGCGTTACAGCCTGACAACACCAGTCGTATAACAAAGCGGAGGAAGCCCACCCGCGCGGGCCGTCCTCCGCCGTCTTTCGCACGTACCCGGCGCGGACCTTTGGCCTACCGCGCGCCATGCCGCTTGCTCCTTTAAGGCAGGAGCATCGTCTCCACGTTGTCCTTCTCGCCCTCGGTCATGTTGGAGAACCAAAGCACGCGCTCGCCGTATACCGCCAGCGGGAAACAGGAGGTTTCGCTCTCGGGGGAGAGGCGCGTGTACGTGCCCTCCTCCAGCGAGTAGGCCCAAACGGCGGCGTTATGGCCGTACACCAGGTAGTTGGAGGTGAGGAAAAACATGGTCGGGCCTTCGGCCACCATCTGCACCTGGCCGTTGTAGCGCACCCACAGCTTGGAGTTGGGCGCGCCGTTCGTGTCGATCCACGCCCAGGCGCGGCCGTTCGTCACCGGCCGGTGCACGTACATGTCCGCCTTCCAGTACGGGCAGATGACGTAGCCGTCCTCGTCCGTCTCATATTCGCCCAGCTTAGAGATCTCGGCGTAGTAAACCACGCTTTTCTCACCCGCGGCGCGCTGTTGGGGCGTCTGGTCCGGGTCGCTGGCCGCCCAAACGATCTGGTCGCCCCATATGGCGGGCGGGGACACGCCGTACGCACCCGGGTCGGAGAGCTGGGTGATGGAGATGTCCTCATTCTGCGACAGGTCGAACATGCGCACGTGGTCGATGCCGTCCGTCTTCTCGGTGAAGAGCAGGATGGAGGCGTACATGACAATGTGGGGGGTGGCGTCGTCCACGTTCTTGATGTCCATGATCTGCTTGGAGGCGTCCGTTTCGGCGCGGTCATACCGGCGGATGAGCGAGTTGCCCTGGTGGTCGGTCTCCACCCATACGATCCAGCGCTCGTTGATGAGCGTGGAGGCGATCTCCATGCTCTTTTGCGAAACGGTGGCCACCGGCGTCTCCTCGCCGGTCTGCAGGTTGTACAGGTAGAGCGTTTTGAACACCATCTCGCGCGAAACCGAGCCGGTGCCCGCGCCGTAGGCCAGGAAATCGCCGTAGGAGCCGGGCATGTTGATGTTGCGCTCCTTGCTCGCCATACGCATGACGTCCGCCGCGCTCTGCAGGGGCCAGTCCTCGCTTGAGCCGGGCGGTATGGTGGGCGTGGGCGTGGGCAGCGGAGTGGGCGAGGGCATAGGCGTGATGACCGGCGTAGGGGTGGGCGTGGGCGTGGGGCCGGACCCTCCGCCCAAAAGGGAGATCGCCCCCCAGATAATCAGGGCAAGCGCGGCCAGCGCCGCGGCGATCAGGCCGATGCTCTTCCAGTTTGGGCCGCGCCGACGGGAGGGGCCGCCGATGAAATTGCCGCCCGGGCGCATGTAAGAGCGCACATACATCACCCGCGCGCCCGAGTTCTTTTTCTTGAAGGGATTCACGTCGCTCCACTTCATACGTACAGTTTCCTTTACTCTGCTAATACCTTTTGTGATTATAGCACAGCGCCGCGCCGGCGGTAAAGGGTCGCCGTGCTTTATCGACAAGAAACTCTGTCTTGTACGAAGATACGCGCCCGGCTATAATGAACCTATGTACAAACGAGTGGAGATGGTTCTATATGGCGGGGCAGAACATCTTCCGTCCGACGCGCAGGTCGTTCGCCTTTTTGCTGTTTTTGTTCGCCGCCGTGCTGGCCCTGATGGTGGGCCTTGTGAGCGTAGACAACTCGCATGTCGAGGTGGAGCGTATCAATATAACCCTGCCTGCGCTTCCCTCGCAGCTGGAAGGCTTCACCATCCTGCAGATCTCCGACCTGCACGGCCGCACGTTCGGCGAGGGCCAGAAGGGCATCGTAAGCGCCCTGGGCGGCGCGCGCTTCGACGCGGCCGTGCTTCTGGGTGACATGCTCTCGCCCTCCGGAGACGCCGAGGCCTTCCATGGGCTTGTGAAGGCGCTTGCTGAAACCGGCAAGCCCGTGTACTGCGTTACGGGCGACGAAGATCCGGCGCTGGACGGCCCCATAGGCGCCGACAAGTGGGGCCTGCAGCCTTGGGCGCAGGGCGCGGCCGATCTGGGCGCGGTGTTTTTGGACGCGCCGGTGGCGCTGGCGCAAAAGCCCGTGGCCGTTTGGCTGATGCCCGCCATGCTCACCTCCACCGACGTAAGCCAAACGATCAAGTCGCTGGAGAGCGCCGCCGCGGACGCCCTGACGGACCAAAGGGTGGTGGGAGCGGCGCGCGAGCAGCGTCTGGCGCGCGTGAACATGGGGCTCTTCGCGCTTACGCGCACAAAGGAAGCTTTCGCCGCCATGAAGCCCAGCGACATCGTCGTGGGCGCGTCGCACTTTCCGCTCACGCCCTCCTTCGCGAAGGATCTGCAGCAGCACGCCGCCACCGCCACAACGGTGCGTATGGATGTGCTGCTGGCCGGACACTACTGCGGCGGAGGGGTGCGTCTGCCCGTTGTCGGCCCTATGCACGTGCCCGCCCCGCGCCTGCCCCGCGGGGGCTGGTGGCCGGAGGAGGAGCAGACGAGCGGGCTGTCGGCAGTGGGCGATACCTCGCAGGTGATCACGCGCGGCCTGGGCGTCTCAAGCGAGCAAAAACCCCTGCGCGTGCGCGTGCTCAACGCCCCCGGCGTCACCCTGGTGCGCTTCACCACAAAGTGGTAGCAGGGCTTGACGGACGCCCGCGTCTGCGGTAAAATGTTAGTAATAACTAACAAAGGCAGTGGTTTGCATGATGGCCGAGAGCCTGGTTTGGCTTATTTGTTTGCTGGGCGGCGCGTGCGCGCTGAGTGTGCGCATGACGCTGAGGCGGCGGCGGCTTCGCCGTCTTGGGCGGCTGACGCTTGGGCGGGCCCGTGCGCATCATTCATCCTAGCGCGAACGATGGGCAGAAATTGCTTGATGGACAAATCGCCTCCATGGTATTCTGAATACCACGGAGGCGATCAATTTGTTAGCGGATTACGGACTGCGCGCTGCCGACATCCTTCTGCCCCGCAAAAGCGTTGACCTGTACCGCTGGGCCGTTGTGGCCTGCGACCAGTATACCTCTCAGCCCGAGTACTGGCGCGAGGTGGAGAGCATCGCGGGCGACGCGCCCTCGACGCTGCGCCTCATCTACCCGGAGGCGTATCTAAGCCAGGGCGACGCGCGCATCGCGCCCATCAACCAGGCCATGGCCGACTATGTGTCGCGCGGGATTGTGGAGCGAGCGCTGCGCGGCTTTGTGTACGTGGAGCGCGCCACGCGCGCGACGCCCTGCCGTCGCGGGCTGGTGGTGAGCGTGGATTTGGAGGCGTATGACTACAGCCCCGGCTCCACCTCGCCCATTCGCGCCACGGAGGGCACCATTTTGGACCGCCTGCCGCCGCGCATGCGCATCCGCGAGCACGCCTCCCTCGAGCTGCCGCATATCCTGCTGCTGGTGGACGACCCTGCCCGCACGCTGATCGAGCCGCTGAGCGCCCGCCGCGACAGCCTGCGCCTCCTGTATGACACGCCCCTGATGATGGGCGGCGGTTCCGTGCGGGGTTACGCCGTGGAGGGCGAGGCCGAACTGGCCCGCTTCGAGGCGGCGCTTGCCGCGTTGTTCGCCGCCGACGGGGACGCGCCCCTGCGTTTTGCCGTGGGCGACGGCAACCACTCCCTGGCCACGGCGCGCGCCTGCTGGCTGAAGATGCGCGAGGGTCTGAGCGCTGCCGAGCGCGAGAACCATCCGGCACGCTTCGCGCTGTGCGAGCTCATGAACCTGCACGACGAAGGGCTGGCCTTCCATCCGATTCACCGCGTGCTCTTCAACGTGGATGGAGGCGACGTGCTCGGCGCTTTGAACGCATACGCGCGCAAGATGGGCGCCGCGCCCGGCGAAGGCGGGGTTTTCCTGCGCGCCGTGGCGCGGGGCGGCGAGCGCGACTTGCTTATGCGCTCGCCCCTCGCCTTGCCCGTGCAACTTTTACAGCCCTTTTTGGACGAGTACCTGGCCGCGCACAAGGAGGCGTCCATCGACTATATCCACGGCGATGAAGCCACGCGCGCCCTGGCTGCTCGGCCGGGCGCGCTCGGGCTTTTGCTGCCCTCCATGGACAAGCACGCGCTCTTCCCGGCCGTTCGGCAGGGCGGCGTCCTCCCGCGCAAAACCTTTTCCATGGGCGGGGCGGACGAGAAGCGCTATTATCTGGAGGCTCGCGCCATCCGCTGAACACGCGCGGACCAGGTCAATGATCGCAAAAAGGGGCCCCTCGGGCCCCTTTGGCGTTTCTGCGGGCGGGCATGAGCCGAGACGGGCGGTTCCTCGGCACGGGGCGCGCGGGCGGCGGCTCAGGCGACCAAGCGCCCGCGCAGGGCCAGCTGCTCCGCGCCGGAAAAGCCGGCGGACGCAAGATACGCGGCGACGCCGCCATAGTGCTCGTCCAGGTGGTTCAGCAGGTCGTCCATCGTCTGGGGCAGGGAGTACATCATCTCCGCGGGCACGGCTTCGCCTTTCGCGGCCGCGGCGGCCAGCAGGGCGTCGTAGCGCTTCTCCATGTAGGTCCAGGTGGCGGCGTAGTCCGCTACGATCTGCGCGCGCGGTACGCCGCAGCAGCTGAGTACGAGCGCGGCAAGCACGCCCGTGCGGTCCTTTCCGGCCGAGCAGTGGAACACGGCGGCCAGCGGCGCGCGGAGCAGAAGCCGCAGCGCCTCTGCGATCTGCTGGCCCATGCGGTCCGTCACCTGCAAGTACAGGGCGTACAGGTTTTCCGGGCGGTCGCCCGCGAAGGGGATCAGGCGATACGTGACGCCCGGCAGGCCGGCGAAGCTGTTGCGCGCGCGCTCTTCCTCGTAATTCGAGCGCAGGTCGATCACCGTGCGTACGCCCAGCGCCCGTATGGCCTGGACGTCGTCGCCGGGCAGGCCGCACAGCGCATCCGAGCGATAGAGAAGCCCGGGCCGCAGCGCGCGCCCATCGGATGTTTTGTAGCCGCCCAAATCGCGGAAGTTGCCCGCGCCCTGAAGGGCGACGGGGCGATTGGCCGCAAACGCACTCGCCATGGAACGCCTCCGATATCAAGGGAATGCTCTTCATATTCCATGCCGCGGCCCATTTTCCTGCCCGCGGGCGGACGCGGCGCTTTAGTTGCCCGCGCCCTGATAGCGGCGAAGCCCCGCGCGCCACACAAGCCGCACGAGCGCGTACAGCGCGAGCAGCACGCCGGGCAGCAGCAGCGCGGGCCATCCTTCCGGCCGTCCCTGCAGCAGGGCCGCCGGATAGTACCCCATAAACAGCAGCGGCACCCCGAGGGTGAAGGCCAGCTGCACGGCCCGGGGGAAGATGGATGCAGGATAGCGCGCGTACGGCCGCAGCGCCGACAGCAGCGCCAGCAGGGGCCCGGACGCCCCCGCCAGGAAGAAGGACGCACCAGCGATGAGCGCATGCAGCAGGGCGTGCAGGCAGGCGATGCACGCAAGCGCCGGCAGGAAGAGCAGCGCGCCGCCCACGGAAGGGAGGGGCGCGCCCTGCGCCCAGGAAGCGCCCATCAGCAGCGCGCCGGTCACCAGCCCGCCGCAGTCGTTCAGGCCGCGCGCGAAACACTGCGCCATAGGGTCCACCGGCCGCAGCAGCAACTCGTCGAACCGGCCGGAGCGAAGAAGGTCGAAGAGACCCTGCATCCCGGAAAAGCTCAGCCCAAAGAGGCCATACCCCAGCTCCGAAAAGCCATACAGCAAGAGCGCTTGCGGCAGACTCCAGCCGCCCAGTGCGGGGATGCGCGCAAAGACGACCGCGAAGAAGGCAATGCCCATCGCCTGCACGACCACGTCGCAGAACACATACAGAAAAAAATCCGCCCGGCTGGCCATGCGCGCCTTGAGCAGCAGAGCGCGGTGCGCAAGATAAAACCGCAGCGTTTGCACCGTTTTTACCCCCCGAACGCCGCGTGCCGCCGCAGCCCCGCGCGCAAGAGCGCCTGGTTGGCGGCGGCCAGCAGCGCGCACCACAACGCGCCCAGCGCCAGCGCACGGGCCGTTTCCGGCGTCAGGCCCCGGCGGTACAGCTGGAGGGGCAGATCCACGACGGCCGCGAAGGGCAGCAGCCGCGCCGCCTCCGCAAGGCCCGGGGGCAAGAAGGACAAGGGCACGAGCGCGCCGGAGAGAAAGGCGACCACGAAGTCCTTGGCGTGCGTAACGCCCTCCGCGCCCCGCGTGTAGAAGGCGCACAGCCCGGCCAGGGCGTCCACGCTCATCTTCGTCCAGAAGGCGAGCGTCACCCCCGCGGCAAACAGCGCCGCGGCGGCCGGAGAAGAAGGCGGCGGCAAGCGCAGCGCAAGCGCGCAGACGAGGAGCAGCGGCAGGCAGTTCGTCAGCATGCGCAGGAGGGCCGGGCCGGCCTTCTGGGACGCAAGGAGCAGCAGCGGGTGCGCGGGCCGCAAAAGAAGCGATGTGAAGGAGCCGTCCAGCAGCCCGCGGCTGATGTCCCGGTCGATGCGCGTGCTGCACAGCGCCGTTACGCACAGGCTCAGCGCGTAGTAGCAGGACATGTCCGCCAGCGTCATGTCCTGCAGCGTCGGCCGCCCGGCATAGATGGCCGCCCATACAAGCCGATACAGCGCCAGGGTGATCAGGTCGGCCGCCAAGGCGAACAGGATCGTCCAGCGCAGCGTAAGGCCTCTGCGCGCATGCAGGCGGGCGCTTTCAATAAACACCATCGGCCGCTCCTCCCTTCGCCTCTTGTCCGCCCCGGTCATCGGCCTTGCCGACGGACGCGGCGTCGTAGGCGTTTGCCACGATCTCCTCGATGGATTGCTCGCGCATGCCAATGTCTTGAACGCCGGGGAAGCGCGCGCACAGCGCCGCAAGAAAGGCGGGCACATCCAGGGCTCCGTCCGCAAAGCGCACCTGTACGCTTTGGGGCCCGGCCTCCGCCTGAACGGACGGGGCGAGGGAGGCGGCGTATCCGGCGATGGCCTGGGCGTCGCCCGCCGGCGCGAGACGAAGCTCGATGCGCCGCCGTCCCGCGAAGCGCCGCCGCAGCGCCGTCTGCGGGCCGTCGAACAGGATGCGCCCCTCGTGCAGCAGGATGAGTCGGGCGCAGGTTTCCTCCACCTCCGTCAGGTCGTGCGAGGTGAGCAGCACAGCCGCGCGGCTTTTACCGCGCATCGCCCGGAAGAAGCCGTGCAGGTTGCGCTTTACCTGCGCGTCCAGCCCGATGGTCGGCTCGTCCAGAAACACCGCCTGCGGATCGTGCAGAAAGGCGGCGGCCAGCTCGCAGCGCATGCGCTGCCCAAGGCTCATCTCGCGCACCGGGCGGCTAAGCAGCGGCCCAAGCTCCAAAGCGTCGCACAGGAAGGTCAGCGAGCGGGCGAAATCGTTCGCGGACACGCCGTACATCACGCGCAGCAGGCCGTAGCTGTCGCGCGGCGGAAGCTCCGGCCACAGCGTGGCGCGGCCGCCGAACACGGCTCCGATGGTGCGCGCGCAGCGCGTCCGCTGGGCAAAAGGCAAAAAACCGTTCACCAAGGCGCTGCCGCCGCTGGGCATGAGCACTCCTGTGAGCATGCGCAGCGTGGTGGATTTGCCCGCGCCGTTCGGGCCGATGAAGCCGACCATCTCCCCGTCATCCACGCGCAGGTCGATGCCGGCCACCGCCTCGCGGACGCTGACACGCGGGCGGATCAGATCTGCCGCGCCGCCCAGGAAACCCGCTCGGCGCTCCTGCACGACAAAGCTTTTGCGCAGCCCCTGCGCCCAAATCGCCATACGCATCCCTCCCGGCGGCAGTATAGCCCGCCGCGCGCAGGGGCGTCAAAGCTGGCTTGTGCGCGCGGCATGTCCGGCTGCTTCGCCGGGCGGCCCGCGCGCGCCTTTGCTTCGCCGGGCGGCCAATCCCTTGACAAACGAGCGGTTTTTCGTTATTCTATATATGATAAATGCGCAGCGAGAGCTGTTTGTATTTAGGTCGACCAAAACAGGAAACCGCCCGCGCGAGCAGCAGCTCGGCGGGCGGTTTTGCGCTCTGCACTTAGGAAGTGCGCGCACGGGGGAGTTGCTCCTTCAGCGGCGGCGCGGCCCGGCGGACCGGCCGCCGGGCCGCGCGGTTTCGCGCGTGTGCGGTCTGTTACGCGTTCACTTCAAACAACAGCACGAGCACCCTCTCGCCCTTTCCCATGATCACTTTGTGCCGATCATATTCACCTGCCGGAATAAAGAAGCTGTCGCCGGCCTTATAGCGCTCCAGCGTCCCATGATAGTCGTTGGTGAATGTACCTTCCAGAACGTAACCCGCGTGGCCGGCGCGGCACCAATCGCCCTCCTCGAACCCTTCGGAAAATTCCACAAGCCGCATCCGCTGATTGCCGTGCGCGAATGCTTTGCAGCGAACGCCTTGCGCGGGTTTGGTCCACGCCATGGATCCAAAATCGACCAAACGAGCCATGATGAAGCCTCCATCCACACACGTCAGAGCCCTACACGCCGATCTCCACGAACGGGCGGTACGCCTCGCCGATCAGGTTCGGGAGCGGGTGGCGCTTTTCCTCGTTCAGGGGCAGGTCGCCCTTTTGGTTGAAGAAGCTGAAGCCGCCGCCGCGGTTGGACGCGCCGCCGAACTCGCCCTGCACGTTCATGCACAACACGTTGATGTGGCCCACCTCGTGCCCGGCCTTGGCCCGCCGGTTGTGCAGCTGCAGCACGGTGACCTCCGCGGCCTTCTGCGGGCTCATGCCGCCCGCCATCAGCTGCACGACCCGGTCGCAGATCACCCCGCGCATAATGTCCTCGCCAACGCCCGTGGCCACGGCGGCGCCCTTTTCGTTGTCGGCGAAGAACCCGCATCCGGGCAGGGGCGTGTCGCCCACGCGGCCGGGCATCTTAAAGAACAGGCCGGAGGTGGACGTGGCGGCGGCTATGTTCCCCTCCCGGTCCATGGCGATCACGCCCACCGTGTCGTGCGTGGGGAGCCCCAGCGTGCCGTTCTTCAGGCGCAACGCGTACTCCTTCTCGTAGGTGGCCGCGCCTTTGTCGTCCGTCATCACCACGGGCGCAAACCCTTGCGCGCGCGCAAATTTGTACGCGCCCTCCCCGCACAGCACCGTGTGCGGCGTGCCCATCACCAGCCGGGCGACCGACACGGCGTGCTCAATTTGCGCAAGGCCCATCACGCACCCCATGGACAGGTCGCGCCCGTCCATCACGGCCGCGTCGCACTCCACCACGCCCTCGGCGTTGGGCAGGCCAAAGCGTCCTACGGTTTGGTTTCCCGGGTCGCTTTCGCAAACGCGCGCGGCGGCCTCCGCCGCGTCCAAAGCCGATCCCCCGGCCGCGAGCACGGCCGCCCCGGCTACCACGCCCTCACGCGCATTGCTCCACGTAGCCGCTATGGCCCAGTTCATCGCATTCATCCTTTCGTGTTCGGGTCCCGCCCATTATAGCAAGGCGCGGGCGTACATACAAACGGTTCCTGTTTTCTCCAGCATGTGATACAATAAAAACCTATGATGATAGGAGGTGGCGCTTTGCGGCGGATGACGGCGTGCGCGCTCGCTCTGTGCGTTTTTTTATGCGGATCGGCTAAGGCCGCGCCTGCAACGCTTATGTGGGCGCAGGACGGCGGCAGCGTCTTGGCGGCGCAGGACGGCAAGGATACGACTGCCTGGACGGGCAAGCCGGGCGTTCGCCTGACGCTGTGGTCGGAGCAGCCCATGCGCGCCCTGTGCCTGCGCTGGATGGTCCTGCCGGAGGAGCCGCGCTTTGCCGCCCTGGTGGAAGGCGTGTGGACGGATGTGCCCGCCCCCGGCGCGCGGGAGCTTTGGCACCTGCGCCTGCCCCTGCCGGAAGGAGCCACCATGGTGCGCGTCCAGGACGGCGCCGCCCTTGGCGTGTCGGAGATGGTTCCTCTGTATGAGGACGATCCCGCGCAGCAGGCGTTCGCGCCGCCCGCCGAGCAGGCCGACATCCTCATCTTCGCCGCCCACCCGGACGACGACCTGCTTTACTTTGGCGGCACGATCCCCCTGTATGCGCGTGAACGCGGGTATGCGGTACAGACCGTGTTTCTGACAAACCCTTCCCGCCTGCGGCTGAGCGAGGCGCTGGCCGGGCAGTGGACGGCCGGCGGGGCGCACTGCCCGGTGTTCGGCCCTTTTTCCGACCGGCGCACGTTCACCGCGCAGGAGTGCGCGGCCGATTGGGGGCGCGAGAAAGCGCTTGCGTATCTGGTGGAAAACCTGCGGCGTTTCCGGCCGCAGGCCGTGCTGTCGCACGACCCGAAGGGCGAATACGGACACGGCGCGCACATGCTGCTTGCCCAGCTGCTTCCAGAGGCGGCGGAAGCAGCGGCCGACCCGTCCGCCTATCCGGACTCGGCCGGAGTTTTCGGCGCGTGGGATACGCCCAAGCTGTACCTGCACCTGTATGAACGCAACCGCATCGTCATGGACTGGAGCGTTGCGCTGCCTTCCATGGGCGGCCGGACGGCCATCGAGGTGGCGCGCGAGGCGTATAAGTGCCATGTAAGCCAGCAGGGAGCGGGCATGGACGTGCGCGACCGGGGAATCTACTCCTCCACCAAATTCGGGCTTGTGCGCACGAGTGTGGGCCCGGATAAGCTGGGCGGGGACTTTCTGGAGAACATACCGGGGAAGGGGAGCGCGCCATGAGACGTAAGCCGGTTGTACCCTTGGCGCGGCGCGCCTGCCCACTTGCCCTTTGCCTGCTGCTCGCCTCGTGCGCGGCGGCCCCGGGGCCCGAGCCCCTGCCGCCCGCAACCGCGCCGGCCGGGCTCGTTGAGATGGCCACCTCTGCGCCCACGTCCTCGCCCTCGCCTGCTCCAACGCCCACGGCGGCCCCGTCGCCCGCGCCCGCCCCGACGCCCGATCCCACGCCTGCGCCCGATCCGGCGGAGGCCTTTTTCCTGCCGGGGGAGGGCGAGGAAGTCGCCGTGAGCGAGGACCGCGCGCACTACAGCTATAAAAGCCGCGACCTGTCCGTGGTTATCGAGCAGCGCGAGATGGCGCAGCCGCACCTGCGCTACTTTGTGGCGCACATCCGCACAAGGGGCGAGCAGCGCATCCGCTTCGGGTACGGCGACGGCAAGGCGCCGGGCGCGGGCCGCTTTAAACCCTACATCATTGCCCGCAAGTATCAGGCGGTGTTTGCGCAGAACGCCGATTTTTTCATCGAGCCGGAGAACCCCAAAGGCGTGGTTATGCGCGGGGGCAAGGCGTACGCCGACGAGAAGGACGCCGACACGCTCGCCGTTTTGCCGGACGGATCGCTGCAGGTCTTTCGCAAAGGCGAGATAAACGCCAAAGAGCTCTTGGCCATGGGCGTGGAGGACGCGGTGAGCTTTGGCCCGGCGCTGGTTGTGGACGGAGCGATGGCGGAGCGTCTGGACCGCGCGCGCCTCAGCTCGCGCAACCCGCGCAGCGGGCTTGGCATGATAAAGCCGGGGCACTTTGTGAGCATCGTGGTGGACGGCCGCATGGAGGGGTTCTCGGCGGGCGCAACGCTTGTGGAGTTCGCGCAAATGTTCCTGGACGAGGGGTGCCTGGTGGCCTACAACATGGACGGGGGCATGAGCTCGGGCATGGTGTTTATGGGCGATTCCTGCAACACGCACGCCTACAACCCCGAGGAAAACGTGCATGGACAGCGTCCCGTGCCGGATATCTTCTACTTCGGCACATCCGCGGCCGTGCCCGCCGTAAAGGACAAGGTGGTCAACGACGGGCAGGGGAACGTGAAGCCCACCGAGAAGGTGCCCACCAAGACCTACGATCTGCCGTAGGCAAAAATTGCTTTCCGGCGGGACGCGTGCTACACTGGTACAAGGGGGAGGGCGACGCAAGTTGGAGCTGAAGGCGCGCATCTTCGATATCCAGCGCTACGCCGTGCACGACGGGCCGGGCATCCGGACCAGCGTGTTTTTTAAGGGCTGTTCGAACCGGTGCGCCTGGTGCCACAACCCGGAGTCGCTCGCCCACGCCCGGCAGATCCAGTACTACCCCGCGCGGTGCATCAGCTGCACGGCGTGCGTGCCCGTGTGCCCGCGCAACGCCCACGCCCAGGGGCCCAGCAGCCACGTTTTTTTGCGCAAGCGGTGCGACGGCTGCGGCAAATGCGCGCAGGTGTGCCATGCGCACGCGCTGGTTTTGTGCGGCGAGGACACCACTGTGGACGACGTGATGGGCATCGTGCGCCAGGACCGCGCGTACTACGCGCGCAGCGGCGGCGGACTGACGGTCTCGGGCGGGGAACCTGCCTTGCAGGCCGATTTTTGCGCGGAGCTTCTGCAGCGCGCCAAGGCCGAGGGCATCGGCACGTGCGTTGAGACCGCCGGCAATGTGCCGTACGAGAACTTGCGCAAGCTCATCCCGCACACCGACTTGTTTTTGTACGACGTGAAGGCCTTCAGCGAGCTTGTGTACCATCAGTACGTGCACGGCAACCGACAGCAGGCGATGAGCAACCTTGAGCGCCTGACCAAGGAAGGCGTGCCCATCATCGTGCGCACGGTGGTCGTTTGCGGCGCGAACGACCAGGCCACCGAGTTGGAGGCCATCGCCCGGTGGCTGGCTGCGTTGGGCGGCATACGGCACTATACGCTGCTGCCCTATCATCCGCTGGGGCGGGTAAAGTACGACGCGCTGGACGAACCGTTCCGGGGGGAATTCTCCTCGCCCGCGGCTGACAACATGCGTGCGCTGGAGGAGATGGCCGCGCGCTACCTGCCGGTTGTGGACGCCCGCGGAAACCGCATCGCACAAGGCTAGGAGGTAGAGGTCATGGTGAGTTTTCAGGACCGAAACGAGAAAATCCGCCAGAGCAAACTGCAGATCAATACGCAGAAGCTGCACGTTGCTGGCACTTACGACAACGACGACCACGGCTGGATACCCCTGCCCGATTTTTCGTATGAGACCGTGCGCGAGGAGAAGAGCGGCCTGTGCACGGGCATGGACGCCATATCGCGCACGTTTGAGAGCTACCTGGACGGGCACCCCGCCTATGTGCACCCCTACAGCGCCGTGGCGGGCGCCTGGGCCGGCGCGATCAACTTTCCGGACCCGTGGCGGCCCGAGCATCGTCTGGACGAGGCGGAGGCGGTCTTCCAGGAGTACAACGTCATTTCCCGCGCGCACTACGCCATGAACCACTGCGCGCCGGATATGAACATCGGCCTGTCGCTCGGCTTTGCCGGGCTGCTTTCCAAGATTCGCAAGTACCGCACGCTGAACAACCCAACGGACCCCGACGTTTTCTATAACGGCGAGGAACGGCTTGTGCTGGCCGTGCAGCGCTTTGTGAAGCGCCATGCGGACGCGGCGCGCGACATGGCCGCCGCGGCAAAGGACGCCTTTGAGCGCAAGAATTTGCTGGCCATCGCCGATATGAACGACTACCTGGTGGAGGGCCCTCCGCGCTCCCTGCGCGAGGCCGTGCAGTTTCTCGCGTGGTTTCAGACGATCGACCGCATGTACTACCTGGGCGGAGCGCTGCAGGAGCTGGACGAGCTGCTTCGCCCCTTCTTTGAGGCGGACCTGGCGGCCGGACGGCTGCCCGCGGGCGAGCAAGGGGAGGAGGAGGTCGTGTGGTACCTCGTGTCTCTCCTCTTCAACGATACGCATTACTCGCAGATTGGCGGCGCGTCCCCCTCGGACGGGCACGACCTGTGCTCGCGCATGAGCTTCCTTATTCTGGAGGCCATGCACCGTCTGCGCATCCCCGCCAACGTCGCCCTGCGCGTGCATGAGCACACGAACGAGCAGCTGTTCGACAAGTGCATTGAGTACCTGCTGCAGGACGGCACGGGCGTGTCGTACTCGCTCTCGGGCGGCTTGGACGCGGGCTTTGTGCGCAACGGCTTCCCGCTGCCGCTGGCGCGCAAGCGCGCCCAGGTGGGCTGCAACAGGACGGCGCTGCCGGGCCTCGAGTACCCCCTGCAGGACGTGACGCGCGTGTGCCTGGCCAAGCCGATGCTGCTTGCCTTTGCCGACATGATGAAGGCCGGCGAGCGCTCCATGCAGGCGCTTTTCGCCCGGTACGAGCAGCGCCTAGCCTTCGTGGTCGACTGGATCAAGCGGGGCGTGGACCACCACATCCGCTACAAGCACCTGGAGCGCCCGGAGATCGTATACAACCTGTTCGCCCACGGCCCGATCGAGCGCGGGGTGGATATGTCGCACGGCGGGGTGGAC
>JAVBLU010000051.1:0-20498 GCA_031553225.1 Eubacteriales bacterium
CGCGCAGGCGGCGAGCAGAGCGGCGATGACGAACACAACGATCGCGGACTTAAAGAAGCGTGACAACGTGACTCCTCCTCTTATTGGTGGTTCGGTCGGTCGAGCACCTAAGCGGCAAAGGCGGTCGCGCCGGGTCACTCCTTGATCGCTCCGATCATCACTCCCTTCACAAAGTGCTTTTGTACGAACGGATACACGCAAAGAATGGGCAGCAGCGCGCATATGATCGTCGCGCACCGCACGGTCTCCGTGGCGATGGCGTCGAGCATCTCGGGGTTGGTCTCCATCAGGGAATCGATGGAGGTGAGGATGTTGCGCAGGTACAGCTGCAGCGTCATGAACTCGCGCTTGGTGGTGTACAGCAGCGCGCCCATAAAGCTGTTCCAGTAGGTGACCGCGAAAAATAGCCCGATGGTGGCCAGGGCCGCCTTGGACAGGGGCAGGATAATGCGAAAGAGGATGACGAAGTTGGACGCGCCGTCGATGCGGGCGGACTCCTCAAGCGAGGGGGAGATACTCTCGAAGAAGTTGCGCATGAGCACGATGTTGTACATGCTCGTGGCCGCGGGCAGCACGAGCACCCAGAACGTGTCGATGAGCTTGAGCTGCTTGTAGAGCAGGTACGTGGCGATGATGCCCCCGCCGAAGAACATGGTGAGCACGTACAAAAAGGCCAGCACCCCGATGAAGGGTACGTCGCGCCTGGTGAGCACATAGGCGGTAAAGGCCGTGGTCAGCAGCGCAACGCCCGTACCCACGAGCGTAACGGCGAAGGTGAGCAGGAAAGAGCGCTGGAACTGATGGCTGCTGAACACGAACTCGTAGGCCATAACGTTAAATTCTTTGGGCCAGAAGAGCACCTCGTTGGCCAGCACGTACACCTCGCGGCTCATGGATTTGGCGATGATGTGCACGAAGGGCAGGAGGCAGGCAAGCCCAAGTGCGGTAAGCAGGAAGTAATTGACCACGCCGAAGGTTTTTTCGCCCTGCGTTCGCTGCATGCTCTTTCCCCCCCCTAATACATGCCGCGGCCGCCCAGCCGCTTGACGATCACGTTGGACGTGACGAGCAGCACGCAGCCGATGATGTTTGTGAAGAGGCCCGCCGCGGCCGTGTAGCCAAAGTCCAGCGTGTCAAAGGCGGTGCGGAAAACGTAGGTGTCGATGACGTCGATCTGCTGGTACACCGTGGAGTTGTACATCATGTAGATCTGTTCGAAGTTGGCGCCCATGATGCCGCCCAGACGCATGATGAGCAGCACGATAAACGTGCCCTTGATGGCCGGCAGGGTGACGTGCAGTGTCTGCTTCCAGCGGCCCGCGCCGTCGATGGCGGCCGCCTGGTACAGCTCCTGATCCACCCCGGTGATGGCCGCCAGGTAAATGATGGCGCCCCATCCAAATTCCTTCCAAATTTCGCTGCCCACGATGACCGTGCGGATCCACCGACCGCTCGTCATGAAAAAGACGGGTTCGCCGCCCAGCATCGTCACCACGCGGTTAAAAAGCCCGGAGGTGGGGGAGAGCAGGTTCATGAAGATGCCGGAGATGACCACCCAGGAGATGAAGTGCGGCACGTATACGATGGTTTGTATGGTGCGCTTGAAGGCGACCTGCCGCACCTCGTTGAGCAGCAGCGCAAGTATGATCGGGAAGGGCATGCCGAAGATCATTTTCAGCACGCTGAGCGCCAGCGTGTTGCGAAATGCCCGCAGGAAGATGTCGTTGCCCACCAGACGTTCAAAATTCTCCAGGCCGATGTAGGGGCTGCCCCAGATGCCCAGGGCCACGGAGAACTCCTTGAAAGCCGTGATGATGCCATACATGGGCAGGTACCGAAAGAAGATGAGCAGGAGGAAGCCGGGGAGCGCGAGCACATAGAACTCCCAGTTGTAGACGATGCGCTTCATGAGGGGTTTTTTTCGGGACGCGGTCTTGAGCGCGGGCTGCACGTTCGTTGTCACCAACATCCTCCCTTTCGCCTATAGAAACGTTTCTACAAATGAGAAACCCTGTTGACTTACCGGTGGAGACGGCGTTCATAGAAACGTTTCTATAAGACGATTACAGCACTTTGTCAGCCGGGGCGGCACTCTTTATAGAAACGTTTCTATGGACATGTCGAATCGCTTGCATGGGGAACAGGTCAGCCGGCGATGCGCTTTAGGCTTTCGCCTTCCAGCAGCTGTATGTGCAGGGCCTGCGGGGAGACCTCCAGCGGCGTGTAGTTGGGCACGCCCGCGTTCAGCTGGTTGATGAGCATGCAGGAAGCGGCCTCGCCCAGCGCGCGCAGAGGATGCATGGTGAGCGTGAGCCGGGGAATGAGGTAGGAGGAAAAAATCTCGAAGTTACAAGCGACGAGGGATATGTCCTCTGGGATACGCAAGCCGTTGTGCGCAAAAGCCCGCATGACTTCGTGCGCCACCAGCGATTTTTGGGCCACCAGAGCGGTAGGGGCCGCGCCATGCCGGATATGCACAATCAGTTCCATGGGGTCGCGCGAGTCGTACACCCAGTCGTGCACCACCGAGAGCCCCGCGTCCGCAAGCCCGTCGCAATAGCCGCGCCAGCGCTCGCTCATGATGTATACTTCGGAGGTCTCGTTGCCGTCAAACAGGTAGCCGATGCGCGTATGGCCGCGCTGGGCGGCGGTTTGCACGGCCAGGTAGGCCGAGCCGTAATAATCAAAAGGGAGGCAGGGGATGTCGTCAAACTTGCCGCAGTTGTTCAGGATGACCGTGGGGATGCGCAGCTTGCGAATCATCGGCAGGTGCCGCTCGGTAAAGAGCTTATTGCCCACGGCGTCAAAGGAGAGCAGCGCGACCAACCCATCCATATACCTACGCCGAAAGGCGTCAATGTAGGCATACTCGTCGCCAAAGTTGCGCGGCTGGAACACCATGGCGTTGTAGCCGTTGTCGTTTGCCGTGCGAACCACCCCGCCCAGCACTTCGACGAACACGTTCTGGGCGTGGTCGGTCCAAAAGGAGATGAGCCCAAGCGTACGTGAAGCGCGCGAGCGCATGGCCCGCGCCATGCTGTTGGGTATGTAGTCCAGCGCCTGGGCGGCCTCCTTCACGCGCGAGCGCGTGGGTTCGGAGATGGACCTGCCCGGCGTGTCGTTGAGCACGTACGAGACCACGGAGATGGATACGCCGGCCTCTCGCGCAACATCCTTGATCGTGGCCGGGGTCATGCAGGCACATCCTCAGTATAGAATCGTTTATCTACAAAATACCACAGTTCATCTCGCTTGTAAACACCGATCGTACATTTATCGATAGAGTTTCTCCTGTCCGCCACAACCGGCACATGTCGCCCCGCTTCCGCCGGTCAGGAGCGGTCACGTCCCGGGCCGCCCCGTCCGGCACGTCGGCAGGGCGCGAAAAAGGCACGCATGATGGCCAAGGGAGCATGCGCCCTTTGGCGGATGCCCCCCCCGCGCGCTACAGGCGCGACAGACCGCCGGACAAGACCGCAAAGCGGTGATGTACGGCGGTTATCACGATGCTCCGGAGTAGCGGCGCACCTGCTGCAGAAAGTACATGTAGTTGTCCAGGGGAATGTCCGGCGGCGCCTGATGATCCAGGCACACGATGTAGCCGCCCGTCTTAAGGAACGTGGGCAGCACCCGCTCGATCTCCCGGTCGATATCCGGCCGCCCTTTGGCGAGCACGCGCTTGTCGATGCCGCCTGTGATGACAAGCCGCTGCGCGGAGCGCCTGCGCAGGTCCTCCAGGTCCATGCCCGCCTGCACCTCAAAGGGCGTCATGGCCGTTACGCCGCAGTCAAGCAGCAGGGGGATGAGCTCCTCCACGTTCCCGTCCGTGTCCACCATCGTCCCAAAGTACGCGGAGCGTCTTTTCGCGTGTGCGATCAGCTCTTTGTAGTACGGCGCCATGTAGGCGGTAAAGTGGGCGGGCGAGAGCATCATGCCGGTGTTGCAGCTCATGTCCTCCATGATGGTCAGGAAGTGCACGTCCATCTGTGCGGTAATCGTGTCCAGCGCGCCGCAGTTGAGGGCCAGCCAGGTGCGCATGATGTCCTTGATCATTTCCGGGTCGTCGTGCAGCGCGTAGCACAGCCCCACGTCGCCAAACAGATGCCACAGGAGGCGGTACGGGCCGGAAAGGATTTGGGTAACCGGCTCGTCCGGGCGGCTTCTTTGGCGCTGGGCTGCGGCCGCGAGCCCCTCGTAGCGCTCGGGGTTGCTTGGGTCAAGCCGCGATTTGACGGCCTCCCAGTCTGCCCGGCTGGTTACGGGAAAGCGCAGGTATTCCCCCACGCTTTGGTCCAGCTCGCCCTGGCGCTGCTTCATCAGGCGGCCGTTCGGGTCCCAGAAGACCTGGTATTCCTCGTCCTGGCTCACCATGCGCTTGGTAAAGCGCGGGATGAAGGGCGACCAGAAACACGTGCCCAGCATGACGCCCGTGGAAGGCGCCGGATCCATGCCAAAGTAGTTCGTTTCGCGATGGTTGGCCGGCAGCCCTTCCGCCTCCCACCGCAGGAAAGTGGCGGGCCAGGCGCCTTGCATCATAACCGGCGGCCGGTCGGTTTTTTCAAATCGGAATGTGCGGCGCAGCCGCTCCAGCGCGTTCATGACGGCTGATCCCCTCCGTTCGCGTACAAGGCGTTGCACCATGGCATGCGCATGGGTTAAGATTCGCGGCGGGAGGCCAAATTCCTGTTTTGCCGGGAAGCTCCGCGCCGGGGCGGCCGCTCTTTATTCCCTGGGCGTAATGTTGCTGCCCACCGACAGCCGCCCCAAAGGATCCAGGCAGCTGCGGCAGCACAGCAGATCGATGATCAGCTCGCACTGCTCCTGGTCGAAGGTGTCCATGCGGCCGCCTGCGTCCACCGTCACGCCGTAGGCGCCCAAAAACTCCGCCCGCTCGGGAACGGGCAGCGAGACGATATGCTCCAGGATTGTCCTGTCAAAGGAGAGGAACTTGCGCGCGTTTTTGCCTTTGTACGCGCAGGCCTCCAGCCTGTCGAAATGGTTGACGATGCCGGCGTCGCTGATGGCGCTCATGCGCTTTTGCGCGATGGCCATGTGCCGGTCCTCCAGCGCGAAATCCTTCTCGATGGCCGAGGAGAAAAAGTAGCACGCCCCATCCAGCATCAAAAAGTCAACGCCGGTTGCGAACTTTAAAACCGGTTTGTCGCAGGCGACGACCTCATCGCCTGCGGCGGTGCACACAAGCGCGGCGCCGCCTGTTATAAACGGGTTCCCGCGGCGCATGATAAGCGCCTGCTCGGCCGCTTGGCCGCTCTCATCCCTGCGCTCGCCCAGAAAAGCATACCCGGCCGGCTTGGGCAGCACGCCGGAGAGAAAATCCTCGGGCGCATACGCCTGGCCGTGCTGTATGCTTGCGACGACCTGCGCCATTTGCTCGCGGATCAGCTCGTCCGTTTGGGCCAGCACGCCGATGTTCTCCTTGTCCGACAAAAACGGCGAGCAGGGCGCGACAGGCTTGTCGGCCACGGGTTTCTTCAGCAGAAAGGCGCGCAGCTTTTCCGTGTAGGCCGCAAGGCCGCGCATCCGGCACAGGTTCCATTCCATCTCCAGTCCGTCGCGCGATTTGCGGGTGTTGTACAGCGCAAACGTCCAGGTAAAGGCGCTCGTATCAAGCGCGCGCAGCGCGTCGGTTAGCTTTTGTGTGTCCATGGTCGTCCTCCCGTCTCTTGCGAAAGAAAGCAGCCCGGCCTGCGTCGGGCCGCCCTTCGCACGGGTTCTATTATAGCGCATGCTCCGGCCGGGGGCAAAGAGGAATCACGCGCGCGGCGCGCACCGCCCGATCATTACGCCTTATGCGTAGCGCTGCAGGTCCAGCGCGGCATTTTGGGCAATCTCGCCGGCGGTGAGCGCGCGGCTGTATACGCGCACCTCATAGATCCGGCCAAAGAAAATCTGCCGGATATCCACGATGGCCGGATTGCTGGCCAGGCTTAGGTAGTGCGCCGGCAGCTGGACATACAAGGGCCCCGTCCGGTTGGCGCGGTACTGCTGGGTTCCGTTATAGAAGATGGCCTTACTGCCGTTCAAAGCCGCTACCGCGCTGTAGGGCGACACGGGCATGGAAGCGGTGTACAGGGTGTTTGCCGTCAGCGTTCTGCGGTTTACCACAACGAATGTCGCGCTCTCCTCAACCAAAAAGCTGGCGTTCATGCCCTGCATCTCTAGCGAAACCGTCGTGTAGGGGGACGTACTAACGTCGTCCACGCCGATTATGTCCCCGCCGTTCGCACTGTCCGCGCCGGCGTAAGGCCGAAATGCAACCTCAAGCGTTGAGTTTTCCGGGGTGAATTGCGGCGGCAGCGGGGAGGAACTCCAGTTAAAGTAGGTTACATTTACCTTCAGGCTTTCAAAGTAGTTGACGCCCCACTGCCGCGTGCCGGGCACAAGCCCGCCCAAGAGGGAGAGGTCCGCGTTGCCGACCAAATCCTTCCAGACAAGCGCTGACGAGCTGTGCCCAACGCCCGTATTGTTGGCCCCTTGGTAGCGCGCAATCAGGCCGTACGCAACATAATCATCGTACCAGGCGACTATTTCCCGGCGCACCTGCAGCATATCAACTACCTCGAAACTTGGCGTCGAACGCCCACTTGACAATGCCGCTGCTCAACAGAATACCTTTCACCCACACCTCGCTTACGCCCACCGACAGCTGCGCGGGCGCGGAAAAAAAGTTACCGACCCAGGTCTGCGTGCCCGCGGCAAGCACCTCGATGGAACTGTAAGCGCTGTTCTCCGTGCCGTCCACGTACGCGGGAACCGAAATGCTCACGTTGCCGCTGACGACCATGCGGCCGATGCTGTCGTTCAGCAAAGCCACTCCGCCCCCCGGAGGGATCGTGCCGTAGTCCACAACGGTGGGCGTGTTCAACAGAATCTGTTCGTCGGTGTACCGGTTCGCCGCCTGCAGAATGGCGGACGCGTCGGCCGGCGGTCCCTGCGGCCCGGCCGGGCCTTGCGGGCCTTCCGGGCCGGACTCGCCAATCGGCCCTATCGGTCCGGGTTCGCCTTGGGGTCCGATCGGCCCCGGGGTTCCTGGCGGCCCCGCCGGCCCGGGTTCGCCCTGGAGCCCGGCCGGCCCCGCAAGCCCGGTCGGGCCCATCGGCCCGGGTTCGCCCCGGGGCCCGGCCGGTCCCTGCGGGCCCGGGGCGCCCGGCGGTCCGGCCGGACCCGGCGGGCCCATGTCGCCGCGTGGCCCTGGAGGGCCCTGCTGCCCGCCCGCGCAGGCGCGCGTCTTGCAGCACCTGCCGTACGCCGGGCCCACGTTGCAAAACGGCGTCCCGTACACGCCCATGTTGTATCGCATGGCGCGCAGCCTCCTTCACTTCGTGACGGGTCTTGTAGAAAACGGTTTGTGCGCGGCGCGTGTTCCATGTTTGCGCAGGCATACGCGCCGCGGAGGATGGTTCCGGCGCAATCGCCCGGATTTCACCGCCCCGTGCGCTGCGCTGAGGGCCGGTTCTGTCGGTTGGGCCGTCGCAAACGCCCAGATCCGGCCGACATGGCGCGCTGCCACACAGCACGAGGCCCCGCGGCGACACGTGTGGACAGGAGAGGCCCGGGAGAGGGCGCGTCGGAAGCCGTAACCAGCCGCGCCGCAGGCGCGACGATGCATGCGGCCATGCCGGAGGACGACGCCTGCTCAATCCCTGCCTCCGTACGCGGCAGAGGAAGATCGGCACAGGAGCCGGTCCGGATGTTTGCCGCAGCGCTCGGGGTATCGGCGGCGCCACCCGTGACGACCTGAGCGCCCGCCGTCGTCAAAAAAAGACAAATATCTCCGACGCTGCGGTCGCCGCACGCAACAGCACCTGCGCGCGGCCGCCGCCGGCGGCGTTATCCGCGGGCAGTGCGGTGGTAGCCGTGCGGCACGCGCGCTGTCTCGACAAAATGTCATGGATATTCCTCCGCGAGCAAGCGCAACGGCAGATTTTCGTGCTTTATCGTATGCCGTGTCGGGCGCGCGTGTGAAATGTCCGTGCCCGTCCTTCTGCGCATATCGTCCGCGATGGCGCGGTCATCACGCGCCGGAATGCCGCCCATCCGCGCAGCGGTTTATGGAAACCGAAACGATCACAGCTGAATATCATGGCATATAAGGAGGTCGATCCCGTGAAAAAAAGCTGCCCCAGGATGTATCCGGACGGTCACAGCACCCCAGGCTGCGGCTGTTGTCCCCCATATCCGGCTGCGTGTCGTACAAGTTATTGTCCCGGAGGGTGCAACTGGTGCCCCCCCATCGGGTGCCAAAGGAGATGCCCGCGTCCGCCCTATGTGCCTTGCCCCCCAAGCAGAGTACCCTTTATCAAAATTACCGGGCCGGTGGACGGCTCGGTTGACGTCGATCCGGGGGATCCCGTCACCGGCGTCGGCACGCCGAACTGCGAGGCGGAGTTGTACATCGACGGCGTATTCGTCGGGCGCGTGCCCATCGACCCAAGCGGCCGCTGGTTCTATCAACCCCCGCTGCCCTGGACGGCGGGGCGCCATTGCGCGCGCGCCATTCTGCGCTGCGCGGGCGACACCAGCGCCTTTCCCCCGGAGGATACGACCTGTTTTGAGGTGCCCGGCATCGTGATCACCGGCCCGGAAGACGGCGGCTCGACCGATCCGGAGGATCCTGTTACCGGCACCGGCGAGCCGGAATGCGAGGCGGAAATTTTCGTGGACGGCGTGTCGGTCGGACGCGTGCCCATCGACCAGTTCGGCAATTGGATCTACAACCCGGATCCGTACTGGACGCAAGGGGAGCACTGCGTGACCGCAGTACTTCGCTGCCCGGACGATATGCGCCCGGACCCGCCGCAGGATACGACCTGCTTTGATGTCGTGTATCCCGCCTGCCCCCCGCCGCCTATCGATATGCCGGAGCTTAACGAGGTGATCGCCTCCTCAAGGCCGTCCATCGCCGGGCGCGGCATACCCTACAGTCAGGTGCAGGTGTGCGTGCGCAACAGCCTGAATGCAACCGTGTTCTGCGAGACAACACAATTGTTCGCCGACGGCGAGTGGGGCGTGCAGTCGCCCCAGGATCTGCCGGACGGCACCTATACCGTGGTCGCCACGCAGCTCGGCGGGCCGTGCTTGCCAACGAGCGACTCAAGCGCGTTCTCCATCTTCACCATCAACACCGACGGCCTGAACGTGAACCTTATCTCGTTGACGCGCGGCCCGACGTTCCGGACGGTGGACATGGTGATGAGCGGCGCCTCTTCTCCGGATACCACGCTGAGCATTTACTATCTGCTGCTTACGCCCGGCCAACCGATTCCCACCGAAGCGGAGGTCGTCGGCTACAACGACGCCGCCGCGCTCACCACCGGCAACGCGGTACGCGGCCAGTTCACCCGAACGCTGGTTGGCGCGCCGACCAACTTCCCCTTTACGCTTACGGGGAAGGAGAATATCGCCTCGCTGCCGCTGGAAACGGGCGTGATGGACGGCTTCAACTACGACATCTACGTGGTGGGTGTGACCACGTCAGGCCACAGCACAGGGGTATTGACCCTCTTCCAGTCGGCCGTCGGCATGCCCTTCGCCTCCGGAAACGGGGTGGCGATCGACCCATTCTTCGTGCGGATGTGCACCCCTGCAGAGATGAGCTTCTATCCCGATCTGACCGGAGGCAACCCTGGCAACCGGGCGGGCGTGACGGAAAACGCCCGCATTCTGGACAACATCGAGGGCATGCAGGCGCTCTATGACCAGACCGGCGGCGTACACGGCATGCCGGACAGTTTGTCCCTCGCCTACAACATGGACGCCGCCTTTGACCTTGCCAATTATGCCCCCGCCTGGGACGGCAACGGATGGCGGCCCATCGGCAACGTGGACGCCGCGCTTTCGGGCGCGCCGCTGAGCGGCCCGCACATCTTTACAGGTACGGCGCAGACGGCGCCGAGCGGCACCACCGTGAGCAACCTGCGCATCAACGCCACGGCCGCGCCCGCAAACCCCGTGCTCGTGCGCGGCCTGTTCGGGCAAACGCAAAACGTGACGCTCTCAATGTTTACCTTGCCCGACCCTGCGGTCTTCGCCTCGGTAACGGGCTCAACCTCCGGCACGCAAACCGCAAAAATCGGCGCGCTGGTGGGCTATGCCGTCGGCGGCCAGATTACGGCCATCACGATAGGCACGGTTTCCGTCACCGCCGGGCGTGCCGCCGCAGGCAGCAACACCGTTTATGCCGGCGGCTTGGTGGGCGTCGCTCAGGGCGTTACAATCGTGTCAAGCGTCACCGTGAGCTCTGCAGCGCTGACGGAAGCCACCGCACAGGCCACCGTGATGGGCGGGCTCATCGGCCAGCTGAACCAGGCGGGCGTGAGTTCCTCCCTGATTGGTGTGCAGGAAGGGCAGGTCAGCTTAAACGCTTATCAAACGCTGGGCGGCGTGGTCGGCGAGATCAGCAACGGCATTTCGCACATGGACACCATCTCCGTCAACAACGTAACGCTCACCCACACCGGCTTCCGCGTGGGCGGCATCATCGGCACGCTCATCGCCAACAGCGCCTCCACCCTGCAAAACATGACCGTCGGGCAGATTCAGATGGGACCGACGAATCCGCCGACCACAGCCGGTTACGCCGGCGGGCTGATCGGCAACATAACGCAAACCGCGCCCTGCACCGTGCAAGACTGCGAGGTGAACGCCGGCCTCATCTACTCCGGCGGGCGCGTGGGCGGCGCGTTCGGCTCGCTTAACGTAAGCGCCGCCGGGTTTGTCATCCGCAACGTCGGCACCGCGGCCGATACGCGCCCCAACAACGGGCCGGCCGGGGGCTTTATCGGGCGCATCGACATCAACACAGCAATAGCTTCCGCGCTGCTGGTGGACAGCTGCCGCGTGACCGCCGCAACCCTTACCGTCACAAGCACAAACACAAGCAGCGCCTTTGTCGGCGGCTTTGTCGGTTTCCTGTCGCCCGGGTCGGGCGCCTCCGGCGCAACCACGCTTGTGCTTGCTTTTGTGGACTGCGCAACCTCCGCAGCCGTCTCGCACCCCTACGGCACGAACACAGGCGGGTTTGTGGGCTCCGCGGCGCTCAGCAGCTATCTGCGCTGCCGGGCTACCGGCGGTGTTACGGCACGCCAGAACGTCGGCGGGTTCTGCGGGAACGGCGCCGGCAACTCCGTCATCACCGAGCCCAGCCTTTCCTCGCTGCAGTTTACGCTGTGCCAGGCGCGCGGCAACACGGCCAGCACGGATACCGCACTCATTGCCAACGTTGCAACGGGCGGCTTTGCCGGGGCGCTCGCCTATGCGCTGATCGATCGCTGCTTTGCGACCGGCAACGCCGCTACCGCCCGCGACGACAACGTTGCAGGGCTGGTGGCCCAAAGCGCGCACCGGCTGGCTGTTTTAGACAGCTATGCGGTGGGAACGGTCGCCTCGCCCAGCGACACCGCCGGCGGACTGGTGGGCTCTGGCGTCGGCACACGGATTGAACGCTGTTATGCCGCGGGTCCCGTATCAACCGGCACCGGCGCGGGCGGTCTGGTTGCCGTCCTCAATAATGACGGCAGCGAAACGGGCAGGCTTTCCGCATCTTTTGCGCTTAACCCCTCCGTAGCGGCCGCAAGCGCAGGAGGCCGGGCGCACCGCGTATGCGCCACGCTGGGCGCGGGCGCGCAGCTGGCCTCAAACTATGCTTTGAACACCATGACGCTCACTGCCGGAGGAACGCCCGTCGTGCCGGTCAGCAATCCCAACGGGCTCGACGGCCAGGACATGGCACAGTCCGATCTGTCCGCGCTGCTGACCGTTCAGGGCTTTGATACCACGAATGTGTGGGACACCAGCACCATCGCCACGCTGGGCAGGCCGACGCTGATGGGAAACCCCGAGTAGAGCCGCGCCGAGCACCTGCCGGGCGGCGATCCGCCGCACCATACAAAACGCAGCCGCCTGCTTCACGGGCGGCTGCGCTTGTGGTTACAGCGTCGGCGCGAACCTGCGAAAATACCAGTCGTCGTCATGTGTGCGGCGGGCCCGGTAGGCACACCGCTTGCGTTTCAGAAGGTCGGCGGTAAAAACGCTGCCCATGGCCCGTTCAAACCCATCGCTGCTGCGCAAAAGCGCCAGCAGACGCTCCGTTCGTTCGTCGCTGAAGTGGCACAGCGCGGCGTACATTTGGTTGTGCATAGCGTCCTCGCCGATGACCGGGTACGGCGCGGCCGGCCGGAACTGGTGCAGAACGACCACCCCGGGAGCGGTCATCAGCCGGTAGCCGAACAGCCACAGCTTCAGCGAGATCTCCTCTTCGTCATAGCCGTAGCCGCGGAAGGCGTCCTCGTAACCGCCAATTTTTCGCCAAACATCGCTGCGCACGGCGAAACAGCCGCCGCTCAAAACAGGGCATTCCACGGGACGGCTGTGCCTGGGCAGCCAAGCGTTGCTGGTCAGCGTGCGAAAGACGCGCCCGCAGCCCACGGTATCCAGGGGGGAGGAAGCGGCGATTACCGACAGCGCTACAAAGCCATGGGGCCGCAAGGGGCCGATTCCGGGCGTGACGGCGTCGCAACCTTCCTCGTTCAGCGCCCTCGCTAAAGCATCCACCCAGCCGCCGGACATCGTCATGTGGGCGTCGCAGAACACCAGCATCTCGCCGGAGGCAATGCGCGCGCCGGCATTGCGCGCCGGCGCAACGCCCAGCCCCGGCGTGCGGATCACGCGTACCGGGGCATGGAAGGCGCGCGGGTTAAAGGAGGCGCTGTTATCGGTGGAGCCGTCATCCACGACAATGATCTCATAAGGTACCCGGCCGATGGCGTTCAGCATGGCGTCCAACGTTCGCCGGAGCATGACGCCCTCGTTGCGGCTGGCAAGGATGATTGAGGCCGACGCGGGCATGAGCGACACCCTCGTTCAGCCGGTCACTTCCGCCGTGGGCGGGGGAAGCAGGGGCATACACAAGGGAGCCGGCGCCTCGCCGCATTGTACCAAACCGGTGACCAAAACGGCGGCTAAGTCGCCTATCGCGGCGATGTTGCCGGAAAGGAAGAAGGACACAGGGGTGATCACCGGCGCGGTCACCGTGAGGGGAAGCAGAATAGAGGAGACCTCCAGATTAACGATGACATGAGCGCTTGGGTCGTCGGATACGTTTGCCATCAACAGGGATATATACATAAACGTCGTTTGCGTTTGCAACTGGCTGTTGCCGTCGACATAGCTTAATTCGATGGGGAACGCCAAGTCAAGCAGCGTCGCGCCCCCAATCCCCCTCGTCGCGCGCAGCACGTAAGGCGGGCCCTCAAGCGGCACGGCGAGCGGATTGCTGTACGGCGCGGGCCCGAGCGGCGCATAGGGAATGCTGTACAGCGATGCACCCGGTACGAAGATTGTCATGACGCAGTAGCTCTCAAGCGGGTACATTCTCATGCACTCGGCTTGCACGGGCGCTTGCTGGGAGCAGGCGTATCCGTCAAGAACGGGGAAGTTGTCCGGCATATCCGGCATGGCGCTCACGTGAATGACCGCCGCGGCGGTGAAGCCGAGCGTCGTGCCGTTTAGCACGGGGTCGCTGATGCTGCCGCTCTCCACAAAGGCCCACCAGGCCACGGTATAGGGATCTGCGGCCGAGGTGACGGCGCCCGTCAGCTGCACGGGCGCCTGGACGAATTTGGCGCGCAGGACGTTGTTGCCGTCCAGATAGCTGAGGTTCACCATGAGGGCGACGCCGGCGGAGAGGGTGTAGCTGTCGCCGCCCAGAGGGGTGAAGGTAAGCGTGGAGAGGGGCAGCTGCAGGTTCATCAGCGCCGCCTCCACCACCGTGTACGGGGCGGGGCCGTCGTTGCTGTTGAAGGCGTTTGGAATGGTTACGGGAGCGGCGGGAATGGACAACACTTGGTCGGCAAAGGACGCAAAGCCAGGCGTGCACACCACGGCGGGGAACACGGGCGTAGGGCAGAGGGGACAGGGCGGGCAGGGCCGCTGCGGCGGGCAGGGAGGGACGCAAGGGCGGCACGGACCGAAGAGCTGGCCTGCGCCGCATCCGCCGAACGGTCCGCCTGCGCTAACGCGCGTAAAGCATGGGGGCATGACAGATTTCACCTTTCTTTCAGAGCTCAGCGATGGCGATGAGCAGGCGAAGTATATCTCATATGACAAATTACGCGCGCCGGTAGAACATGTGCATCGCGCCGCGCGGGTTTTAGCGGATCCTGGGGATACAGGCGCGGGTGCGGCGGGTTTCGCGCGGGTATGCGGTAAACGGCGCACGCGCGCCAAAGCTGTGGCGTCCGCGCGCTGCCCGCGTACGCAAACGCCCAAGCGCCGTTCGCAAATGGACGACGTGGGGTGAATCGAGGCGGAAATGACGGGGCGCGGATGCTCTTCATCCGCGCCCTCAAACACGTCCGTTTCTCATATGAACCGCTCACCGTGACGGGCGCGGCGACATTTTCGGTGAGAGGCTCAAGCGTCATGACGTCAGGGAAGGCTTTGGCCCGCGGCGCGCGTTACGCCAGCACCATCTCCATGCACCGCTTCCGCCACAGCCGCTCGTACTCCACGTGAGGCACGATCCTTTGGGCCAGGTCGATGGGGCTGCGAATGTCTTCGTCATCGCACCAACGAACATCCATCGCGTAGGCGCGCATGTCGAGGTCATCTTCGTCCCAATAGATCGGAACGTTCTCCCAGCCCGCCAGATGCGCCGCGACGGCGCGGGTGTGTCCGTCGGTCATGAGGTTGCGGCCACTAAAACGTCTCACGGGAATCGGGTCAAATTCCTCTTTGCTTGCCGGATTGAACCACTCCCGCACCATCCGTAGCTTGCCTTCGCTGATATACAGCTGGCTGGGCTGGAGCCCGGCGATGGGCAGCGAAAACGCCTTCTCGGCGGGAACACGCGCGCGGCGGCGCTGAATGAATTCCTGGCGGGTTAGCCGATAGTGGTATTGCCACTGTCCCTTCTGGGGCTGGGGCGTCAGCGGTTCTTCAAGGATTCTTGCAAAACCGTGCTTCTCCCACATCCGGCGGCTGCGGACGTTGTAATCTTCACAGAAGCAATGGAGCACATCCACATGCTCGCCGCAAAACGCGAAGTCCACCATCATGCCGATGAACTGCGTGCCAACACCCTTGCCCCAACAGGTCTTTTCACCGATGGACATGTCGATGCGCCGGACATCCAGGCTTTCCGGATACATGGCTGTCACTTCAGGCAGGTTCATCTTCTGCAGCCAGCACTCGCCGACGGGAACGCCGTCCGACTCGACCAAGAAGCAGAACGCGTTTTGCGAAACGCCGCCATAGATTTGGTGAACGATCTCCGGCCCGTAGGAGAGGTTCGTGTCCGCCGTACCGCCCTCCGTCCAGTAGAGCACCTCCGGGTCGGCACACCATTTATACAGCAGCGGCAGGTGCTCGTCGCATAATGGGCGCAGCACGATATCGACGTCGTTGCCGCCGTACAGCGTCACGTCGTGGGTTTTGATGATTTGCATTTTTTCGCCTCCCTCTCCAAATGAGTTTTTGCTTTCAAATCAACGCAAACGGTCGCAGCTGCGGGTAAAACTTTACGTCGGTAACCGCCTCGTGAATGGCTTCTTCCGTTATTCCGTTGTTGACCAAAGCGGTTTTGCACTTTTCGAAGATATGCCTGTTTTGTGCCCTCAGCTGTGCGCATTCCGCATCGGTCATTTCAGACATGATCTTTGAAACCGTATCGCGGTATTGGGGCATGGTATCAAACCAGCAAGGCAAAAAGCAGCCATGTATCGCGACCCGCTCGGCATGAGGTTTGTCATCGCATAACCCGTATACATAATCGTGATGCGCATTCAAATCGATGAACTGGAAGCCGATGGACTCATCATAGAAAAAGTTATCCTTGCCGACAAAATCGATGAGCACGCCCGCGTTGGTCATCTTGATGATGTCCGTGACAAACGCATCAAAGTGTTGTTGCGGCGCATGGGTAAAGAGTTCAACACGGCCCAACATATAGTCTTTGTCGCTCAATCTGGCCCTGTCATACATCTCCGCTCCCTTTGCTCTTGGCTGAATGATATAACCGTTGCCATCGCAACACTGGAAAGCCAAGATGGGCACAACATGTACGCCATTCACCTGCAAGTCCAAGAGCGTTTCGGCCAGTCTTTCGAGATGCTTTAAATCCGTATCCTGTGTTTCGATGTTCCTGACATCCAGGTTCTGCATTTTGAGAACCGCATACGTTTCAAACAAATAGACTTTCGTATTCTGAAATCGGTTGTCGCCGCTCTTTTCGTTTGTCATCACACTTGTCGCCTCGATGAGCCGTCGTGCGGTTTCGGCGTCGATGCCAAAGCACTTTTCGATTCTCACTTTACGCATCCTCCTTGCTCGTCCAAAACCCGATCCACTGCGGCAGCGCCGCGAAGGGGTTTTTGCTCCAGTCAAACTTTGCGTATCCGTCGGCCTCGGCTTCGGCAAGCGTCTTGTACCACCAGCAGTCGAAGGAACCGAGCTGCGAGTGAAACTCCTCCATGCGACGGATGGCAAGCCCCGCGCCCAGCATGGCGTTGACCAAGTCCATGACGCGCCAGCCGTATGTGGGTACTTCGCCAAACGGGCCGGTGCTTTCGTAGAGCTTCTTGACGATGAACTCCCCCCTGTCGGCGGCGTCTCCATCGAACGGGCGGATGAATGGGTGCGTCTCGAACATAATGGTACTGCCGCCGGGTTTGAGCACGCGGCAAATGCTGCGGTACATCGCGGGCAGGTCGTCGATCCACACGTGCACGCCGTTGGACGTGTAGACCAAGTCGTATTCGCCGCCCTTGATGCGCTCCAGCTTCATGGTATCGTCCTGCACAAACTCAATATCCCAGCCCTGCGCGTCTGCGATGTGTTTGGCGTTATAAAGCTGGCGCTCGGAAATGTCCGCCGACGTAACTTTCGCTCCCATCAGATGAAACGCGAATACCGCGCCGTTGTCGCCGCTGGAGGGAACGAGCACGCGCTTTCCGCGGAGGTCGGGGAACGCCGAGGTCAGCATCTCGCGCACACAGACAGGGAACGCCCACATGGGGTCGGCGATAAAGTGATCTATGACACCTTCGGAGTAGATTCTGCCGTAGTATTTGTCCGAGCCGAGGTTCCAGTCCTCGGCGATGATGTCGGTGTGTTTCATGTTGAGCTTCCTCCTGTGTATTCCTCCGCGAGCAAGCCGTAAATCAGCCTGTCGTGCCGCCTCCCGGCAAAGTATTTCGCCTTGCGCTCGCGCCCCTCCAGCGTAAATCCGCATTTTTCCAGCACGCGCTGGGAGCCAATGTTGTTTTCCTGCGTGCTGGCCGAAATCCGCTCCAGGCCGAGATGGCAAAACCCATACCGCAGTATCGTCCTGGCCGCGTCAGTCGCGTAACCTTTGTTGCGGTACTCGAGCTTCGTCAGCCCGTATCCCAGAGAGCAGCAGCGGTTTCGCCAGTCCAAGTCTTGCAGGGCAATATCGCCGATGACCGTGCCATCGGCAAGGAAGATGCCCAGCCGTATGTGGGTGTTGCCCTGCTGCTTTTGTATGTCGTCAAACCACTCATCGGCGTTCGCGGAAGAGCGGCCTACAATGAAGGGCTCGGTGAGCTGTGAAAAATCAACCTCGGTATCTTCCCATACCTTTTTGCAGTCGACCCGTTCTAACGTGGCGAGAGTCACCTTTTCGCCTTGCAGCCTAACCATGGTCCTTGTCCTCCTCCAACACTTTTTCATACTCGAACCGATACGGATAGTACCCCATTTTTTGGTGCAATCCTTGCGAGCTTATGTTTTCGCAGCCCGTACCCGAGCGGATCACCTTTGCGCCATTGCGCTTTGCCATTCTCTCGGCATAGTCCATTAGGTACGACGCGACGCCGCTTTTGCGGAAAGCTTCTTCAACGTATATGTCCTGTACATCCGCCCACACGAAAGACGCATATTCCCCATGGAAGGGAACCCATAGATAGCCCACAGTCTCTCCCGCTTCGGTCTTGATGATCTCGGCAATGGTGCGCGCGTCCTCCATGCTCTCGGTCAGCGCGGAGAGGAAGCCCTCTTGCTGGGCGGTATCGGCAAACCAGTCCGCGCGGTACGCCTCGTAGGATTTCTTGCGCGCCCACGGGGTGTCGCATTCGTAGTTGATACGGCAGTGCCGCTCAAGGACATAGTCGCTGTCGGCCGCCATGTCGATGCGGACATGCTTTTTGGCCTGACCGCATTGTTTTCTCGCACCCGCCGCCTTCACCGCCTCAAAAATCCGATACCCGCCGCTGCCGCTCTGCCAAGATTCACCCCCACGGCTGCTAAACTCACCGACTACCTCAAACCCGCACTCGCGAAATGCTTCCAGCCATTCCTCACGGGTATAGCTTTGCAGGTAAAAGGCGTGCTCGAAGCTCTCGATATAGCCGCTCTCATCCTCGGCGTAGAATGTCTGCGCGATATGGCAGCGGCCGGTTTCGGCGTCGTTGCGGGTGACGCCGGTCTTCCAGACTTTCAGGTGCGGGTATATTTGTTTCAGCGGATAGAAGGTTTCGCTCGGGTGGGTGCGCGATTCCGCGCCGGGCATGCGCAAGCCCGTCTCGATGACCATGCATCCGCCGTCCCGCAGATGGTTGTTGATGCACACGAGCGCCCTTTTCACGTCCTCCAGCGTCAGCAGATGCCCGAAGTCCATGGCGAAGCAGAAATCGGCTGGTGGGATGTCGAAGCGGAAGTCGCGCACATCGCCTTCGCGCAGCGCAAGCCCTGGCACATCGCCAAAGCGCTTTTTACCCTCGGCGATCATCTCCGACGTGATGTCAAACGCCGTCACGCTCATGCTGCGCTCGGCCATATACGCGCCGGTCTCGCCCCACGCGCACATAGGGATGAGGACGCTGTTGCCGTAGCGCCTGGCATGGTTGTACCAATAGTCGTGCTCGGCAGCGCGGTCGTGACCGCTCCAATCCCAGAATCGCGCGTGTTTGGCGTAGTTGCCGATATCGTTTGTCATACTTCCCTCTCCATTTCGACGCTTTCGCGGGTCACATCATGGCCCGCAAACAAGCCCTGTTGTTTTGATCTAAAATAAAACTCGACCTCGTCAAACCCCGCCGCGTTTCCGCACTCGCGGATGCTTAACACGGTGGCGGCGTCTGGACGCTTGTCGCTCCAATACAGCACCAACGCACGTTTCTCGCCTTGCCTGTATCTGAACTGCAAGTGGCCATCTGGATGATAAGCCGTTGTGACCGCGTAATCACTGCACGCGGGATTGTGATTGGCGACCTCGTACATATGCCTTCCCGACGATTGGCACAGACCAAACACAAACTCATGCGCGTTGGCGGTTTCCATCGTCATGATGGCCGGCTGACGACCTCGCACCACGCCGGCGTTTGCGGTCGTCGGGCATTTGCAATAGTAAATCTCATCGGTATCGATAAACCCATACTTGCGATAAAACCTGTGTGCGCGCGCATCCTCGGGTATCGTGCGGAGCCAAGACGCACCGATGCTTTTCGCGTACGCATGACCATCGTCCAGCATCGCCGTACCGATGCCCCTGCCGCGTAGATCGCAGTCGACCTGCATGATGCCGAGATATAGAAGCTTCCTGCCGCAGTCATGGGTTTCGATCCATTCGCTGTAACCGCTAATTTCGTCCCCATCGTAAGCGGCGACCATATAGAAGCCGCGTTTAATACTTCGCTCGAAGAAAGCCAAGCACTCGTCATGCCTGTGCCAAGGAACCACCTCGTCATCCCGAAAGACGCGGACGATACCGGGAACGATGCGGTCCAGATCCTTGCCGTCTACGCGGCGAACGGTTGTGTTGCTCATCGTCTAACCTCCCTCAAATCATCTTTTGAACACCATCTGGGTATGGCAGCCTGAGAAGGCGGCTTCGTAGGCCCGTTGCAGCGCACGGTCTGGCGCAGGGAGCTCAAAGAAAAGCTGGCTGACCTTTCCTTCGTACACGTTTGTTTTGGCAATCCGGTACTGCGTGTTCAGTGAGAGCAACTCGTCGACGCTCTGCTTTTCGGACTGGATCAGCAGCGTACCGGTATAGCCGAGCTTTGTGTAAAACCCTTCCGCGCTCTCCACCGCCCCCAGGGCGATATGATGAACGCCATGCCTGAGCGCGCGTTTCTCAAGCTCCTGCATCAGCAACCGGGCAATACCGCACTTTCTGTACTGCTCGCCGACGGCCACCGGCCCGACCGTGATGCTTATTTCGCCTTCCATTCTGCCGAATACGATGCCCGCGACCTCGCCGCCGCTCTCCGCATACAGCATCAGGTCGCCAAAACCGTCCATGCGCTCCAGCCACCTTGCGCGGGCATATCCTGGGCTGTTCTGCTCCGCAGGAGCGCCAAACACCTTTTTCTCAAGGGCAAGCGCGGCATCCAGTTGCCGCTCGGTTTGGATGTGTTTGATCGTGAAGTCCATACGATCATCTCCTTCATAAAAATAGCGGAAGGCATTTCCTGCCTTCCGCCTGGGCTGGAGCGCCCGCCCCCCCAAACAAAAAGGCT
>JAVBLU010000025.1:0-52581 GCA_031553225.1 Eubacteriales bacterium
GCCCAGGTTTTGCGCCCGGCGCGCCGCGGCCCGGCTTTGTGCCCGGCCAAGGCCCACGCCCGGGTTTTGCGCCAGGAGGTGTCGGCGGCGCGCCGCGCCCCGGCTTTGCGCCCCGCGCGGGCGGGGCGCCCGGCGGGTTCAACCGCCCCGGCTTCGGCCCCAAGAAGCCCGAGTTGACCCCCGTGCAGGAGAAAGAACGCGTATCCAATTACGATCCGAACAAGAGCCTGTACGAACAGCGCAAAACCGTTGAAGACAAGAAGCAAAAGCAAAAGAAGACGTTGGCAAAAGAAGCGCCGCCCGTGCCCGTTCTGGACGACGATTTCGTGCGCAGCCGCGGCAAGCGCAAAGGCATGAAGCAGCAGTTCCGGCCCGAGCCGGTGGTCATCGAGTCGGCTGTGATGACGCAACCCACCATCTTGGTACGCGATCTGTGCGAGCGCATCGGCAAGACGAGCGGCGAGATCATCAAGAAGCTCTTCCTGCTGGGGAATATGGCCACCATCAATCAGGAGATCGACTACGACACAGCGCAGCTTGTGGCGGCTGACTTTGGCATCGATCTGCAGCTGAAGCTGGAGAAGACCGCCGAGGAAACGCTTACCGACGAGGACGTTAAGGACGATCCGTCCGCCCTCATCACCCGCCCGCCGGTCGTCACCATTATGGGTCACGTTGACCACGGCAAGACTTCCCTGCTCGACCGCATTCGCAGCGCCAACGTGGCGGAGGGCGAGGCTGGCGGCATCACGCAGCACATCGGCGCGTATACCATCTCCGTGCAGGACGGCCGCCGCATCACATTCCTTGATACCCCGGGCCACGAGGCCTTTACGGCTATGCGCGCCCGCGGCGCTCAAGCGACGGATATCGCCATTCTCGTTGTAGCCGCAGACGACGGCATCATGCCCCAAACGGTGGAAGCCATCAACCATGCCAAAGCCGCTAACGTGCCCATCATCGTGGCCATCACCAAGATCGACAAGCCGCAAGCGGACGTGGACCGCGTCAAGCAGTCCCTCACCGAGCACCTGCTCGTCGCCGAGGAATGGGGCGGCGACACGGTCATCGCGCCGGTCTCCTCCAAGACAGGAGAGGGGATCGATCAGCTGCTGGAGCTCATCTTGCTCACGGCGGACGTGTGCGAGCTGTCGGCCAACCCCAATCGCAAGGCCAAGGGCGTCATCATCGAGGCCCAGCTGGACAAGGGCCGCGGCCCTGTGGCCACGGTGCTTGTGCAAAACGGTACGCTGCGCACGGGCGATACGGTTGTGGCCGGCGTGGCTTACGGCCGCGTACGCGCCATGATGAACGACCGCGGCGAACGCGTGGACGAGGCCGGCCCCTCCACGCCCGTCGAGGTCATCGGCCTTGGCGAAGTGCCGAAGGCGGGCGACAGCTTCACCGCCGTCGAGGACGATCGCCTCTCCCGCCTGGTGGCCGAGGAACGACGCGATAAACAGCGCGCCGAGCAGTTTAAGGCCTCCGCGCGCGTCTCGCTGGAGGATCTGTTCTCCCAGATTGAGAAGGGCGAGGTGAAGGACCTCAACCTGATCATCAAAGCGGATGTGCAGGGCTCTGTGGAGGCCGTGAAGCAGGCCATGGAGAAGCTTTCCAACGACAAGGTGCGCGTGCGCGTCATCCACGGCGGCGCGGGCGCGATCAACAAAGCGGACGTGATGCTCGCCACCACCTCCGGCGCGGTCATCATCGGCTTCAACGTGCGGCCGGACAACACCGCGCGCGCCATGGCCGATCAGGAAGACATCGACATCCGGCTGTACCGCGTGATCTACCACGCCACCGAGGATATTGAAAAGGCCATGAAGGGCATGCTCGCCCCGGAGTTCAAGGAGAACGTGCTGGGCCACGCCGAGGTGCGCCAGGTGTTCCGCGTAACGGGCGTGGGCGCCGTAGCCGGCTGCTACGTCACCGACGGCATGATCCGCCGAAATGCACAGGTTCGTCTGCTGCGCGACCACGTGGTGGTGCACGAGGGCAAGATCGACTCCCTTAAGCGCTTCAAGGACGATGCGCGCGAGGTGGCTTCTGGCTTTGAGTGCGGCGTGAGCTTGGAGCGCTACAACGACATCAAGGATCTGGACGTCATCGAGTGCTTCGTGATGGAGGAAATCGTGCGCGAGTGACCTGGAAAGGGGCACTGTTTATGAAACACCAGTGCAATATGAAGGTTCACAACATCATGGAAGAAATCGTTGAGCGCATGCTGGAGCGCGTGATGGAGAGCGTGCCCATGTGCATGTGCGACCAGTGCTGCATGGACGTGCTGGCCCTGGCGCTCTGCAGCCTGCCGCCCCGGTACATCTCAACGGACAAGGGCGACGTATACCTGCGCTACGAGCTGTACACCGACCAAATGCAGGCGGAGATCACCGCCGCCTTGCTGCGGGCGTGCGGCAAAGTTGCCTCCTCTCCGCGCCACAAACGCCGCCCGGCCGCCGCAAGCTAAAAAGGACAACGAAAGGGAAGAGCGTACTGCCCGCCCATGCGGCGGCCGGTACGCTCTTCCTTATGCGCGACTTAGCGGGGAAACGCGCGCACCCAGTCCTCGCATAGCTCGCGGCTGAGGCGGCAGCGGACGAAAGGCGCCCCTTTCTGCAAGGCGAAGGCCAGCGCGCTGTGATCGCCCAGCGCAACAAAATGCTCGCCCATAGGCTGAACAATGAGGGGCTGCCGGCAGTCGGCGGGCGCGCAGAGCGGGGCCGTTGGAAAGATCCGGCCGGGGTTGATGAAGGCGAGAGGTCCTTCCCGCCCGGCGATTGCCCGGGTGAGCACTTCGTACACCTGTGCCGGGGAGGCGGCGGTGGTATCCGCCACGATGTCGTAGTTGAACAGGTCGGCGCAGTCCACGCCGTATAGCGCGCGATAGCGCGTGTTCTCGGCCGCCTTGCGCACAGACAGCCCGGCGCGGGCTTCCTCGGGCGAGGCGTACGCCTCGGCACCGACGCGGCGCGTTTCATCCTGAACGACGCGGCGGGCAGCCTCCAGCGGGTCCACCGTAAGATATAGCTTTACGCTGTTAGGTAAAAAATGCCATGCCATGCGGGAATCGGCGATGAGCGGCTCGTCCACATGGGCAAGAGCGCGCAGGTGGTCGTCGATCTCGTCGTCGATCTCCCGCCTGCCCTTGGCGTATACGTTGAATTCCTCAATGCTCATGCCCACGGCGGCGGCCATGCCGCGCATGATGGCGCCCATGCTGTACAGACGGTAGCCGTCCTTTTCAAACATGCGGCAGATCGTAGACTTGCCGCTGCCCAAATCGCCGGCGATGGAGAGTTGATTGGACATGGAATCCTCCTTGGGCGGGTTTACGCGGTTTCAATGGAAGCCGCGCCTTGCAGGTGCAGCTCGGCTATGGCCTGCTCGCGTAGCTTGTACTTTTGTATCTTGCCCGAAGCGGTCATGGGATAGCTATCGGTAAAGCGGACATAGCGCGGAGCCTTGTAGCGCGACAGCCCTTCCTTGACGAATTTGATCAGCTCTTCCTCGCAGGCGCTTTGGCCCTCCTTCAGGATGACGTAGGCGAGCACCTCCTCGCCGTACTTGGCATCCGGCACGCCCACCACCTGCACGTCGCGCACGGCGGGGTGCGTAAACAAAAATTCCTCGATCTCGCGCGGGTACACGTTCTCGCCGCCCCGGATGATCATGTCCTTGAGGCGTCCGGTTATCTTGAAATACCCCGCCTCATCCTGTGTGCCGATATCGCCCGTATGCAGCCACCCGTCCTTATCGATGGCCTGATTGGTCGCCTCGGGCATCTTGTAGTAGCCCTTCATCAGGTGATACCCGCGCGTGACGATCTCGCCCGGCACGCCGTGCGGCTGCTCTGTCCCTGTCTCAGGGTTTACAATGCGGCCCTCCACGTGCGGCAGGAGCCGTCCAACCGTGGACACGCGCAGCTCCAGGCTGTCGTCGGTGGTGGTTTGCGTCATACCTGGCGAGCACTCGGTTTGTCCGAACACGATGGTAATCTCCCGCATACCCATCACACCGGCCACCTGCTGCATCACCTTGGTGGGGCAGGGGGAACCGGCCATGATGCCCGTGCGCAGGTGGGGGAAGCTGTACTTGGCGAAGTCCGGATGCTCCAAGATGGCGATAAACATGGTGGGCACGCCGTGCAGCGCGGTGCAGCGCTCGTTTTGGACGGCCTCCATGACGCGCAGGGGGTGAAATTGCTCTACGATCACCATCGTGGTGCCGTGCGTTAGCGAGGCCATCACGCCCAGCACCGAGCCGAAGCAGTGGAAGAGCGGTACGGTGATGCACAGACGGTCGCTGGGGGTAAACTTCATGCAGTCTCCGATGCTTTTGCCGTTGTTAATCAGGTTGTAGTGCGTGAGCATGACGCCCTTGGGAAAGCCCGTGGTGCCCGAGGTATACTGCATATTGATAACCTCGTCCTCGGTGAGGGAGGCCTGCAGCGCCGCACGGTCGGCCTCAGGAACGTCTTTTGCGCGCTCGTAGAGGCTGGTGAACGCCATCATGCCCTTAGGCGTCTCCTCGCCCACGTGGATGAGGTACTTGAGGCAGGGCAGCATCTTGTTGTTCAGCGCGCCCGGCTGCGCCTCGTCCAGATGCGGGCACAGCGCGCGCACGTGGTCCACATAGTTGGAGTCCTTAAAGCCGTCCATGAGCACAAGCGCTTTGGAATCGGACTGGCGCAGCAGGTACTCCAGCTCGAACTGCTTGTAGTTCGTGTTCACCGTAACGAGCACTGCGCCAATTTTGGCGCAGGCAAACATGGTGATGAGCCATTCCTTGACGTTCGTGGCCCAGATCGCCACGTGATCGCCCTTGCCGATGCCCACGGCGAGGAAACCGCGCGCTACCAGATTCGCTTCCTCGCGAAACTGCGCCCACGTCCAGCGCGCCGTGCCGCTGGGGTAGACGATGCAGTCGTTATCGGGGTGCATGGCGGCGCGCTGGTCAAGCATGTCGCCAATCGTGATGCGAATCAAGGGTTCCATTCGTGTAAACCTCCCAGATGATGCTTTATGCATGCAAAAAGCCCTTCGCCTCCGAAAAATCAGAGACGAAGGGCGTCCATAAACCCCCTGCGCGGTACCACTCTGCTTGAAACGCCAAGCGTTTCCTGCTCATGCGCCCCTCTATCGGTGGGCCCTCCGCCTCAGGCTAAGGCGCTGCTGCGGCGCTGTCACCCAAAGTGGCTCGGAAGCGAGCGAATGCGCCTTCAGCCGCCGCAGCCTCGCACCAGCCGGCTGCTCTCTTGTATCGGGCTACGGCGCGTTGTTCTTCCTCATCGCCATCATTTTACTTTTGTGAAGTATATCACATACGCGGCGAGGCGTCAAGTGCGCGCGCATGAATGACACTCAAGGCAGGAAATGGAGGCGTATGGGCGCTTATCGGGACATGCGCGCCCGCGCGTGCTATATTGGATCCACAGACAAGAGGAGGGGTACGGCCATGTCACGCAGACTTCCGCTCATCCTGTGCGGCGCGCTTGCCACGCTGCTTCTGTTGACCGCCCATTCCATCACCGCAGCCGGTACGCTGCTGACCGCTCTGAAGAACTACCGCCTGCAGTTCGGCCTCTTCGGTTCCCCGTTTGTGGGCCTGGACAATTTTAGTGCATTGTTTGAACGACCCAGTGCCCTTATGCCCCTGCGCAATACGTTCCTGTTCGCGCTTGCCGCATCGGCCTGCACGGGCGTGCTGAGCGCCGCCGCGCTGTACGGGCTGCGCAGCGTCCGGCGCGACGCGTTGCGCTTTGGCTTGGCGGCCCTTCTGTTCGCCCCATGCGCTCTCACGCATCCCATGCTGGGCGCAGGCGTACTTCAGGGACCCATGGGGCCTTCCGCGCTTGCGGCACCCGCTGCATTTTGGCTGACGGCCGCCCTGCAGTCCCTGCAGCTGGTTCCCTTCATCGTACTGGGCGGCCTGGTGCTGCAGCGCGTGCGCCCCATGGCCGCCGGGCGGATGGTCGGCGTGGCTGCGCTGGCATCTGCGGCCTGCGGATGGATGACGGCGTTCTGCGGAAGCTGGTCCATGCATACCCTCCTGTCATCGCCGGGGACCTACCAGTGGACAGATACGCTCCTGAGCTATCAGTACCGCACAGGGCTGCTCAACGCCGCATATGGCCAAAGCGCGGCCGGGGGCGTCGTCCGCGGACTTTTGGGCAAAACGGGGCTTGTGGCCTTCGGCGGCTGCGCCTTGTGCCTGCTGCCCGGGGAACCAAGGCCGGCGGCGGCTGAGAACGCGGACGGGCACACGTCCTGCTGGCCCGTCCTGCTCTTTACGCTGGCAGCGCTCGCCGCGCTTTGGCCTGTGGGCGGATGGCTACAGGCAACGGCCGGCCGCGGGCTACCGCAGCCCGCCGCACCCGGTTCGGGCGTGGTTCCGATGGCGGCAGGCGCGAGCTCGCTCATCCTGTCTATGCTCTTCGCGCTGCTCGCCCTGCTGCCCGGCGCAGCGCTGGGCTGGGCCGTCGGCTCGTGGGCTTCCGTCGGAAATCGCGGGACGCGCATGGCTGTCGCCGTAGCCGCCATGCTTGTGCTCACCTCCGCCGGGAACGTCACCATCGGCGCGTATCTGCAGCGGCGTTCCGCCGGGCTGCTCAACATGCCTTTTCCGCCGCTCGACTTCACCCTCAATGCACTGCTGCCGCTGCTTACGCTGCTGCTGTGCCTGCCGGCGCTGCAGCGGACGGACGGACGCGACGCCTTCCCGCGCGCGGCGCTTCTGTGCGGCGGCATTGTGCTGCTGCTGGGCGCCGTGGCCATCGCCGACCCCACGAATGGCGTGCTGTACATCGCGCGCGCCAACATCCTTCCGCTTGCGGCCTTGCAGCGGCAGCTGCTGATGGTGGGCAGCGCAGGGCCGTTTGCCTGGGTGGCGCCCGTGCTGGCGGGCCTCATCGCCGGGGGCGTCACTTGCGTGTACCGGGGCGTACGCGCCAAAGGATAAGCACAAAAGGGTACAGGCGCGTCGCAGCCCATACTGCGTCGAAGGGGCGTCCGTCGGACGCCCCTTTTGTCGTATGAACGTCGGCCACAACCTCCGGGCGCGACGCGCCGCCTTTTTCCGCGGCGCTATTCTACATATTTGCGCGTTGTCCTTGTATATAATGGTTCCGCAGGACAGGGCGCGCAAGCCCGGCGTCGCGTGTAGGGCGACGCGCGCGCCATTGATCCGCCTCGCCGCGCAGGGAAGGGGGAGCGCCCTTGACGGTCAATGTGGAGCTATACGTACTGCAGAATCTGGCCGCCAATCTGCCCATCCTGTGGGCCGCGGCGCGCGTGTGTGGACGCCGGGTGCGCGTTTGGCGCATTGCGCTGGGCGCGCTGCTCGGCGCGGGCTACGCAGTGGCCGCGTACCTGCCCGGGCTGTCCTTCCTGCAGTCTGTCGCCGCGCGTCTTTGCGTGTCCGCCAGCATGGGCGCGCTGGCGGTGGGCGTGTCATCTCCGGCCGCCTGCGGCAAAGCGGCGCTCTTCGTATGGCTGGCCACGTTTCTCTTTGGCGGCGCAGGCTTCTCTTTGGCGCACTGGCTGGGCGCGCACGGCGCGCCGCTGTCGCCTATCCTCCTCTGCTGCGGCATGGCGATCGGGGCATGCGCGCTGACTTTCGCGCTGCGCGGCCACAACGCCGCAGACGGGGCCTCCCTTTGCGACGTGCGGTGGACATACCGCGGAAAAACGGTAAGCGCCGTGGCCCTCGCCGACAACGGAAACCGCCTGCGCGAGCCGATCAGCGGCCTGCCAGTGCTTGTGGCCGGGCCCGCGCTGGCATCTTGTCTTGAGCTGAGCGACGCTCCGGACGCGCAAACCGCGGTGACAAATGGGTTTCGCATGGTGCCCTACGCGGCTGTGGGCGGCAGGGGCGTGCTGCCCGCCTTGCGCATGGACGGGGCCGACGTTACGCTGCGCGGCAAAACGCGTCGCATTGGGCCACATTACGTGGCGCTCTCGCCACACGCGCTTCACGAGGATGACAGCTGGCAGGTGCTCGTGCCGGGTTCGATATTGAGGGAGGGGTTGTAGTGAGAAAGTGGTGGATGCTCGTTCGGGCGTGGTGGCGCGGGCTGCTGCGGCGCAGGCCGCGCACAGTGCAGTACATTGGCGGGAGCGACACCCTGCCGCGCCCTTTGTCGCGCTCGGAGGAAGAGGCGGTGATCGAGAAGCTCGGCGCGGGCGACGTGTCCGTGCGCCAGACGCTGATCGAGCGCAACCTGCGCCTTGTGGTGTATATAGCGCGCAAGTTTGAGAACACGGGCATCGGAATGGAAGACTTGATCTCCATCGGCACGATCGGGCTTATCAAAGCGGTGAACACATTCGACCCCTGCAAGCGCATCAAGCTGGCCACCTACGCCTCGCGCTGCATCGAGAACGAAATTTTGATGTACCTGCGCCGCAACGCGCGCACGCGCCTGGAAGTATCCTTCGACGAACCGCTCAACATCGACTGGGACGGCAACGAACTCCTCCTGTCGGACATTTTGGGCACAGACTTCGACGTGGTCACCCGCTTAGTGGACGAGCAGGTGGACAAACAGCTGCTTCAGGAGGCGCTCACCTCGCTTACCGCGCGCGAGAAGCGCATCATGCAGCTGCGCTTCGGGCTGCTCGGCGGCAGCGAGAAGACGCAAAAGGAAGTCGCTGACGAGCTGGGCATCTCCCAATCTTACATATCGCGCCTGGAGAAGCGCATCATTAAGCGTTTGAAACTGGAGATGGGCAATTTCGTATGAGCCGCTCATGCCGAAAAAGGGAAGCGCCCGCTTGGAGCGTTTCCCTTCTTCAGTTGCACGGGGATTAATTCTGTGCGCCGACGTCGCGCTTGAGGGCGGAGAAGAAGGGCGCGGCCGTGTCGATGAGCGGCATCACTTCCTCCACCGGAATGGTGAATGCCTGAAAGCCGGAAGCATACGGCGCGATGGAATACGGCGGATACTCGATTACCAGGCCGTCCGGCGAGAAAGAGAAGAGCTCGGGCAGGGGCGCGGCCTTGGCGTCCGGAAAAAAATCCTCTTTGTGCGTAGCGATCTGGCGGTCAATGAGCGCCGCAATGGCGGCGCGGGCGGCGGGCGGATCTTGAAATAGGTCGTCCAGGGTGTACATCGCGCCGTTTGCGCAGTCGATATAGGCGTCCATCTTTTCGGTGCTGCCATGCGCGCCGCCGGTAAAGGAATAGCGCAGCGCGCGCAGGTGCAACACCTCGCCGATCTGCTCCGCCGAAAAGCCGAAGTCCAGCTCCCAAGGGATCTGGCTTCCCCGCTGATCGCTGATGAATTGTTCCATCTCCGGCAGGGCGAAGTCGCGCTCAAGGCGTCGGTTCACCATGTCCGCCACGCTGTCCTGGCCAACACCAAGCACGCGCGGGAAGGAAACGCGGGCGTTGCGCGTGTCGTACAGAATATCGGCCTCAACGATGAGCGGGCGCACGCGTACGGGCGGCGCTTGTGTGCCCTGCGGCGGTGCCGCGGTTTTTTGCTGCGTAAGCATGTATAACCCCGCCAACGTGCAAAAGATGAGCAGGCACGCAAGGCACAGCGGCAGGTAACCGCCTCCGCGCCGCTTATGGATTATCGCAAGCATGTCATCCCCTCCCGTCCATGGTATCAGGATCGGGAGGCGTTTATACGTCGTAGGTTGTCCGAACATTTCTTCATCTTTGCTTTTCTGCGGCCGGGTTTTGCGCTATAATCGCTGCGTGACTGATGCGGAAAGGACTGTTGACATGAAGCTGCATTACACGGGCAAAACAAAGGATGTCTACAAGGTCTCGGAGGACACGTTCCTCCTCAAGTTTAAGGACGACGTGACGGGGGAGAACGGCGTGTTCGATCCGGGCGCGAATACGGTCGGGCTCTCCATCGAAGGGATGGGCCGCGCAGGCCTGCGTACGTCCGTTTACTTCTTTGGCAAACTCGCCCAGGCGGGCGTGAAGACGCACTGCATCTCCGCCGACTTGGACAAGGCCGAGATGACCGTACGGGCCTGCGCGCCGTTTGGCAAGGGCCTGGAAGTGATTTGCCGCTACCGCGCAGTGGGCAGCTTTCATAAGCGCTACGGCGGCTACGTGGCCTTTGGGCAGGAGCTGCCCGCCTACGTGGAGATGACCCTGAAGGACGACGACCGAGGCGATCCGCTCATCAATCAGGAAGGCCTTGAGGTGCTCGGCGTGATGAGCCGGAGCGAGTACGACAACATCGCCGCCCAAACCCGAAAGATTTGCGGCGTGATCCGCGACGATTTGGCCGCGCGCGGCCTTACGCTGTACGACATCAAGCTGGAATTCGGCCGCACCGTGGCCGGCAACGAGGTCATTCTCATCGACGAGCTGTCCGCGGGCAATATGCGCGTGTACAAAGGCGATCGGATCGTTGAACCGCTGGAACTGGGCAAGCTGATCTTCGGATAAAAAACGGCCCGTTCAACGCTTGATTGAACGCGGAACGAAGATACCATTTCCATATACCGGTGATGAATGCGTGTCATTTTGCGCGACGGGCCAAAAAAAGGCTCGCCGCGCTCCTTTATTTGCTAAACCTCTGCGCATTTGCTCCGATATATACTTTGGTTAGTTTTGCTGATCACTGTTTTCATATCCTTATCGGCGTTCCGTTCAAGCCGCTTCGGCATTGAACGCCCACATCACACGATGCATTTCTTTTCATGAAGGGTTGTGTGTCTATGAGGACATCACGCACCCGCGCGATGGCATTCGCCGTCGCCGGTTTTTTCGCCGTCGCTCTTTTGCTCGCCTTTTTGCCGCGCGCGGAGGCGGCGGAAGGGACGTGCTACGTCGTCGCATCGGCGCTTAACCTGCGCTCAACGCCCGCCACATCCGGCCGCAAGCTCACCGTATTGCCCCGCGGAGCGCTTCTCACCGTGCTGAACAGCTCGGTGCCCGGGTGGTACCAGGTGCAGTACGGCAGCCTCACCGGCTATGTGTCCGCGGCGTACGTCAGCTTCTCGGGCGGGGCGTCCTACGGCTCTACTATCTCCATGGCGTCCAATCAGTCCTCCATCTTCGCACAGGGCGGAAACGTGAGCGTGGCGCAGAACGTCACGATCATCACGCCCGTCGCCAACACCCAGGCCGTCGCGCAAAACAACACCCAGTCCATAGCCCAGCACTACGCCCCGCAGGCGCTGCGGCTGACCGACAACTCACCTACCTCCGCAACGCTGCCCAAAGGCCTTACCGCCGAGTACCTCAAGAGCCTTGGCTACAAACCGGGCGAAAGCGTCACCGTGTACTACGCCGGGCAGCTGCAAACCGTCGTCGTGCCCGAAGAGATCACCGCCGCACCTGTGTCGTATGTGTCTGCATACGCACAGTTCGGCGACCGGGGCGCTACCGTCATCACCGTGCAAACGGCGCTCCGGCAACTCGGTTTCTTCAACGATCAGGTGACCGGCTACTTTGGCAGCATCACCCGCGACGCCGTTCTGCGCTTTCAGATCGCTCAGAATTTTCCTTCAACGGGCATCGTTGACCAGGCGACTTTTCAGCTGATGACCGCCATGGCTGGGCCGCTGAGCGTGCCTGTGGCCGCGCCGCAGATCCCCTCGCCCGCGCCCGTGTACCCTTCCGATGTGACCAATCAATGGCTCTCGGCCGGGTACGGCCAGACGGGCACTGCGCAGATGATTGCCTGGGACGACGTGGATAAGGTATTTGCGACAAACTCCGTCGCCACAGTGGTGGACGTGCAAACCGGGCTTGCCTTCAACGTGAAGCGTTGGGCGGGTCACATGCACGCCGACGTAGAGCCCGTGAGCGTTGCGGACACCCAGACGATGTACGCCATTTACGGCGGCAAGATTGACGCAACGCGCCGCCCGGTGCACGTAAAGATCGGCAACCTCGTCATTGCCGGTTCCATCTACGGCGTGCCGCACGGCACGAAGACCATCCCGGACAACGGCTTCAACGGCCAGTTCTGTATTCACTTCCTGGGCAGCCGCGTGCATGAGTCGAACAAGGTAGATTCCGGCCATCAGGCGGCCATCCAGGCCGCTGCGCTGGCGCCGGTGCGCTAACCTTACCCAAGTTGGTCCCGCCTGCTCTGCGCAGGCGGGATTGTTTTGTTGACAGAAGTCCGGTTTGCGCGTAGCATTTGGGCATAGGAACCAGGCGCCTTCACAGCGGAGAGGGGGAGGGGCCATGCCCCGCAAACCGAGCGTGGTGTTGATCTGCGCGGACGACCTAGGCTTTGGCGACCTGCGCTGCTACGGCAACCCGTACATAACAACGCCCTTCATCGACAGCCTGGCACGCGCCGGCCTTTTGCTGCGCGCCAACTATGCCGTCTCGCCCATATGCGCCCCTGCGCGCGCGGGGCTGCTTACCGGCCAATACGCGCACCGGGTGGGCGCGTTGAGCGTGGAATCCAACCGCGGGCTGGACCGCATCTCGCTGTCCGTTCCCACCATTGCGGATGAGTTCCGCGGCCTAGGCTACCGCACGGCGATGTTTGGCAAGTGGCACAACGGGCTGTTCGACATGCGCCACCACCCGCTCAGCCGCGGATTTGAGGACTTTTTTGGATTCCTGAACGGCGGTATGTGGTACGACAACTGGCTGCTCGAACGCAACGGCAGCCCTGTACACGCGGACGGCCGGTATCTGACGGACGCGCTCACGGATGAGGCGATCGGCTACATGGAAACGCACCGGAATGAGCCGTTCTTCCTGTACCTGGCTTACAACGCTCCGCACACGCCCCTGCAGGTGCCGGAGGAGGAGATCCTCGCGTACCGGAACATGGGGCTGTTTAACGACGAAGTACAGCGCGTGTATGCAATGATCACCCGTATGGACAAGGGCGTCGGCCGGATTCTGGCGACGCTTGAGCGCCTGGCGTTGGCGCAGGATACAATCGTGGTCTTCACAAGCGACAACGGCGCGGACATGAGCGGCGGTAAAGCGCGCTTTGGCGGCCCTCTGCGCGGCAGCAAGCAGGACGTTCTGGAAGGCGGCATCCGCGTACCCTGCCTGATCCGCTGGCCGGAAGGCTTGCCGGGCGCGGGCCGGGAAGTTGAACAGAGCACATCGCACCTGGACCTTCTGCCCACGCTCCTGGCGGCGTGCGGCGGCGCGCCCAGCGCATATGTGGACGGACGCAACGTGTTGTCCCTTCTGCGCGGAGAGGATATGCCCGACCCGCCCAGGTTCTGGCAGTATAACCGCTACGAACCGGTATATGGCTGCAACTGCGCCATGCGCGAGGGACGATGGAAGCTGTACTATCCCAAAGCACCCGAGGCGATGAAAAAACTGTCGCGCGACAACGTGTGGTATCAGGGCATGATGAACCTGCCGCATTTCGAGATGGACGGCCTGCCCGACCCGCCTTTTGCCGTGCGCGGTTCGGTGGCGGAGACGCAGCCGCAGCTGTACGACCTGTACGCAGACATCGGCGAACAAAGCGATTTGTCCGCACAGCACCCCGTACGAATGCAGCAGATGCAGCGCGCGCTGCGCTCCTGGTTTCAGGAGGTGGAGGAGCGCAGAAGGGCGATCTATAAAGAGGAGCTCACCCGCGATCCCGAGCGGGTATAAACAGGAAGGCTGCATACGGACGGGCGGCCGTATGCAGCCTTCCTGTTTTGTTTTACGGGGCGAAGTTGAGCAGGAACGCCGGGTAATCAGCCACAAACTGAAACCCCGCACGCGTGGCTGTCTTTATGGAACCCTGGTTGTTCGTCCAGCAATCCCAGAAAGGCGTGACGCCGCGGCGGGCCGACATCGCCAAAAAGGCATTCGTCATGGCCGCAGCAAGGCCTTGGCGGCGGTGTTCCGGCGCCGTGGCGACGCCCATCCCGCAGCGGCCGGGGCTTACGTATTCGGCCGTGCAGAACCCGGCCACCGCGCCGTCTACAACGGCGCACACGCCGAAGCCCTCCTGCAGAAAGGCGTCCACACCGCCCCACATCTGCGTCACTTCCCCGGCGATCATGCCGCGGTTGCCAAGCGCGTCGTCCTCCATAAGCGCGGGCGTAATCGGGACGACCTCCGGCCGCCCGCAAGGCGCCATGGCCTGCAGTGTGTGACGATAGACGGTGCGGGGGTACACGCCGGCCTGCACGCCGTCAAAGGCGCGGTGCAGATGGGGGAGCCAGTCGTCGGAAGGCACGAGCACCTTCACTGCGCCCAAGGCGCGGCGCAGTGAAGGCGTGAGCACGAGACGCGCAAGTTCGCAGCAGGCGTCGCGCATCTCCCGCGGCGTGCCGCTGCCGCCCATGAAGACGGTATACTGTTCGTGGGCGATCCATATCGACGGGTATGCCGCATCGTCGGCGAACAGCCGCGCGCGCGTGTGCCCGGCGGCCATGGATGCGGTCATGTAGCCCGCGGGCGGATACGCAAAGCCGACGAGGGCGTCATTCGGCCATACAGCGGTTTCCTGCATGGACAACCTCCTCATGTGCGTAAGGCTCGGCAGGGTGGCCAAAGCGGCGCCGGCCGGCCCGTCAACGGCGCGCCAGGTCGATCCAGTAGCGCTGGACGACGTTGCCGTCCTCCTCGGTCACCTCGTTCTCCAGCGCGCCGCCGTTGGCTATAATGACGTGCGCGGAGGCGGGGTTGCTCCTGTCGCATGTGATGAGCGCCCGCTCCAGGTGCAGTTCATCGCGGGCATAGGCCAGGGCCAGCCGGAGCTGGCGCTTGCCCAGGCCCTTCCCGCGCTCGGACGGACGTATGCCGTAGCCGATATGGCCGCCCACGCGCAGCAGATGCTCGTTCAGCGCATGCCGGACGGCCACTCCGCCCAGCAGGCGGCCCTGATCGTTCAGCAGAAAGAAGACGTCGCTGGGCACGCGCTCCGGCGGGCAAGTATGCGCGTTTTCTTCGTCGCGCAGCTTGCACAGCCACTGCGCGTATGGCATCTTGACGCCCTGTCTGATCGCGCCCGGATACATGCGGCCGCCAAAGGTCATCCACTCGGCCATCATCTCGGCGTAACGCGCCTCGTGCTCGGGAGCGGGGCGTTCAAGGCGCAGGCCGGTCATGGGTTCACCACGTTGATGGGCTTGTCGGCCAGGAAGGCCTTCAGGTTGTCGGCCGACACCTGCATAAGGCGCGCGCGTGCCTCGGTGGGCGCCCAGGCGATGTGCGGAGTGATGAACAGGTTTCGGGCCTTCAGAAGCGGGTTGTCGGCTGCGATGGGTTCCGTGGAGACCACGTCCACGCCAGCCGCGGCTATGCCGCCCGCGTTCAGCGCGTCGGCCAGATCCGCTTCCATCACGAGCGGCCCGCGGGAGGTGTTGATGAGGATGGCCGTTGGCTTCATAAGCGCGAGCGTTTGGCGGTTGATCATGCCCTGCGTTGCGGGGAAAAGCGGACAATGCAGAGTCACCACGTCGGCTGTGCGCAGCAGCTCTTCCAAAGAAACGTAGGTGAAACCTTCCGCCGCCAGGGCAGGATTTACCTGCGCGTCATAGGCGAGCACGTTCATGCCGAACGCTTTGGCGATGCGCCCCACCTGTGCGCCGATGCGGCCAAAGCCCACAACGCCCATGGTTTTGCCGGCGAGCTCAATGAGCGGGTAGTTCCAGAAGCAGAAGTCCGGCCCGGCCGTCCATGCCCCGTCGAACACGGCCTGGCTGTGCGCGGCTACGTGGTGGCATATCTCCAACAGGTGGGCAAACACCATCTGCGCCACCGAAGCCGTACCATAGGTGGGCACGTTGCATACGGGAATGCCCTTTTGCTTGGCGGCGGCCGTATCCACGATGTTGTAGCCCGTGGCCAGCACGGAGATGAAGCGCACGGATGGGCAAGCGTCCAGCGTGGCGGCCGTGATGGGCGTTTTGTTCGTGTACACCATCTGCGCGTCGCCGATGCGGCTGACGATGAGATCGGCGGGCGTGCGGTCGTACACCTTCAGCTCACCGAAGGCCGCGATGGCGTCCCAGCTCAGGTCGCCGGGGTTCAGGCGGTAGCCGTCCAGTACAACGATCTTCACAGTGACCATCCTTCCAATGTGGTTTTCAACGCTTAATGAATTCGTGCCAGAAGATAGCGCACCTCCAGGCAGGCCATCTCCCCGGGCAGCCGGAGCAGGGCGCGCCCGTCCTGCAGCTGTGCGGCGAGCGGACGCTCCCCGCCCGCTGCGTCAACTTGCGCATAGCAGCCAGCGGCGAGGACCCCGCCTAGCGACAGAACAACGCCCGCTTGCGACGCGGAATGAAAGCTGGTGGCGCTGAGCAGAAATGCGTCGCTGTGTAGCGCAAGCGCGGCGGGTGCCACGTTGTCGCCGCGGGCGATATAGACCGGCAGCGGCGCGCCTGCCACCCATTCGGCGGCGCGGCCGATCAGGCCCGGAATCCAGCTGTTCGCCAGCGCGGCGCGCGGCCAGCGTCCCATGCGGGCGTTCACCACCGCGCAGCGCGCGCCGCCTATGCCGGTGAACAGGAGGATGAAGGGCGCCGCGGGCTCGCCGTGGTCGTCCAGGTATCGCCCCAGCGCTTGCGCGCCGGGGGCGCAAAGCGGGCAGGGCATGCCCACGGCGCCCATGGCGCGCACAAAGTAGTAGATCGGCCACTCCTGCGCCGTGCCTTCCGGCGGCTTCCAAAGCAGATTGAGCGCTTGCCCGGGTACGCAGGGCGCGCCCATGCTCACCCCGAGGCGTGCGAGCAGGCCGCGGGCGGCCAGCACGTCGCAGGCGTCCAAATCGAGCAGCGCGCCGCGTGCAAGCACGCCTAGTGCCGCCTCGTCGGAGAGTTCTGCAAGGCCCTGGCCAAAGTGCGCCACGGCGTCCTGCGCGCTGCGCGCGCTGAAAGCGGGAAGCCCAAGGCAGCGCAGAGCGGCGAATCCTCCCGAGCGTGCCTCGCCCGTCATGAGCGCAGCGCCGGGCTCCCACACGGGCAGGCCCACGGGGCGTGTTGCGCCCTGTATCAGCCGCACGATCGCCTCGGTCTGCGGGCGCCGCATGGCAAGCCTGCGTACGCAAGGGCCCGGCGATGGGGCCGGCGCGCACGGGCTGTGCAGATGCAAGCTGAGCGCCAGCGCGGGCTCGCCCATGGAAAAGCACGCGGCCATGTGGGCGATCACGGCGGCGGAAGACTTGATCGCCTCCTCGTATGGGTAGCTCTCCACCTCAGGCAGAAGGTCCGTGTCCGCGGGCAGTTTGGCCTTCCAGTACCCCAGCGACCACAGCGCGGCCGGGTAATCGGCCAAAGGCAAGCTCTCCCGGTACAAGGCGATTTGGGGCCGCACGAGGGGCGCGTGCGGAGCCGCCAGGGTTTGCGCCACGCATGCCACATCGAAAAACACCTGCCCGGGGTGCATCAGGCCCAGGCGGATGCATGGGTCCACGCCGTGCACGGCGGCGTTTATATCCCGCGCGAGGGCTTGCAGGTCGGCGGTGATCAACTCGAACATGACGGCCCGGGCGCGCGCGCGGACACCCTCGTCTTCGCTGTGCAGCAACGCCCGCACGGCGGCGCGGTTCGTCTGGCAGCCAAGCTGTGCGGCGAAGCGGCGCACGCGTTGCGGGTGATAGCAGCCGCTCAGCGGCACGCCAAAGTCGTCGTCGAGAAAAAACATCCGCGGCCGCAATGCGGCGTACGCCGCGTCACAAGCGCACAGATACGCGTGCAGGGGTTCGCAGTACGGGTCCAGCACGGGATGCTGCGCGGGCGCGCCTTCAGCATCCAGCTGGCGCTCGAAACCGAAGGAGGCAACCTCCCGCTCCGGAACGTACACATGCCCCAGGTGTGTAAAAACGTTGAGGGAGAAACCAAAGCCCGCCCCTTCAAGCGCGCGCTTACACCAGTGCAGGTGCTCCACGCGGCGGGCAAGCGCGTCCGGCCCGATAAAGCCCGAGTCCGGCGCATACGCAGGCGACGTGAAGAGCATCACCTCGCCGACACCTACAGCCTCGCATATGCGCGTCGTCTTGCGCAGATGCGCCTCGCGGTCGTGCGGCGGGATGTAAGCGCGCAGAACGGGGCGGCGAAGAGCGGTGTCCGCGGTCATGGCGGCTCCTTTCCTCTGGATAACCACGCGCTTGATGCAGGCGCGCCACCGCGGTGGATCCACGCGCCGCACACACGTCGCCGTGTGGCCGCGCCTGACCTTTTGAGCTTCAGCGCTTCATCTGGCGGCCAAGGCGCACGGCGCGCAGGGCGCGCTCGGACGCGTCGGCAAGCAGCGCGCGGGCGTCCTGCAGGCATTCTTCCAGGGACATAGGCCGGGGCACGATGGAGAACGCCGCGCCAACGCCTTTCGCATACACATCCGACGCGCCCGGCCCGAGCGACCCGGCGATGGCGATGACGGGCACGCCATGCTTCTGCGCCCGCTGCGCGATACCCACGGGCGCTTTGCCGCGCGCGGTTTGGCCATCCAGGCGGCCCTCGCCCGTGAGCACCAGATCCGCGCCCGCCAGCTGCGCGTCAAAGTCGATCGCCTCCAATACGGCGTCGATGCCAGGCCGTATCTGCGCGCCGCAGCACAGAAGCGCAAAGCCCAATCCGCCCGCAGCACCCGCACCCTGCCTGTCCCGCGCGCGCGTGCCCAAAGCCGGCTCCAGAAGATCGGCCAGATGGGCGAGAGCGGCGTCCAAACGGGCAGCCATAGCGGGCGTAACGCCCTTCTGCGGCCCGAATATGGCCGTCGCACCGGACGGGCCGCACAGCGGGTTATCCACGTCCGATAAAGCGATGACGTCCGTGCCGCGCAGCAGCGGGTGTAAGGTGGATGCGTCCACGCTTGCCAGCCGCTCTAGCGCGCCGCTGCCATGGGGAAGAGGCTCTCCCTTTTCGTCCAGAAGACGAAGGCCCAGAGCGCACAGCGCGCCCGCCCCGCCGTCGTTCGTCGCCGAGCCGCCCAGGCCTACGTACAGCGTGTGCGGACGCCTTTGAAGGGCCGCTGCAATCAGCTCGCCCGTGCCGTACGTGCTGGCGCGCAGCGGGTCGCGCCGGCCGCCCGCCAGCGGCAACCCGGAGGCCGAGGCCATGTCGAGCACGGCGGAACCGTCCGGCAGCATTCCAAAGGACGCTTGAACCATCTCGCCGTGCGGCCCGTGCACCTGCACCTGCTCGAGAGCGCCGCCCAGCGCGCGGGTAAGCGCGTCGGCCGTGCCCTCGCCCCCATCGGCGATGGGGTAGACGGACACGGCCGCATCGGGAAAGGCGCGACGGACGCCATCTGCCATGGCGGCGCCAGCTTCCAGCGAAGACAGGCATCCTTTGTACGAGTCGCTGACGATCAGAATCCGCATACATACGCCTCCGTCGTGTCCTTGCATAGCTCATACCGCGCACGATATGTGCGGCGGCTCCTTACGTCCGGCCGATGACGGCAAGCATCATGCCGACGTGAACCTCCCAGGGGGCCGCGCCGGTGCGCATTTCAATGCGCTGCTTCATGCGCTCGTCCACCAGCGAAAGCAACTCCTCCTGCACGGCCTTGGTGACCAGGGACGCGTAACCGGGGTTCTGCTTTGCATGGCGTTGCTCCAGCGCCATGGCGATGCGCACCTGCTCGCGCGGATAGGCCGTCAGCATGGCAAGCACACGCAGGCTCTCCTCATTGTATTTTCCGACGCACTCGGGGATGGCCATGGCGTCCACGCGCACCTCTTGAAGCCCGGCCTCCTCGAAAGCTCCGGGCATCTCGTAGGGTTTCAGCGCCCATTTGGCCACGCCGATATCCGCGTCCACATTCAGGCTGGCGATGACGCTTTTGACGAGGGCAAGCAACTCCTGTTCGCGCGCGGAGGGGCCGGGAATGTTGTCGGGCACGGAATGCAGCGCCGACTGTGGAAACATGGACAAGGCCGCCACGGTGCCGCCCGGGCGCAGCACGCGCTTTTGCTCGCTCAGGAAGGGGACGGGAGGCAGATGCTCCATGAGCGTATAGCTCAGCGCATAGTCGAAGGCTTCCTCGCCAAAGGGCAGATGCAGCGCGTCGCCAACGATAAACTGCACGTTGTTGAGCCCTTCGTTGGCGGCGCTGCGCGTAGCGGCCGTAATAAAATCCGCGTCGCGGTCCAGCCCCACAAAGGACGTGTCCGGGCAGGACGCGGCCAGCGCGCGCGTGAGGATCCCCACGCCGCAGCCCACCTCCAGCACGCGCCCCGCGCCGCGCAGAGAGAACATATCGATGAGGCGCGCGGTGATGCGCGGGGTAAAACGCGCGCGGCGCGACGTCTCCATTAGCCCGGTGCTTTGCACATATTGCGACCAGCGAATGTCCGGCATAACAGGGCCTCCTCCACATGTGTAGCGCCAATCGGCGCTTGCCGTCCGGCGAAATTTATGAAAAGCGGCGCAGCCCGAGTGATCGTTCTGCGCCGCAATGAATGCTTGTTATTTTGACAGGGCCAGCGTGTCGCGGGCGATGGTCATTTCCTCGTCCGTGTTCACAATCATCACCGTAACGCGCGAGCCGGGCCGGGAGATGATGCTTTCCTTGCGGTTGTTCTGCCAGTTCTTCTCAACGTCCAGCTCCGCGCCCAGGAAGGCGAGCGGCTCTACGATCTGCTGGCGGGAGATCTCGGTGTTCTCACCGATGCCGCCGGCAAAGGCGATGGCGTCCAGGCCGCCCATGGCCGCCGCATAAGCGCCAATGTACTTACGCACGCGGTAGGCGAACACGTTGAGGGCGATGTTGGCGCGCTTGTCGCCGGCGCCCGGGTCAGCGTTTAGGCAGCTTTTGTCGTCCTTCAGAGCGTCGTGCGTAATATCGCGCATGTCGCTGGAGCGGCCGTCCAGGCCGAGCAGGCCGGATTTTTTGTTGAGCAGGTCGAGCACCTGTTCGATGGAAAGGCCTAACTTTTTCATCAGGTACTCAAGGATGGCGGGGTCGATGTCGCCGCTGCGCGTGCCCATCATCACGCCCTCCAGCGGCGTGAGGCCCATGGAGGTATCGACGGACTTGCCGTGGTCCACGGCGGCAATGGAGCAGCCGTTGCCCAGATGGCAGGTGACGATCTTCAGATCCTCCACCGGCCGGCCCATCATGTGGGCGGCGCGGCGTGATACATAGAAATGCGAGGTTCCGTGGAAGCCGTAGCGGCGCACGCGGTACTTCTCGTACAACTCGTAAGGAATGCCGTACAGATACGCCTGCTCGGGCATGGTTTGGTGGAAGGCCGTATCGAACACCGCCACCATGGGTACCTTGGGCATGATGGCGCTGCAGGCCTCGATACCCTGGATATTGGCGGGGTTGTGCAGGGGAGCGAGGTCGATGTTGTCGCGGATGGCGGCCATGACCTGATCGTTGATGAGCACCGATTTGGCGAACTTTTCGCCGCCGTGCACCACGCGGTGGCCAACGGCGCCGATCTCGCTCATGCTGTTGATAACGCCGCGCTCGGTGAGTGCGCGCAGCACGATCTGAATCGCCGCCCGGTGATCGGGCATAGGCTCCTCAATGATGAATTCCTGCGCGCCTGTTTTGTGTTTCAGGCGGCTGCCCTCGATGCCAATGCGCTCGGCCAACCCCTTGCCGATGACCTTCTCATCCGTCATATCGATCAGCTGATATTTGATGGTTGAGCTGCCTGCATTGATGACCAGAATCTTCAAGACCCGCATCCTCCCTTATGTGACGAAAAACGGAAACGCCGCCGCGCCCGCGCGTCGGTCGAAGCGGCATGCCAGCCAATAGAAATGCCCACTGCTTACATCGGTTATTGCGGCGCAAACTTAATCGTTTCGCGCAAAGATTGCGCTGAAGGCCCCATTTTTGTACGTGGGGCGTGACGATGGCCCGCGCGGCGTGCTACAATAAGCAGGGCACCGCGTATGCACCTCTATTATACACCAATATAAGAATAAAGAAAGGGGCGGGCGGCAAATCGTGCAGATTGCACATGGCGCGGCAGTGGGGATTATCTGCGAATACAATCCCTTCCACACCGGGCACGCGCACCATATCCAAGAGGCGAAGCGCCTGAGCGGCGCGAATCTGTGCGTGGGCGCCATGAGCGGAAGTTTCGTGCAGCGCGCCGAGGCCGCCGTCGCGGACAAGTGGCTGCGCGCCCGGATGGCGCTTGAGGGCGGAATGGATCTGGTTATAGAGATTCCGGCCCTGTTCGCCGTGCGCGCCGCACGCGACTTCGCATCGGCCGGGGTGCGCCTGCTGCACGCGCTGGGCTGTACGCATATCGCCTTTGGCTGCGAGGAGGAGGACGGGGAGCTGCTGCGCGCGCTTGCCCGCGCGCTGTGCGCGGAGCCGCCCGCACTATCCAAGGCCGTGCGGGAGGGACTGGCCGCCGGGAAATCGTACCCCCGTGCGCTGTCGGAAGGCGTGCTCGCCTGGAACGGGCTGCCCTTTGCGGCGGAGCAGCTTGCGGCTGCGCTCAACGGGCCGAACAACGCTCTGGCCATCGAATACCTGATCGCTCTGCAGCGGCAGGGCGCGCCTCTCATCCCGGTATTCGTGCGGCGTACGGCGCCTCACCACGCACAAGAGGCGGCCGCGTACGCCTCCGCCTCGGCTGTGCGGCGCATGCTGCTGGCGGGCAATGATGCGGCCGAGCGCTACGTGCCCTTCGCTTATGGCGAATTGGCGGACGGCCTAGCCCGCCCGGACGCGCTGAACGTATTGTTGCTGGACGCGCTGCGCACGCGCGCGGACGGCCTGATCGGCCTTCCGGACTGGGAGAGAGGCCTGCACCTGCGCCTGCAGCACGCCGCACAGGAGGCCGTCGGCTTCCCTGAGGCGCTCGCTCTGGCAAAATCCAAGCGCGTCACAATGGCAAGGCTTCGGCGGCTGTGCGCGCAGCTGCTGCTCGGCGTAACCCCCGAACTGATCGCCCAGCATCCGCGGCCGGAATACGCCCGCGTTTTGGGCATGAAATCCACCGCGCATGCGCTGCTACGGCAGGCAAGAGGCGGCGATCTCCCGGTCGTGTACAGCGCCGCGCGGCTGCGCGGCAACCCGGCCTTTGCCCTGGACGCGCGCGCCACCGACCTGCAGGCCCTCTGCCTTGGGCGGCCCGCCGGCGCGGACTATACTCGGCCGCCGTACATGCCCGCCGAAGGGGCGGACGACTCATACAGAAACGAGTGATCGACATGCACAACGACCTCTTTCGCATCGGCTCCATCACCGTACACGGCTACGGCCTGATGATCGCTCTCGGCGTAGCCGCGGCCGTGCTGCTGGGCGCCTACCGCGCCAACCAGCGGGGTCTGCAGGGCGACGCGGTGTACAGCATCTCCTTCGCCTGCCTGCTTGTCGGGTTTGCGTGCGCAAAGCTTCTGTACTGCGCTTTGGAGCTGCGCGCGCTGCTCGCCGACCCGCTCTCCGTACTGTTGGGCGGCGGGTTCATCGTGTATGGCGGCATTATGGGCGGCTTTGGAGCCGCCGTCTTGTACTGCCGCGCGAAAGGTTACCCCTTTCTGGCGTACTTCGATCTTCTTGCGCCTTCCCTTGCCCTGGCGCAGGGGTTCGGGCGCATCGGCTGCTTTCTGGCAGGCTGTTGCTACGGCAGGGAAACGCACGCCGCGTGGGGCGTGGTTTTCCCCGCAGGGTGCATCGCTCCGTCCGGCGTGCCGCTTGTGCCCACGCAGCTCATCTCCAGCGCAGGCGATTTTCTCATCGCGGGAGCTCTGCTTCTGTATGCGACAAAAGAACGCCGACCCGGCCGAGTCGGCGCGATGTACCTGGTTTTGTACGGCGTCGGCCGCTTTCTGGTTGAGTTTCTACGCAACGATTACCGCGGGAGCGTGGGGGCGCTGTCCGTGGGGCAGTTCATCTCCCTGTTCGTCGCGGCGGCCGGATTTCTGTACCTCTTTCGTCGCAAGAGACCCTTCGCCGCGTCCTGACGGCCAAACAAAGGCGCATCGCTGCCGAAGAACCAGCGAGGCCGTAAACGAGGAAAACCTGGCGGGATGCACGGCCATTGATACGCGAATCGTCGCGCCGGGCGGAAAGCACGCAGACCTAAGCGGCCAGGGCTGCGAAGCAAGATTGTGCGGCGGTATGGAAGCGGAAGAGCCGGGAGGTTCCTCCGCTTCCGTTTTTAGCGCACCTGCTCGAACTGGGCGTCGTACAGGGCGCGGTACAGCCCGTCCTCCTCCTCCAGCAGCTCGTCGTGCGTTCCCTGCTCCATCAGCCGCCCGTGCGCCAGCACGAAGATGCAGTCGCAGTGGCGGATCGTGGAGAGCCGGTGGGCAATGAAGACGGCCGTTCGGCCTTTGGAGATGCTGGCGATGGACTGCTGGATGAGCTGCTCGGTGTTCGTGTCGATGTGCGCCGTAGCCTCGTCCAGCACCAAAATGGCCGGATTGTGCGCCATGGCGCGCGCAAAGGACAAAAGCTGCCTTTCGCCTGAGGAGAGAGTGGACCCGCGCTCCGTCACTTCCGAGAGCATGCCCGCAGGCAGGGCCTGCACAAACTCCTCGGCCATGGCCAGCTGCAGCGCCCGCTCCACCTGGTGATCGGGCAGGTCGGCGTGCACGCGCACGTTTTCCGCGATGGAGCCGGAGAACAGGAACACGTCCTGGAGAACCACCGCGACACCCCCGCGCAGCGCAGATAGCCGCCAGTCGCGCACATCCACGCCGTCCACAAGCACTTGGCCCTTCTGCACGTCGTAAAAGCGCGAGATCAGATTGATGATGGTGGTTTTTCCGGCGCCCGTCGCCCCTACAAAGGCAACGCTTTGGCCGCGCTCCACGCAGAAAGATACGCCCCGCAGCACCCAATCCTCGCCTTCATAGGCGAACCACACGTCGCGAAACTCTACGCGCCCCTCCACGGGGCCTTTGTAGGTGCCGCTTTGCAGGTCTTCCAGGCCGTCCGTGTCGTCCAGCAGCTCGTAGATGCGCTCCGCGGACACAAGCGCCGATTGAATCGTGTTGTATTTTTCGGCCAGATCGTTGATCGGGTCGAAGAACTGCTTGACGTACGTGGTGAACGCGAACAGCACCCCGATCTCCAGTATCCCGCCGGTGATCCCGTTGTAGCCGTACAAAACGAGTAGGGCGATGGTGAGCGAGTTGATCACCTCCATCACCGGACGCAGCACCGAGTTCATGGTCACCTGCACCATGGCCAGACGGTAGTCCTCGCGGTTTAGGGCCTCAAACTCGCGCAGTTTATCCTTTTGCCGGTTGAACGCCTGCACGATGCGCATGCCGGCCACGTTCTCCGCGAAGAAGCCGTTGATGAGAGCGATCACGCGCTTCACTTCGATGAAGTTGCGGCGCAGCTTGTTGCGGCACAGCATGGTGACGAGCAGGATAAGGGGGATCGTTGAGAAGCCGACCAGCGCAAGGCGTACGTCCATGCGCAGCATGACAACCACGATGCCCGCGAGCAGCACCACGTCGCGCAGCAGGTTGACGAGCACGTCCGAATAAAACTCAGAGAGGGTCTCCACGTCGTTCGTGGCGCGCGTGATCAGGCGGCCGGAGGAATACTTGTCCAGCATACGCAGGGACATGTGGTGGATGTGGTCGAAGATTTGCTTGCGCAGACCGTGCAGGATATCCTGCCCGATGCGGTTGATGAGCCGCGTTTGGAAAAAAGAGCTGACCGCGCCCGCTACGATGACGCAGAGAAACAGCCAGGCAAGCCCTGCGATGGAATGCAGGCCCTGCTGCGCCTGGCGCCCCACCAGAAAATCATCCATGACGATCTTCATGATGTAGGGGCGCGCAAGATCGGCCGCGTTCACGACGACGACGCAGGCCACGCACAGGAGGAGCCATTTAAGCTGGGGCGCCATCAGTTTCGCCAGGCGGAAGGTGACGCGTCCGCGGAGGGGTTTTTTGCTCATCCCTGCTCGCCCTCCTCCATCTGCTTGTGGTAGAGGGCGGCATACGCGCCATTTTGTCGCAGCAGCTCGTCATGCGAGCCGCACTCAAGCACCGCTCCGTGCTCCATGTACAAAATACTGGTGCAGTGTTCAACGGCCGACAAGCGGTGGGCTACGATCACTGCCGTGCGGGTCTGCATCTCGGTTTGCAGGTTGCGAAGCACCAGTTTCTCCGTATGCGTGTCCACGGCCGAGAGAGCGTCGTCCAGCAGAAGGAGCCGCGGCTTGCGAATCAGCGCCCGCGCGATGGCCACGCGCTGCTTTTGCCCGCCGGACAGGTGCGCGCCTCGCTCGCCCGCCATGGTGTTGAGCCCCTCGGGAAAGGACGCCATGTCGCGGTACAGGCCGGATGCGCGCACCGCGGCGCTCACGTCTTCCTCGGTGACGCCAGGAGCAAAAAAAACGATGTTGTCGCGCAGGGTGGTATTGAACAGGAACCCATCCTGCGGCACATAGCCGATCAACTCGCGCAGGGCGTGGGCGGGGATATCGCGTATGTCCTTGCCGCCGATGAACACCGTGCCGGGCGGGGGCTGGAACGACTTGAGCAGCAGGGAGACGAGCGTGGTTTTACCGCAGCCTGTCGGCCCGCATACGCCCAGGCTTCCCCCCTGCGGAACGAAGGCGTTTACGTTGCTCAGCACGGGCGTGGCGCCGTCCGGATAGGTGAAGGACAGGCCGCGCAGCTCGATGTCCATGCGCTCGGGCGCGCCCTCGAGCGACTCCTCCTCCCTCGGGATGCCCGGCTCGTCGATGACAGAGGCAAGACGCCTGAAGGAGGCCAGCCCGCGCTGCACCAGATTGACGATGCGCCCGGTTTGTACCACAGGCGTTTGAATCATGCCCAGATACGCCGAGAACGCAACAAAATCGCCGATGGAGATGCCGCCCCGCAGAACGAGGTTGCCGCCGTACAGAATGCAGGTAAAGGCGGACAAGCCGAAAAGCACGGAGATGATGGGGGACAGCGTGGCGGACGTGGTGGCCAGATCGACGTTCAAGTCGCGCATCTTGCCGCTCATGCCGTCAAAGGCGACGATCTGGTCCTCCTCCTGCACGAACGCCTTGAGCACGCGCATGCCGCTGATGTTTTCCTGCACGCGGCCCGAGAGGTGCGCAAACTGCTCCTGCACGCGCCGAAACTTGCGCCGCACGTGCCCTCCGATGACAAATATGGCCGCAAAGGCGGGAATGACGGGCAGCAGCGCGATGATCGTGAGGCGCGGTTCGGTCCCACTCAGCATGGCGGTTACGGAAAAGAGGCTGGTGGACACGCCGCTGATGAACAGCGAGACTGCCGGACCGAACGTTTGGCGCACGGCGTTTACGTCGTTGATGGCGTAGGCCATCAGATCGCCTGTCTTGGCATGGTTAAAAAACGGCACGGGAAGCCTCTGAAGCTGCTGGAACAGCTCCTGCCGAAGAAAAATTTGCATGTTGCGGGAATTGCCGATGATGAACTGCCGCCAGATAAAGCGCGTGACGAATGTGCCCAGCGCGATGCCCATGATGTAAAGCGCCTGACGCAGCACCTCGGCGTGCGCAACGCCCGGCCGCTCCAGCAGGTCGATGGCCCGGCCGAGCGCGGAGGGCGCGAGCGCGCCGATGTAGGAGCTGAGCAACAGAAAGACAATGCCCGGCAGGTACAGCCACCCGTACCGCCTCATGTATCGGCCGATCAAGCTTGTGACCTCCCACTAAAACACATGCGGTCATTATAGCATGAAACGGACTGAACGCATAGTTCACCCGGGGCAGGACAAGCCTATCTCCGGTTGGGCAGTCCTTCCGCTCATTTTGGTATACATACATCGCTAACGCATACGCCTGGCGGCTTGCGTCCCGTGCATCGGCTCCGCCTACCGAAGCGCCTTAGGAAAGAGCGCGGCCGCCCGCTGCGAGAACCCGACCTTTCCTTTTGTTATCCTCTGTGGTATGATAAAGTAGAGAATTGTTGTTTTATGGGAAGGATGGACGGCCATGGCCCTTGCTCATCTGCAGTTTTTTTCCGCCGCGCTCAACATGCAGTCCTCCGTGGACGTCATTCTGCCCGAGGCCGTGCAGGGCATCGGCCAGGTCGGCTCGGCTTTTTCCGGCAAGCTGCCCACGCTGTATTTGCTGCACGGGCTGTCCGACGACCACACGATCTGGCAGCGGCGCACCTCCATCGAACGCTACGTCGCCGGTCTGCCGCTGTGCGTCGTAATGCCGGCCGTGGGCCGGAGCTTTTACACGGACATGAAATACGGCCAGAACTACTGGACGTACGTAAGCGAGGAACTGCCGCGCGTGATGGGCACATATTTCCCTCTCTCCGAGCGGCGCGAGGACACGTTCGTGGCCGGCCTGTCCATGGGCGGCTACGGTGCGCTGAAGCTTGCGCTGCGCTGCCCGGAGCGTTACGCCGCGGCAGCGTCTTTGTCCGGCGCGGTAAACATGGTAACCCGCTACCGAGAGATGCGCGACGAGCGCCGCATCCCCGAGACCGAGCTGTACTCTATCTTCGGCACGCCCGAGGAGATGGAGGGAAGCGACAACGACCTGAACCATCTGTTTGATGAGATGCTGAAGACCCCGCAGCGCTGCCCGCAGCTGTTCGTATGCTGCGGCACGGAGGACTTCCTCATCCGCGACAACCGCGCCCTGCGCGATCACTACGGCAAAGCTCTGTCCATCGCGTACCACGAGGAGAGCGGCGTGCACGAGTGGGCCTTCTGGGACCGCTGGATCCAGCAGGTGCTCGCCTGGCTTCCCATACGCCGGGCATAGCGCCTTTTCACGATACGTCCAACAGCGCCAGGCGACCGAACGCGAACGAGGAGGAAGGAAAACCATGGCCAATCCCGCCGCATTCAAAAGGAACGCCCCCATCAACCGCCTGCAGGGCGAACTGCCGCGCATCGGCATTCGTCCAACCATCGACGGCCGTATGAACGGCGTGCGCGAGTCGCTTGAGGATCAGGTGATGAACCTGGCCAAGGCGGCCGCTGCGCTCATCGAAAATAACGTGAAGCACTCCTGCGGGCTGCCCGTGGAATGCGTCATCGCCGATTCGACGATCGCGGGCCTTGCCGAATCAGCCGCCTGCGCGGACAAGTTCCGTCGCATGAATGTGGGCGTTACGCTTACCGTTACGGTTTGCTGGTGCTACGGATCGGAAACCATGGACATGGACCCGCACACGATCAAGGCCGTTTGGGGCTTTAACGGCACCGAGCGCCCGGGCGCCGTGTACCTGGCCGCGGCGCTTGCGGCGCACGCCCAGAAAGGCCTGCCGGCATTCTCTATCTACGGCCGCGACGTGCTGGACGCAGGCGATACTTCCATTCCTGCGGACGTGGAAGGAAAGATTCTGCGCTTTGCGCGCGCCGCTCTGGCGGCCGCCACCATGCGCGGCAAAAGCTATCTGGCCATGGGCGGCACGTCCATGGGCATCGCCGGCTCTATCATCAGCCCGGACTTTCTGGAGGCTTACCTGGGCATGCGCTGCCAGCAGATCGACATGGTGGAGCTGCTGCGCCGCTGGAACGAGGGCATCTACGACAAAGAGGAGTTCGAGCGCGCCTACAAGTGGGTGAACGAGAACATCACCATGGGGTGGGATCCGAACGATCCGACCACGCAGGACGACGCCGCCAAAAAGGAGGATGTGCTGAGGAAGTGCATCATCATGACCCTGGCCGCGCGCGACCTGATGATCGGCAATCCGCGCCTGAAGGCGCTGGGCTTTGGCGAGGAAGCGCTCGGCCACAACGCCATTCTTGCCGGTTTCCAAGGCCAGCGGCAGTGGACCGATCACCTGCCCAACGGCGATTTTATGGAGTCCATCCTCTCCTCGTCCTTTGACTGGAACGGCATCCGCGAGCCGCTGCTCGTGGCCACCGAGAACGATCACCTAAACGGCGTTGCGATGCTGTTCGGGCACCTGCTGACCGGCGCGGCGTCCGTATTCGCCGACGTACGCACTTACTGGAGTCCCGAGGCCGTGGAGCGCGTTACCGGCTGGAAACCCACCGGCCTTGCCAAGGACGGTTTCATCCATCTGCTCAACTCCGGCGCAGCGGCTTTGGACGGCGCGGGCTGCCAAAGCGAGGACGGCCACCCGGCTATGAAGCCTTTCTGGAACATCTCCGCGAAGGAGGCGGCCGACTGTGTCGCCGCAACGCAGTATTGCTACGGCAACAAGGGTTACTTTCGCGGGGGCGGGTACTCTTCGCAGTTCCTTACCAAGGGCGGCATGCCCGTCACCTTGATGCGCATCAACCTGATCAAGGGCCTGGGCCCGGTAATGCAGCTGGCCGAGGGCTTCTCCTGCGAGCTGCCTGCAAGCGTAAGCGACACGCTGAACAAGCGTACCGACGCCACCTGGCCGTGCACCTGGTTTGTGCCCAAGCTGACCGGCGAAGGGCCCTTCAAGGACGTGTACTCCGTGATGGCCAACTGGGGCGCCAACCACGGCGCGTTTGCCTACGGCCACGTGGGAGCGGATGTGATCGCCATGTGCGCCATGCTGCGCATTCCCGTGTGCATGCACAATGTAGCCGCGCAGGACGTGTTCCGCCCGGCCGCCTGGGCTGCATTCGGCACGGAAAACCCGGAGAGCGCCGACTACCGCGCCTGCGCCGCCTACGGGCCGCTGTACGGCGAGTACAGGTAACAAGGTAGAAAAGCGGGGGCGGGCCATGGCTCGCCCCCTGCGCATTACGCATGCTGCAGGGAGGAATTGGTATGATTCGTTTGGGCGTTTGCAGCGACCTGAGGAACGCGGCACTGGTAGCGCAAGCCGGGTTCGACTACATTGAAGGCGGGCTCTCTGGCCTTGCCAAAATGGACGAGGCAACGTATCAGGACGTGAAGGCATCGCTGCTGCAGAGCCCGATCCGGGCCGAGGCGTGCAACGTGATGATCCCCGCCGAGATCCCCGTTGTCGGGCCTTTGGTGGACGAGGGCAAGATACGTGCGTACCTTACGGGCGTGCTGCCGCGCGCGTCGGAGCTTGGCTGCAAGGCCATCGTGTTTGGCTCGGGCGGCGCACGCAGGGTGCCGGAAGGTTTCCCGCGCGACAAAGCCTACGAGCAGATCGTTGCCTACCTGCGTCTGGCGGGCGACATGTGCCAGGCACTGGGCATTACCATCGCCATCGAACCGCTCAACGCCGCGGAGTGCAACATCCTTACCTCCGTAGCCGAAGGAGCGATGGTGGCCGACCGCGCGGCGCACCCGGCAGTGAAGGTGCTTGCCGACCTGTATCACATCGTTAAGGACGGCCAGTCGCTGGACGAAATCCGCGCCGCCGGCGCGCGCATGGCGCACACGCATGTCGCCTTCCCGCCCACGCGCGCATGGCCCGCGCCCGGCGACGGCTACGACTACGGCGCGTTCTTCCGCGCGCTGAAGGACGTTGGCTACCAAGGCCGCATGAGCATTGAAGGCAAGCCCTCCGATGACCTCGCGCAGAGCCTGAAGGACGGCTTCGCCGTACTGAAGCCTCTCGCATAGCCCCATGTTGACAACAGCCTGCGGACGCGCGCGTCCGCAGGCTGTTTTATTTTGAGCTGCGCTCAGCACGGCATGATCTGCTCCGGCGCAGGGTGGTGTCGCAAATAGTCGGCAAAAGCGGCGGGGGAGAGCGCGGCCCTGGGCACGCACAAGCCGGAACGTCCGGCGGCCAGCACATGGTGCGCGTCCGACCCGGCGAGGCGAATGAAACCCGGCCGTTGCTGAAGCGCCCAGCAAAGCGCCAAATCGTTGCGCGCCTCGTGGTCGGGGTGTGCGTTAAAGGTTTCGCATCCGTGCAGATAGCGCGAAGGCTGCCTGCGCATGCGCCGACGGAACGGGTGCGCCTGCAACAGAAGTCCGCCCGCCTCGCACACCAGGGCAAAGGCGGTGGGCAGGTCCATACTGGGCAGCGGGCCAAGCGCCGCCATGTCCGACTCGCTCAGGCCGTATACCAAAAAATCCTCATCGCCGCCCGGCACGCGCAGCTCAAAGGCGGGCAGCACGGTTACGCCCTGCCGGGCGCCCTCCTCGGCGGCCGCGAAAAAGCCCGCCAGCAGCCGGCGTATGCGCTCGGGCTGGGTAAGGCCGGCCGTGCGCTCCAGAAAGGCGGGGTCGTAATGATCGGTGACAAAGGCCGCCGCGTAGCCCTTTGCGGCCAACGCACGCACCATCTCAGCAGCCGTCGAGCGGCCGCAGCCAGAAACCTCGCTCGTGTGCATGTGGGTTTCCAGCTTCACATAGTCGGGGGACATGAAACAACCTCGTCTCTTCGTTGATGAAGGCCGCTATACAAGGCGTATGTGTCCGCCCGCGACCCCGGCCATCAGGCACAGGTAGGTGGCCATCACGTCGTAGCGCGCGTCGTGCGCAGCGTCTCCTCCTGCGAACACCTCGGCGCATGCGGCCGCCACCTGTTCCTCGCTGATGCCAAAAAAGGCGGTCAGCTCGCTCAGCTTAGGCGGCTTGGGCCGTCCGGTGGCCACTTTGCGCTTCATCATCATCAAAGGTGTGAAAGCGCTCTGCGTGCACAGACGGTTCTTCAGGGTGATCTTCATCTTCAGCCTGGCCAGCTCCATGGACAGGTACTGGATATCGGCTTCCAGGTTGTGGCCCACCGCCACGTCCGCGGCGGCGAAGTCGTCGGCGATCTCCCGGGCGCGGTCTGCGAACACTTCGCCGCCCGAAAGCTCCTCCAGCCGCTCGACGGAGAGGTTATGCACCGCCTGGGCGGATTCGTCCATCCAGTCCACTGCGAAAAAGAAATTCTTGCCGGAAAGCTGGCCATCCTTGGCGGTCAGGTAACAGATCTGGCAGATCTGCCCGTCATTCAGCGAGGTCATCTCGCAGTCGAACACCACGATATGCATGCTAGGCGCGCCTCCGTTTCACAGCCTCGGCAATGGCGGAAAGCCCCTTGCGCAGCTGACCCTCCGGGCAGGCCACGTTGAAGCGCACCCACCCCGTGCCCGCCGCGCCGAAGCCCACGCCCGCTTGCAGCCCAACGCCGGCCTCCCGCGCAAAGAACGCCTCCAGCTCGCCGTCCGGAATGCCAAGCGCGGCCACGTTCAGCCACATGAGGTAGGTTCCTTCCAGCGCCGCGCAAAAGAGGCCCAGATCCGCCATGGCCTCCTCCACCATCGCGCGGTTGCGGTCGATGAGGGGCAGCAGGTTGTCCACCCAGGGGCCGCCCTCCCGGTAAGCCGCCGTGGTCGCCACCGCGCCAAACAGATTGTCGTGCAGCGCGCCCGCAGCATACCCTTCCTTCACGAAAGCCTCGCGCCACTCCTGCTGCGGGATGACGGCCGTGGAATGCGCCAGCCCGCCCAGGTTAAACGTCTTGGTGGCCGAGAAGAGCGACACGACGCGCCCGGACGCGCCGGGCAGGGTGAGCGTGCTGATGTGCCGCCGGCGCTGGGAGGGCATCACGAAATCCGCGTGTATCTCGTCGGAGACCAGCGGCACGTTATACCGCCCGCAGATCTGCAGCAGCTCCTCCAGCTCCGAGCGGTGCCACACGCGGCCCGCCGGGTTGTGCGGCGAGCACAGCATAACGAGCTGCGCGCCGTCCCGAAGCGCGCCTTCGATGGCGCCATAGTCCATCTCGTATACGCCCGAGCGGTACAAGAGCGGGGCTTCGACCAGCCGGCGGCCGTTGTCGCGCACCACGCTGAAGAACGGCGCGTACACGGGCGGCATGACGACCACGCCCGCGCCGGGCTTCGTGAGCGTACGCACGAACAGGCACATGGAGGTAATGACGCCCGGGGTGCATACGACGTGCGCTGTGTCCACGGCGAGGTGATGCCGGTTGGCCATCCAGGCGGCAAAGGCCGTTTTGTGCTCCTCTGTGATCATGCTATAGCCGTAGCTGCCATGTGCGGCGCGGGCGGCCACAGCGGCCACCACGCAGTCCGGGGAGCCAAAATCCATGTCGGCCACCCAGAAAGGCAGCACGTCCACCCCGCCAAAGCGGGCCTTGGCGCCGTCCCACTTGACGGAATCGGTCATGCGGCGGTCAAGCGTTCGTACCACGTTGCTGTTCAAGAAAAAACACACCTCGTTGGATAGAATGGGGCTTGCAAGCGGAAAGGCCCGCTGCAGCACGGGCCTTTCCGCAAACCGGGCGCGGGCGGCGGTTACTTGTAGATGTCCAGCAGCGATTGAACCGCGCCGGGCAGGCCGGGCATGGGCAGGTTGCGCGTCTTGATCGTGCGCTCCAGGTTCTTGATCTCCTGGCGAGGCAACTCGCGCAGCGAGCCGAGCTGGCGCGCCACCAGGATGGACTGGGCGGCGGCTTCATACATCTCCATGTAGTCCAGGGCGCGTTCGCAGCCTTCGTGCGATACGGTAAGCGCGCCGTGGTTCTCCATCAAAAAGCCGTTCGCCAACGGCAGAAATGGCTCGAAAGCGTCGGCCAGCTCATCGCGCAGCGGCTCATAGTAGGGCACCAAGGGCATGGGACCGACCTCGGTGACAGGCTCGGGCAGGTAGGCGCGCTCCAGGAGGTCCACGCCCGCGATGGCAAAGCCCGTCAGCACCGCCGGATGGCCGTGCACGATGCCCCGCACGTCCGGGCGCTTCAGGAAGATGCGCGCATGAAAAGGCAGCTCGCCCGTCGGCTTGCGGCCGGGCGCGGCGTACAGCGTTTCACTGGTGGACAGGCGCACCAGGCACACCTCGCCAAAGCCGACCTTGCGCTTGGCCAGCTTGGTGGGGGTGATGGCGATCACGTCCTCGTCGCAGCGCATGCTGATGTTGCCGCCGTGCGAGGTGACGTAGCCCAGCTGGGCGATGCGGCTGCAGGTCGCCGCAACCTCTTCAATCTGCGCGCTATATTTGTTTTGTAGCTCGTTCATCGGCTATCCCTCCAGACTTTTACGGGCGACATGCCCTTTACGCCCAGCCGCCGCCCACGGGCACAGGGCGGGTCGCCTTGTATTGCTCGTATCCGGAGGCCAGATAGGCGGCCATCGGATCGGCCGCAAGGCCCATCTCCTCGCGCACGGCCGCAAGCAGCGGCCGAACGTCCGTCTCAAAGGCCTCGCGCACGATGTTCTCCGCCCCGAGCACGTCTCCGGCCCGCTGCGCGGCGGTGAGCGCGGCGCGGTTCACAAGCAGCGATTTGGCGTGCGCGGACTGTATGTTCATGACCGAACGGATCATGGCGGGCACCTTCGGTTCAATGCAGTGGCTCTGGTCGATCATGTAAGCGATGGCACGGGCGGTCTTCACGGTGGAAGGGTCGTCCTCGGCCGCCACGATCTCGCGGAAGATCAGGTACAACTCGTAAGGGTTGATGCATCCCACGATCAAGTCGTCGTCAGCGTACTTGCGGTTGTTAAAGTGGAAACCGCCCAGCTTTCCTTCGTCCAGAAGCGTGGCCACGATGTGCTCTACGTTCGTGCCGGGCGCGTGGTGCCCAAGGTCCACGAGCACCTGGGCCTTATCCCCCAAGCGGGAGGCGAGCACGAAGGCGAGGCCCCAGTCCATGATGTCCGTGTGGTAGAACGCCGGCTCGAACACCTTATACTCGATGAGGATGCGCCGGCCCTCCGGCATGGCGGCCACGGTCTGCTGCAGGGCTTCCTCCAGCCAGCGCTTGCGGGCACGGAAATCGCCCTGTCCCGGGTAGTTGGTTCCGTCGGCCAGCCAGAAGGACATATCGCGCGAGCCGGTTTTCACCATGATGTCCACGCATTCAAGCATGTGGTCCAGCGCGCGCTTGCGAACGGACGGGTCGGCGTTGCACAGGGAGCCCAGCATATACTCCGTATCCTGAAAGAGATTGGGGTTGATCGCTCCGATGGAGAGGTTATAGGAGGCCGCCAGCCCCTTGACGTCCGCCCAGTCGTCGGCCTTGTCCCAGGGGATATGCACGGCCACGGTGGGGCACACGCCCGTGTACTTGTGCACCTGGCCCGCGTCCTCCAGGCGCTGGGGCAGGCTTCCGGCCGCGCCCTTCTTTTTAAAAACCTTGAAGCGCGTGCCGCTGTCGCCATACCCCCAGGAGGGCGTTTCAATCTTCAGGCCGCGGATGCGGGCGCGAATGGCGGCCACGTCCAGGCCCTTGTCGCGCAGCTGCTGCTCCAAGAGCGCCAAAGCTTGGTCCATCGGTAATAACCTCCCTAGTATATCGCTTTACGTCAGTAGACGGGATGCGCCATCGTGGTCATCAAGGTGAGGTTGGGCTGGGAGACGTCGCAGCGCGAGTACTGCACGCTCACGCGCACGTCGCTGACGACGAGCGCGGCATACGGCGCGTTGCAGGGGAGGCGCCGGCCCTGGTGCTCGATGCGGTCCAGCCGCACGTGGTGCGTGCGCCGGGCGGCGCAAAAGGCCGGCACGTCCAGAATAGGCTCGCTGTCTTCAAAGTAGAAGGAGATGAGCAGGTGCGCGTCCCGCTCGCCCGTGTTCAACACGCAAATCGACTCGTGGCTTTCATAACGCCCGCCGGGTATTTCGCTCGGCGCGGGCCAGAAACAGTCGGGTATCAGCCAGGTTGTTGCGCCCAAAGCCATGGCCACACCCATCACCCTTTCCTTGTGATCGTCAGCTTCCAGCTGCCTGTGGCCGCGTTGCCCAGCGCAATGCGCAGCCGGTATAGCTTGCCCTGCGGCCAGGAATCCTCCAGCCGCGCGTCGGCGATGTCGATCTCCTCCACGCTGAGCGCGCCTGCGAAGGCCAGCCGAGCTGCGCCCAGTATGCAGCCGCCCGCTTCTGGCTCCGGCTTGTGCGGCGAGATGAGGTTCATCACCACGTCCTGCGGCGCGGCAAGCGTCCATTCGTCCTCCAGGGTGATGGCCTGCGACGCGCGGTCCAGGCGCGCGTCGCGCTGCCAGCGCACAAGCCCGGCCTTCGGGTCGTAAGCGTCCTGAATGCACAGCCTGATCTGCGCGGAGCCATCCGTAAGGGTGCCGGACGCGCCGGAGCTGCAAAACGTCATGCCGGGCAGCTGTTCATATGCGCCGATGTCCGGCAGGTTGTGGTAGGAAGAGCGCATCGTCCAGATCTTGTAGCGGTCAGCGCTGAAGGTGAAGCGCGTGTATACGCCCACGCCCGCGTCGCACAGGATTGTATCGCCGTCCAGGGCCACGATGACGTTGCCGACGTCGTTGTGGTTGTGGCTCTCGGCGTTGTGCCCGCCTTTGGCGGCCAGATAGAAGCCTTTTTCACAGGCCGCCTGCTCGCGCGCGCAGAGCACCTCGATATCCGGCAGATAGGTCTGCAGCAACAGTGGCGCGGCGGCCGTCTTAGGCGCTGCGGGGTTAAAGAGTGAGGGCAGCACGCGCATGGGCGTGGCAGAACCGTCATATAGGGCTTTCAGCTGTTTCTGCACGTATGCACCCTGCGCGCTGAGCACGTCGTCGCCGATCATCTGCCCGTAGCGCATCACCACGTCATAGGGCGGATGCACCACGGCAGGGGCGTCCGCGAAGTTGACGTAGCGGTCACCGGCGATGTGCACGCGCGCAATAAAGCGGCCGATCTCTTGCACGAGCGGCTCGTCGAAGTAGTTCAGCTTGCCATTGGTGGCGCGCAGCACTATGTCCAGACAGTCAAAAAGCGACGCGCCCGCGCGGCCCCAGTAGCTGGGTCCCTCGTCGCATCCGCCGTCGGGATGATATATGTCGGTGAAGTGTTCCAGCAGCCGCAGGCATTTGACGAAGCCCATGCGGCGGTCGTCCTCGTTCGTTTCGCACAGTAGCAGCGTAGACAAACAGTTAGAGAGAATCCACGGATTCCAGTTGTTCACGTTTCGGCCGCACTCGCCCATCCACCAGAAGTCCCAGCGCATCAGGAAGGGGCGGTTAATGCGCCGCTCAATTTCGCGCTGCACCCTCTGCTGCAAAAGCGGGCAGAGCTGGCGCAGCGGCTCGTCCAGCAAGTACAAAACCCACGCCAGCAGCGCGCCCGTCTCGGCGGCAAACAGGTCGACGACCGGCTCGTCCGCGTCCGGCAGGGCCGCGTCCGGCATGCGGGAGACGATGTTGTGCGCCGGCAGGCACCAGGTGGTCTCCTCGCACATGGCCCACAGCGCGTCTGCCAGGGCCCGCAGGTACTTGCCCTCGCCTGCGGCGCATGCGCCCAGTGCCAGCTGCCACAAAACCTTGCGGCGCATGAAGTGCAGGTGCTCATAGTTGGTTCGGTTGCCGTTCTCGCGGAACTGCATGTACACCGTGGCCGGCAGCACCGTCCATCGGGAGGGGGCATCCGGGCCGGTCTCCGCTTCGTCGGCCAGTTTGACGATCTGCGCGCATACGTCAAGCGGAAGCTTCTCCCACGCGCTGCGGTCGGATGCCCGGGCTGTCGGGTAGGGGTGAAAGTCTTCGCGGGGCGGCAGGATGGCGGCGATCGAGGCGGGCAAACGGTTAAGAAACATCGGTATCCCTCCTTGGTGGTCCGTCGCGTCCGATCCAAGATCCGAAACTCACACGCTCAGAAAGGTCCCCGCCGCGGCGGAGCGCTCCAGGGCGTCCAGCAGTTTCTGTACGAGCAGGCCCTCGCAGATGGTTGGGGAGGCAGCGCCGCCCCGATATATGCTGCTGAGAAAGCAGTGCATGCAGTGCGCGTGCGCCCGTTCCCAGCCAATGGCGTTCTTGGGCGGAGGAAAGCCTCCGGCGGGCGGGTCGAAGCGGCCGATGCACTCGATGCGCGTGAAACCGCGCTCGCCTCCAAGGCGGCCTTCCGGTTTTTGCTGGTCGTAAAACCACAGCCAGTTCGGATCCATCAGGTCAAGGCGCAGCGCACCCAGCTCGCCGCGCACCTCCACCGCGAATTCGTCCATTGCGCCCGTGGCAATTTTGCTGCAGTCCATGCTACCGCACGCGCCGCACGGCCACGTTAGCAGCGCATAGGCGGCATCGTCGCCCGCATGGATCGATCCGCCGCCTTTTGTGGGCCTTACGGGATACGCGGTTTGGCGCAGCGCGCACACCCGATCCGGCGCGCCCGCGAGGTGGGCGAGCATGTCCAGGGCATGTGCGCCCAGGTCGTGCAGAACGCATCCCCCGATAGCGGCGTTCTGCTTCCAGCCCACCGGCCCTCCGCCCACGGAGCCCGAATGCAGGTACGACGCCCGGGCCGTGAGCAGGCGGCCGATGCGGCCTTCCTCAACAAGCGCTTTGGCGCGCATCACGCACGGGAAAAACCGCGCGTGGTGCACCATTTGGCCGATAAGCCCGCTCGCTTGCCACGCGTCATGGATGCGCTGGGCGCTTGCAAAGCTCGTGGAAAGCGGCTTGTCCACATAGATGTGCTTTCCGGCCCGCAGCGCCGCCAGCGCCACCTCCTCGTGCAGGTGGTTGGGCACGGCAACGCACACGGCGTCCACGCCCGGCCGAGCAATAGCCGCGCGGTAATCGTCCGTACAGAAGGGGACGTCCAGCTCGCGCGCCGCCTTTTGCGCGTGCGCGGGCGTGCCGCTCGCCACGGCCAGCACATGCGCCGTGAAGGGCAAGTCCGGGTACAAAAGATGCAGGTTGCGCACGCCATAGCCGTGCATGCGCCCCATGAAACCATAGCCGATGATCGCCACGCCGATATCGCGCATGTCGTCCTCCACTGAGCCGCTTGCCTCTATTGCAAATTATAGCATAACCCGGGCGCAGTAACAATTGTTTGCGGACATGGCCTATTCTGTGATAGAATAACGTTTATGAACGGAAGGCAAGGTGGCGGCGCATGCGTAAAAGTCAGGAATCGTTGGCCGAGATCTTTGGGAGCCAGGTGTTCTCCGACGCGGTGATGCGCGTGCGGCTTCCCAAGAATATCTATCGGCAACTGCGCCGCACCATAGAGGAAGGCGCGGAGCTGGATCCGACCGTTGCGGAGGTCGTCGCAGCCGCCATGAAGGACTGGGCCGTGGAGCGCGGCGCAACGCACTTTACGCACTGGTTCCAGCCCATGACCGGCCTGACGGCGGAAAAGCACGACTCGTTCATATCGCCCAACGGCGAGGGCGGCGTCATACTGGAGTTCTCCGGCAAGGAGCTCGTTAAGGGCGAGCCGGACGCCTCCAGCTTCCCCTCCGGCGGCTTGCGCGCCACTTTTGAAGCGCGCGGCTACACGGCGTGGGATTGCTCCTCGCCGGCTTTTATCAAGGAGGATGTGGGCGGCGTCATCGCGCTGTGCATACCCACGGCCTTCTGCTCGTACAATGGAGAAGCGCTGGACAAGAAGACACCGCTGCTGCGCTCCATGGAGGCGATCTCCCGCCAGGCGCTGCGCGTTCTGCGCCTGCTGGGCGACAATGCCGCCCGGCGCGTGTACCCAACGGTTGGAGCTGAGCAGGAGTATTTTCTGGTGGATAAGGCGCTGTACCAGCAGCGGCCCGACCTGGTGTTCACCGGCCGCACGCTCATCGGCGCGCCGCCGCCCAAGGGCCAGGAGATGAGCGACCAGTATTATGGCACGATCCGCCCGCGCGTATCGGAATTTATGGCCGAGTTGAACGAGGAGCTGTGGAAGCTTGGCGTACCCGCCAAAACGCAGCATAACGAGGCCGCGCCCGCCCAGCACGAGCTGGCCAGCGTATATACCGTGGCCAGCATCGCCGTGGATCATAACCAGCTGACCATGGAGATGATGAAGAAGGTGGCCGACAGGCACGGCCTGGCCTGCCTTCTGCACGAGAAACCTTTCCTGGGCCTTGCGGGGTCTGGAAAGCACAACAACTGGTCGCTGGCTACCGACACGGGGCGTAACTTGCTCAGCCCGGGCAAGGGCTCGGAAACAAATATGACCTTTCTCACGTTCTTTTGTGCAGTGATCGCCGCCGTGGACAGGTGGGCCCCGCTGCTTCGCTGGGCGGCCGCATCTGCGGGCAACGACCATCGCCTGGGTGGGCACGAGGCGCCCCCGCCCATCCTGTCCGTATTTATCGGCGAGGTGATGCACGGGCTGCTCTGCGGCCTTGGTTCCGGCAACGGCGCCGGGTTGACCGCCGCCAGCGACATGAAGATCGGCGTTGCAGCCATCCCCTTCGTTCGGCGCGACAACGTGGACCGCAACCGCACCGCGCCTATCGCTTTTACGGGCAACAAGTTCGAGTTTCGCATGCCCGGCGCGTCCATGAACATCGCGGATGTCAACACCATACTGAACACCATCGTAGCGAACGAGTTGAAGAGCATCGCCGACCAACTGGACGGCGTGAACAACGTAAGCGACGCCTTGACGCAGGTGCTGTCCCGCCTGATGAAGCAACATGAGCGCATTCTCTTCGAGGGAAACAACTACTCCGAGCAGTGGCGCAAGGAGGCCGCCGAGCGCGGTCTGCCCGTGGCGGAAACATCCGTTGAGGCCTTTCCCGCGCTGGGCGAGGCTGCGGCAGTGGAGCTTTTGCAGGAATGCGGCGTACTCACCCGTGCTGAGATCGAGTCGCGCGTGGCCGTGATGCGGGAAACTTATCACAAGAGCGTGCACATCGAGGCGCTCACGCTCCTGTCCATGGCCCGAACGCAGGTTCTGCCCGCCTGCCTTACGCATGCGGAGCGCCTCGCGCATACCGCATCGGCGATGGAGGCTGCGGGGGTGTCCGGCGAGGTGCCCCGTTTGGCGCTTGCGCGCATGAGCGAGCAACTTACGGCGCTCTCCGGCGCGATGGACGGCCTGCAGGTCGCCGTGGACGCCGCGGAAGGATGCGGAGACGCTGCGGTGTGCGCGGCGTACTGCCGCGACACGGTGCTGCCGGCGATGCAGGCGGTGCGCAAGGCCTGCGACTCCTTGGAACTGGCTATGCCCCGCGCGCAGTGGCCCTTCCCGACGTACGCCGATCTGCTATACTCCACCTAGGCGCCGCGCAGGGCGCGCGTGCCCCGGGGCGGCGATGGTGAAACGCTGCCCGCAGACGGGCGTTTTAAGAAGCATGTACAAGCTCATCGGCAAAGGAGGCTGACAACGGTATGAAGTGCCCGTCCTGCGGGTATTGGAACAGGCCGCATTATCCCAAGTGTTTTAAGTGCGGCGCGGATCTGACACCCCAAACGAACGCGCCGGGCACAGCCGACAACGCCTTGTCCGCCGCGGAGCCGACTGCCGTACCCTCGCCTCGCGGGGCGGTGCGGCCGTTTGGCGTGCGCCCGGCGTCAGCGCCGGACGTGCGCGCCGTCCCACAGGATGCCATGGCGGACGAGCCGGACACAGCGCGCCCGACCGTCGCCGCTCATGCGGAGCCGGACACAGCGCGCCCGACCGTCGCCGCTCACGCGGAGCCGGACACAGCGCCGCACACAGTGATAGCGCCGCCGCCTGTCGCGCCTGTGCCGGAGACGGCGGGGGAGGCTCCGCCAGAGCAGAAGGGCTACCGCCGCTTCCTCGCCTTGTTCAAAAAACGCGGCGAGGCGATGGAGATGTCCCTCGCGCCCCCCGAATCATCGCCAAAACAGCAGCCTAGCGCGCCGTCCGAGACGCCCGCCGCCCCGCCTCCGCCCCCCTGGCCGCAGGCGCACGAATTCGCGCCGGTAGCAGACTTCAGCCCGGAAAAAACACTCAAGCGCCTGTTGGATCAACGTCCCGCGCAAAACCACCAGACGGTGAACCCACACCAGGACGTCCCTGCCGCGAAGCCCGCAGGAGCCACGCGCAACTGGTCCACGCGGCGCGCGGGCGCAGGCCGCCAGGAAGAATTCACGCCCGAGCAAATGAAGGCCGACCAGGCTGTTGAGCGCCAAATCCGCGCCGAACGCGCGGCCGAGCGCATCGCCAGACTGCCGGCGCTGCCGTCCTCCTCCGGATATCGCATCGACGGGCCGCCCCTGCAGGATATGCCCGCCGTTAAGGAGGCCGAGCCGCAGCTGCTGCCGCCCAAGGCCGCGCCCGCGCAGACGCCGTCCCAGGAGGAGCCCGAGACGGTTGCCGTCACGCCGCCCGTCGCTGGGCAAATAAGCCTGAATCTGGGCGATGGCGCGCCCGACGCCGAAGAGACACTCGCCACCGTGGCATTTACGCCACAGGACACGCCGGCGGACGCTTCCGTCACAGGCGAACAGGTTGGCGAACCAAAGAGCTCGGCCTTTGCGGAGACGCCGTCCAAGGAGCCGCAAACCCAGCCCACCACGGCGCGCATGCTGGCCAACCGCCGCTATCCCGTGCCGGGCGAGGACGAGGACAGCTACGAGCCGACGCTGCTGCCCGAGCACCCGCGCCGCGCGGTCGCACAGGCCGCAAGCACGCCGCGCACATTCGCCAACACTCCGCAGCGCGGTCAGGCTACGCGCGAGCCACAAGGGCCGGCGTCCGAACAAGAGCGTCCAAGCGCCCGCACGATGGCGCAGCGCAACGCGCGCATGAGCAGCGTCCAAAGCGAGGAGCGCGCGGCCTGGGGAAGCCCCCTGAACGCGCAACCGCCCATGCAGCGCAACACAGTGCAGCGCAGCTCCTACACGCCCGCGCCCACCACAATGCGCGATACGATGCGCGGCCACGAAAGCGGCACGCGCGCCCGCGACCGCGACCTTGGCCATGTGGGCCGGCCCGTGCGGCCAAGGCATACGCGCTGGGGCGCGGTGCTGTGGGCAGGGTTCTGGATGATCGCCGTGGTGGCTGTGGCCTTCGGGCTGTACAAGGGCTTTCTTGCGCTGAAAGCGGGGACGGCGGCGCGTACGCCCGCTTCGCTGCCTTCAGCCGCCGTGGACTCCTCGCTTCCCGCCCCGCGCCTGGAGGAGACGGTGGTGGACGGCAAGGCCGCGCACGTGCTTTACTTCTCCGGAAATGACCGCGATATGATCACCATCCCCGAGCTGCCTGCCGGAAAGAACATCACCATTCTCTCGGGCGTAGCCAAATTCATCATTCCGGACGAAATGTGGATTGGGGACGATCCGTCGGAGGAACAGGAGTACATCCCCGTTACGCTGCACCCAAAGCTGTACACGCAGGCGGGCGTGGAAAAGGCAATGGCCGAGGTGACCTACTCCGTGCCCGTGCCCCTCACCGAGATGACCCTGCTCGCCCCTTCCGCAACGGAAACCCGTTTGGAGACATATTCTTCCACTGTTCAGGTGCAGGTGCGCGTGGCCACGGGCACGCAGGTGACCATCGGCAACGCAAACGTGAGCGATCTGGCCGACAAGAGCGGTCTTATCTCACAAAACGTAAAGATCGAGCCGATCGGCGATAACTTCATTGAGGTGATCGCCCGCGTGCCCGGTCACCGGCGCAACCGCCAACTGCTCACCATCCACCGCCCGGCCATGGAAATTCCCATCGAGCTGGACATCGCAACGCCCGAGGTTTCCTCAAACAAGACAGCGCTCATCCGCGGGCGCACGCTTCCGGGCGCGACCATCACCGTGGAGTCGCCCATCTCCGGCACGGTCAAATACGACAAGCAGGTGGGTACGTTCAGCTTCAGCGCATCCTTCAAGCTGTACGGCGAGAACACCGTGATCATTCGGGCGTCCATGTCCGGCAAGGCCGACAGCGTCATTCAACACCGCATTGAGTACAAACCCACGCTGGACGAGTACTCCCGCCAGGCCTGGGCTCTGCCGCAGAATTACGACAACCTGACGTCCAACCCAAGCGGCAATATCGGACGCATTTTCGTCATCGAGGGCACCGTCCGCACCGTAGAGAGAGCGGAGAAGCCCATGCTCATTCTGTTTGACGCCAGCAAGAGCGGCAAAGAGATGGTGGTATACTTCGAGTACACGGGCGACAAGAAGTGGGAAACAGGCAAGAAAATGAAGGTGTATGGCGATGTGACGGGCAGCCAGGACGGCGTCCCTCTGCTGGCCGCGCGCTACATCTTCTACCCTTAAGCCGCGCACAGCACAGCGGCAAACAAGCGCCGGAAGGCCTGCACGGCAGGCGTCCGGCGCTTTTCGATGGTGCGGTGCGGCCTGGGGCCGGCGCACAGCGGCGCATACGGCGGCCCCAGGCCGCGAAGCTAAGCGGGCGGCGCGGGTTTTTTCCTGGCGGCGGCTTTTGCAGCGGCGCTGCTTTCATTGCGGGCAATGCAAAAGAGCACTACGTCGCGCACAAAATCCAAGGGGAGGGGGCGGGCGTCCGGCAGCTGGATGCCGCCCTTCGTGTAGTTCAGGCCCTCCGCCTCCATGCGCCCGGCGAAATGCTCCACGGCCTCTGAGCCGGGATACAGACCGATGTGGCGTTTGCTGCAGGCGAAGTGGATCAGGTTGCTGCCCCCAAGCACAAATGTGGGCATCTGCCAGCTGATCTTTTCCGTAGCCTGCGGCGCCGTTTCGCGGATGAGCGCGCGCAGCGCGCGCATCCGCTCCTGTGCGGGCGGGGCAAACAAGGGGATGTACTCGTCGATGGTGGTGACGCTGCGTTCTTCCTCGCTCAATGGGAGCCCTCCTTCAGCAGTTTCCGGTGTAGACAAAGCGCAGGCTCTTGCGCGCCTCGTCGGCCAGGCGGTATATCGTATCCACAGGGATTGCGGGCACATCACGCCACAGATGGCGGGGAAAGTACCGGCTCACGTGCAGGGGAATGTCCGGGCAGACGCCCGCTAACCACTGCGAGAGCTGCCGCATCTGCTGCACATCGTCGCTTAGCCCAGGCACCGCGAGCGTCGTAACCTCCACATGGCAGCGCTGCGCGCACATCTCGATGGTGCGCTGCACATCCGCAAGCACGCCGCCGAGCGCGCGATATCCCTCCGGACGGATGCACTTCAAATCTATGTTCGCGGCGTGGATGTAGGGCAGCAACGCCGCGAGCGGCTCCTCGCACACGAAACCGTTCGTCACGAGCACGTTGCGAAGGCCGTTTTTCGCCGCCAAGCGGCAGCAGTCGGCCACAAACTCATATCCGACCAGCGGCTCGTTGTACGTATAGGCGATCCCGATGTTTCCCCCCCCTGTAAGCTGCAGGGCGTCCCTTACAACCTCCTCCGGCGCAGCTGTGCGGTATCGGGCATCGCCGCTTTGCGATATTTCGGCGTTTTGGCAGTAACCGCAGCGCATGTTGCACCCGTAGGAGCCGATGGACAGCAGGAACGCGCCGGGATGAAAGCGTGCGAGCGGATTTTTTTCCACAGGGTCCAGCGCGGCGGAGGCGATGCAGCCGTAGCTCTGTGCCTCCATCTCCCCGTCCCGGTTGGCGCGCGCGCGGCACAGCCCGTGTGCTCCTGGCGCGATGGCGCATCGGTGCGGACACAGGACGCAGCGCACGCAGCCTTTTGGCCCGCTCTGCCAAAAATCTGCCTTTCTCATGTGTGGCGCTCGACCTGGAAACGCTCAAGAACCAGTTCCTCCCGTTCGCCGATCCCTGCCTTGCGCCGGGCGATGGCGATCTGCTCCTCCGCCGTGTCCACACCGTCCAGGCAGGGCAGCAGCAGCCCACGGCGGCCCCTGCACGACACGATCACCCCGTATCGGCCGGGGTCCAGCTCCTCGCGCGTGCAAGGCTCGGCAGGGGCAATCACGTCCACGCTGTAGGTCAGGCGGGAGAGCTCCTCCTCGCGCACGCGCGCAAACCGCGGGTCGCGCGTGCCGGAAGACACGGCGTTGCGGCGGATCTCCTCCGCCAGGGAAGGGGTCGTCGGCTCGGTCGTGCCGATGCAGCCGCGCAGTCGCCCATCTTTCTTGATGGACACGAACGCCCCGGCGCGGGCAAGGCGCAGCTCGTCCGGCAGGTCGTTCGGCAAGGGCGGCATGTGCCCGGTGCACACGTACGCCTCAAGGGTGTGGCGCGCTAGGCGCACGAAGGTGTCTTCGCCGCCGCGCAAGCTCAAAACCTCCGCGCCCGCGCGCGCCTCCTCCTGTTGCAGAAAACAGCGCCTCTCGTCCGCATGGCCGGCGATAAACGAGGCCACCGCGTACCCAACGCCCAGCGGCCCCTCATAGGAGTGCAGGCGGGGCGCGACGGCAAGAGCGTCCAGAGCGCCCGCCATCACGAGCAAGGGCAAAAGGGCGCACTCGGCGCCCTTCTCGCACAGATGCGGATTGAGCGAGAAGAGCGCGGCGAAGTCGCCCGAGCGCAGCACAGCCGTGATCGCCTCATCCAACTGCGGCCCTTCCGGCGCAAAGCCGTACGGGCCGTCCTTGGTCAGCTTGTGGGAAAGGTCGCCGCTGGCCACCACGACGACCCGCCGCCCAAGCTCGTCCGCCGCGCGGCGGATCGTGCAGCCAAACCGATAGTGCTCCAGCCGCGAAAGCCCGGAAGGCGCGCAGCGCACGAGGCGGTAATTCCGCCCCTCGCCAAGCAGAAAATGCAGCGGCACGAGCGTGCCGTGGTCCAGCGCCCGCTCGCGCTCTCCGAGCGTTCCGGCGGGAAATCCATCCCGCTGGCTGATGCGGGCAATCGCGGCCACAAGCTCCTCGTCGTACTGAACGTTTGTAACGCTCTGAGCCCCAAAACGCGCCAGGCTGCCGGACGCGGAAGGGCCGGGCGCAATGTGCAGGTAATCGGAATACATGATCATGTGGGGGGTTATGAGCACGACGGTCTGCGGCGCGAGCGAATGAAGCTCGGCCGCCACGGCGCGGTAGGCGTCAGCTGTGGCGCTCACGGCGCGCTCCTGCCCGCGCCCAACCCTGGGCACAAGCAGAGGCGGATGCGGGACGAGGTATCCGGCAAGCACGGGCACGGCGCATCCTCCCTTCATAGCGAGCGGGGGTTCGGCGCGGGATAGGCGCGCACATCGCGCGGAAAGCTGTGTGAGGGCGCACATCCAGACGGCCGGTTTAGCGGGGCTGGCGCTTCCGTTCGCCGTGTGCTATGCTACATCGGATCATCGGAACACAGCGTCTTCGGCGGACCGCCATGAAATGAAAAGGGAGCACGATCGACGATGGAGAGGGTCAGCATTACAGCGCCGGAGCGGCTGCAGCTCCACATGGACAGCAAGTGCCTGTACGGCTACGACCAGGAGTGGTTTACCCTGCCCTGGAAGCGCATGGCTGGCTGTGGCCCTACGGTCGCGGCCATGCAGGCCGCCTATCTGCGGGGCGAACGCCTCGACCGCCGGGAGGCGCTTTGCGCCATGGAGGTCGCCTGGCGCTTCGTCACGCCGGGCATGATGGGCCTGAACACCACGGAGCGCTATCTGGTCGGCATGGAGAAAATGCTCGCCCATCTGAGGCAGACAGCCCGCTTTCAAGCTCTGGACATACCCGGGGCGCACGACGCGCGCCCCGGCGCGGCGCAGATGGCGGACTTCATACGAGAGGGGCTTGAGCGGGATTGCCCGGTCGCCTTTTTAAACCTGCACGCCGCGGATCTGCCCAATCTGGAGGACTGGCACTGGATATGCGTGGTGGCGATGGAAGGGGACGCAATTGCCACCTGCTATGACAACGGGAACCTGTTGACCCTGCCCTTGGAAGAGTGGCGCTCACGCACGCACCGCGGGGGCGGGTTCGTAGCCCTTCGTTAAGCGCCAAACGCCTTGTTGGGCCGCGCATCCATCTCCAGATGCAAAGTACCTCCCCGGACGATGTCGCCGTGCCGCAGGAAGGGGCGCTCAAGCGCCGCGCCGTCAAGCGTGGCGCTTTTAATGTACCGGCTGCCTTCACCTGCGCCCGGCGCCTCTATGGTGAAGGTTTTGCCGTTTTCCAGCGCAATATCCACACGGTCGAAGAGCGGCGTGCCCAGAGCGTAATCCTCGCTCCCCGGACACACCGGGTAGAAGCCCATGGCCGAAAACACAAACCAGGAGGACATGGCCCCGCCGTCCTCATCGCCGCAGATCCCCACAGGCGAGTTGGTAAACCAGATGTCCATCAGATCGCGCAGGCGCTTTTGCGCCTTCCACGCCGCACCGCAATAATTGTACAGATAAGGAATGTGGAAGGCCGGCTCATTTCCCATGGGGAACTGGCCCATCAGCCCGGTCGCATCCGGGAACTGGGCCAAATAGGAGAACTTGGACGCCGGTTGGCCGCATTTGCGGATGGGCATGGTAAAAAGCTCGTCCAGCCGCCTCTGCATAGCCTGCGGCCCGCCCATCAAGCGGCAAAGGCCGGACACGTCGTGCATCACCGACCAAGTGTACGTATAGGTGTTGTTCTCCGCAAAGAACGCACGGCCGCCCTGGCCGCCGCCCCACATCAGGTCGTGAGGAAGCCATGCGCCGTCGCTGCCGCGCGGGCCCATAAAGCCCGTGCCCGGATCGAATACGTTCTGGTAGTTACGCGCGCGGCGCATGAGCAGCTCATAATCCTCCATGCGGCCGAGCCTGCGCGCCACCTGCGCGGCGCACCAGTCGTCATAGGCGTGCTCCAGCGTGACGGCCACAGCCTGGCGGCGCTCGAAGCCGTGCGCCTGCGGTACGCTCTCCGCTTCGTCCGGCCCAAGGGCGGGGAAGAAGCCTTTCTCGTGGTAGCATATGTCCGGCGGGGTGAGCCCTTCGCCGCACACCCAGGGCAGCATACTCTGCGTCATGTGGTTCTTGCGCATACCCTCGTACGCCGTCTGCAGGTCCACGTCAAGGCCCTTGGCCGCCGCGTCCGCGAAAAGCGCGCTTGCGTGGAAGCCGAGCATGACGGGCAGGTCGCCGCACGCGCCGGGAAAGCAAGGCATCAGGCCGCTGTGGCGATACATCAGGTTGTAGCTCTCCAGTATTTGCGTCTGGCGCGCAGGCTCCAGCAACAGCTGCAGGGGATGCATGCAGCGAAAGGTGTCCCACAGCCCGTCGTTTGTGTAGAAGAAGGGCCCCTCGTGCACGCGGCCGTCGTATCCGCTATAGTAGCGGCCGTACTCGGAAAAATCCACCATACGGCCAAACGCGCGGTACAGAGCGGTATAGAACGCGGCCTGCCGGTCGGGCGTGTTCCCCTGCACCCGAACGCGGGAGAGCTGGCGGTCCCACGTCGCGCGCGCCTGTGCCCAGATCTGCTCAAAGCTGCGGCCCTTCGCTTCCCGGTCGTAAATCAGGCGGGCGTTATCCTGCGACACGTAGGATACCGCACCGAAAAGCTCGACGGACGGGGCGTCGTAGGCAAGCACGAGTTGCTCCGCCGTACGCGAGATAACGCGCAGCGGCGCGCTGAACGTCAGATATACATGCTCTACGCCCGGCAGGCGGTGTCCGTCCGGGCCACAGCGGCGCAGGCTGATGGATCGATCGTCCACATGCAGCTCGTCCACCTGCGTAAGCGACAGACGGATGGCACAACCGCCGCTCACGCGGTAGCAGTACGTTCGAGCGGTCACCGTGGCTTCCACGGCGATGCCGCCCTCCTCCAGCTCCAGGCGGCTGCCGTACGGCCGCGCAGTCTCCCGCGCGTGATCCAGCGTGTTGGCAAAGGCCTCGGGAGAGGATGTATCCGCCCGGTGCGAGGGCATGAAGGAAATCTGCCCGATTGGAAAGCCGCTCACGCTCTCGTTGCAGTAGCAGTCGTTGTTCCCTTCGGCGATGGGGTACGATTGCGCATACGAGTGGGGCAGCATCACCACAGGACGGGTGGACTGGAGCAGATGCGCGAGGGTGCCGATATACGGGTTGACGAGATCTGCGGGCGAAACGGCCATGGCAGCGCCTCCCAAGCTCTTTTGCACAGTATACCACAACCGCCGAACGATTGGAAAAAAAGCGTGGCTTCCGCCCGGCCCCGCCTCAATCTGCAGGCAATGACAGACATTTCGTGATAATCTTGACAGCCGCTGGACGCGATGCTATTCTGAACGCCGATGGACGAGCCGCGCAAATCCGCGCGGCCGTGCCCTTCGCGTCCTTCGCGCATCCGGCCTGGCGCCAAATGAACGGGCGCGGGCGCAGCCTCCGCGGGCGGATGCGTCGGACGATCTTTCGTCAGGGGGGAAACGCTTTGCCAGAAAACGCTTCAGCACCCAGCAAAGGGCCGCGCTCGGTTCTGCGCTACGTCTACGAACGCTATCTCGTGGGCGCGATGAGCTCGATGGCGCTTGGCCTGTTCGCCTCGCTCATCATCGGCGTGCTCTTCACGCAGTTCGCGAAGGTTCCGCAGCTCGCCTTCATCGGTCCCATCGCCAACATGACGCAAAACAAGCTGGTCATCGGCGCCGCCATCGGCGTGGCCATTGCCTCCGGCCTGAAGGCCAAACCGCTTGTGGTATTCTCGTGCACCGTTGTGGGCGCGCTGGGCTACGACCTGGGCGGCCCGCTGGGCGCGTACGTGGCCGTGCTGGCCGGGGCGGAGATCGCCAGGCCCGCCGCAGGCAAAACGCCCGTTGACATCATCCTCAGCCCCCTCATCACCATCATCGCGGGCGGGCTCGTGGCGCTGTACCTCGCGCCCATCGTCGGCCGCTTTACCGTCTGGCTCGGGCAGGTGGTCAACAACTGGGCCACGCTCCAGCCGTTCTTCGCGGGCATCTTCATCGCCATGGTGGTGGGCATGACGCTTACCTCGCCCATCAGCTCTGCTGGGCTGTGCGCTTCCATTGGCATCACGGGCATCGCCTCCGGCGCGGCGCTCGTAGGATGCGCCGCCCAAATGGTGGCCTTCGCGGTGGCCAGCTACCGCGACAACGGCATCGGCGGGCTGCTTTCGCAGGGTTTGGGCACGTCCAAGCTTCAGCTGCCCAACGTGCTGCGCCATCCGCTCATATGGATCGCCCCGTCCTTAGCCGGCGCAGTGCTCGGGCCGGTGTCCACCTGCTTGCTGAAGCTTGAGGTGAGCGCCTCCGCCGCGGCGGGTATGGGCACCTGCGGACTGGTCGGTCCCATTTCTGTGCTCGATAAGATGGGCTACAGCGCGCGCAACATCCTCATCGTCTTTCTCATCTGTTTCGTCGCCCCGGCCATTCTCGGCTTTCTGTTCGACGCCTTCTTCCGTAAGCTCGGCTGGGTGAAAAAGGGCGACATGAAACTGAACGTATAACGCGCGCATGCGCCATTTGCTTTCCAGGCGAATGGCGCGGTTTTTTTGTATAACAGTGATGGGGAGGCGTGAAGGCTATGCGTTTCAGCTACGGGTACTGGGTGATGCAGGAGGGTGTGGAGCCGCACTATCCCGCGGAGGCCTACGACGTGGAGACCATACCGGGCGGGCTGCGGATATACCTGCCCACGCAGGCCGTGGAGAGCCGCGGCACGACGCTGAACCAGGCGATGATCACTCTGGAGCTGACGGCTCCGCGCGAGGGGATCATCGCCGTGCGCGCCTTTCACTTTGCAGGCGTTCAGCGTTGCGCACCCTGTTTTGAAAAATTTACCGATGACCTCACCCCGGTGTGCACGGTTACGCACGAGCAGGCGGTGCTGCAAAGCGGCACCCTGCGCGCCGTGGTGCAGCGCAAGCCCTACAAGCTCTCTTTCTACGACGGCGAGCGTTTCCTCACCGATTCCGACTGGCGCAACCTTGCCTATCTGCGCAGGGAGGCGCCCGCTTCCAACCGCGACGCGGGCGCGCCCTACATGGTCGAGCAGCTGCGCATCAGCGTAGGCGAGAAGGTGTACGGCCTGGGCGAGCGCTTCACGCCCTTTATAAAAAACGGCCAGAGCGTGGATATGTGGAATGAGGACGGCGGAACGTCCTCGGAGATCGCTTACAAAAACGTACCATTTTACCTGACGAACCGCGGTTACGGGGTCTTCGTGGACCATCCGGAGCGCGTTTTTTTTGAGGCGGGTACGGAAAAGGTGTCCCGCGTGTCCTTCGGCGTGCCTGGAGAAGAGCTGCGCTATGCCGTCATTGCGGGTGCGCCGCTCACGGTGATGCAGCGCTACACGGCGTACCTGGGCAGACCGGCGCTGCCGCCCGCATGGTCGTTTGGACTGTGGCTCACCACGTCCTTTGTCACCAGCTACGACGAGGCGACCACCGATTCGTTTATGGACGGTGTGGCGAAGAGAGGCATCCCCCTGCACGGGTTCCACTACGAATGCTTCTGGATGCGCGAGT
>JAVBLU010000023.1:0-16256 GCA_031553225.1 Eubacteriales bacterium
CGCCCACGCCGGCCCCGGCGGCAACGGCCGCCCCGGCCGCCGCCGCAACGGCCGCAACGGCCGCAACGCCGGCCCCGGCTACGGCCGCCCCGGCGCCGGCGGCACCGCCCAAGCCCGTGGAAAAGGTAAAGCTTTCCTGGGCGTCCTGGTCGGTTGGACCGGTGGACGAGAAGAACAAGGCGCTGGACGCCCTGAGCGCCGCCTTCCCGAACATCGAGTTCACCCTGCTGCCCTTTGAGCGCGCCACGTGGGTGGAGCAGATCAACACGCGCGTCGCCGGCGGCGACATCCCCGACATCATCTACCGCGACAGCTACGGCGTGGTGCGCACGTTCGTGGAGCAGAAGATTCTGGCCGAGGTGCCCTTTGAACTGGCCGCCGAGGCCGCCCCGGGCATCTACAACGCCACCAAGGAATACGGCAAGGAAGTATGGCTGGCCGCGTACGTAAACGGCAAAAACTACGGCCTGCCCATCATGCAGCCCGAGCAGACCCGTCCCTTTACCGACGCCTGGCGCATGGACTGGCTGCAGAACGTGGGCATCACCAGCGTTCCCACCACCCTTGAAGAGTACGAAACCGCCCTGACCAAGATGACGAACGACGACCCGGACAAGAACGGCAAAAAGGACACCTACGGCACGTCCTTCCGCGGCAAGGACCTTGGGCAGTACCTGTTTAACACGGTGTACGCCGCCTTCGGCGTAATCCCCGGGCAGCCCTGCCTGGTGAACGGCGAAGTGATGGACGGCCGCGTTTCCCCGCAGGCCAAGGACGCCCTCACCGTGCTGAACCGCTGGTATAAGGCCGGCATCGTCGATCCGGAATTCGTCACCTCCGACAACGCCATCGTGAAGCAGAAATGGGCGAACAGCCAGATCGGCCTGATGACCTTTGGCACCTACTACCGCTTCTACCCCACCGGCGAGTTCTACGATGCGCTCATCGCCGTGAAGCCCGACGCTCAGGTCGCCATTGGCCCCGCGCCCAAGGGCCCCAGCGGCGATTACGGCTACATGAACTGGGGCTCCATCACCTCCTCCATCTGCTTTGGCAAGCAGCTGGCCGGCACGGACAAGCTGAAGCTGGCCATGCAGGTGATCGACAAGATGTCCACGGACGAGGACCTGTACATGATAACCCACTACGGCCCGGCCGAAACCTGGACGCGCGACCCGGCGCACAACGGCGTCGTGCGCACGGACTCGTGGAAGGATTCCGCCACGTACGGGCCTTTGGGCGTCAACTTCTTCCAGTCTGTGCCCGCCATTCCCGTCATTCAGGATAAGATCGCCCGCAAGGACCGCCCCGAGCTGTTCAAGTACGCCATCGAGGGCACGGTGAAGAACGGCACGCAGTACTTCACCTGGCTTGGCTACTTCACCGATCCCGAGGTGGGCAAGGCGAACGTGGCGGCCACGGACATGCTCACCAAGAACACGATCGATTTCATCACCGGCGCCCGCCCGCTCGACCAGTTCGACAAGTTCGTTGAGGAGTACAAAGCGGCCGGCGGTAAGGCGATCATCGACGACAACACCCGCGCGTACAACGCCGGCGCGGGCCAGATCGACGCCATCAAAGGATTCATCAAATAGTTCGCAGAATTATAATGGGCGGCCGTCAGCACGCGTTGACGGCCGCCCTTTGCAAGGGAGGCGCAGCTGGTGATCAAGCCCATCTCCTTCAACGCAGGCGAGGCCATCTTTGAGCCGTTCTGGGATCCGCAAATCTCCCATCTCGACCGTTTCACCATCACCGCGGACGAGCAGAGCGGCGCGGACGTGTATCAGAACTGGTGCTTCATTGCTTTCCGCTTCGAGCGCGCCCCAAAGGATGCGCCCGTGTTTACCATGCGCCGCGTGTACGAGGGCGGGCTGTCCTGCTCCGGGTTTGACAGGATGCTCCTGTCGGCCATGAACGTGGCGGGCGGCGTACTCACCCTGCAGGCGGTGACGGACGCCGGCAACATCCGCCTGGAAACCCCGCCGGGCGGCGTGCTGAAGGAGGAGTACGAACTGCCCCTTCAGGGCGCCAGCCGCATCGACGAGCTGACGCTTTCGCTCACCCTGCCGCAGGGCGGCAAGGGCAGCGGCTGGATCAACTGGATCGGGCTGCGCAACGACGCGATGTACGCGGCGCACCGCGCGCAGTTCCGCTGCTTTGACAGGACATGGGAAGGCTACCTTCAAGGCGAGGACTTCGAGCCTACCTTCACCCCGACCTACGCCATTTTAGCCGGCAAGAACGAGCTTGCCGCCATGCGCGCCCAACACGAAGCTTTCGTGAAGGAAAAGGGCCTGGACGCCTCGCCCTACGTGCAAAACGCGCGCGCGGCGCAGGCCAGCGTGCCGGAGGACCTGATCAGCGACTTCGTCAATTTCTGGGGCGACACGCGCTACTGCCGCGCGGACGCGCACAACAACATCATCCTCACCAAGGGCATGGACGCCCTCATCGCCGCCTATTTGCTGAAGGACAAGGACCTTTTGCGCCTGGCGGCGCGCTATGCCATGTCCATCGCCATGTGCCGCACCTGGGATGACGGCATGATCTGCTCCTTCCCGGGCGGCCCCTTCGAGCACCGCTGCTTTGTGCAGAACCTGTGCGCGCTGGAGACGGCCATGATTCTGGACCTGGCGGGCGAATACTTCACCGATCTTGGCCGGGATATCATCCTGCGCCGCATCAGCGAATCGGCCATGGCGCACATCAACTTCTCCACCTGGAAGCATGAATACATCTTCAACTGCAACCAGATGGCCTGGTTCTCGCCCGGCCGCATGTACGGCTACGGCGTGCTGCTGCCCCACTACCCGCGCGTGCGCCGCTACATGGACATCGCCTTTGACGAACTGACCGAAACGCTGGAAAAATCGCTGCAGCCGGACGGCGGGTACCCCGAAGGCCCCACGTATTTTCAGTGCGTGGGCAACGACGGCGGCCGGGCGCTGCTGTTCTATGCGCGCGCCACGGGCGGCGGGCTGGAGAAGGTGCGCACGGCCATGCCCGAGCGCGTGTACAAGACGGCCGACTTTGCCGAGGCCCTCATGTCCACGGACGAGACAACCGACGTGGTGCCCATCTGCGACGCCTCCGCCATCACCAACGCCCCGGCCCTGGCCATCATGGCGTACTTGCTGCCGCAAAGCCAGTGGACGGCCATGCACCACAAGGCCATGGCGCGCGCGGGGCTGCCCGCATCGCCTATCGCCTGGCTGGTCGCGCCGCAGATTCCGCAAAAGGCCCCCGCGCTTCGGCCGTTCGTGCAGCTGCCCATCACCGGGCACGTCAGCTCCCTGCGCTTATGCAACGGCAAAAAGGTTAAGTGGTTTCTGCCGGGGAACGTGGCGGGCGCTGGCCACACGCACGAGGATAAGGGGTCCTTCGTTCTGGAATACGACGGGGAGACCTTCTGCATGGACCCCGGCACCTGCTCCTACGCCTCGCCCATCTCCGCCGACGTGCAAAAGTGCGAGCGCCACAACATGCTGCTGCCCGACGGCCTGGTGGAGCGGCCGCACCCGCGCTCGCCCCTGCCGTACGACATCCACTACGCCGCCGCGGGCGACGAAACGTCTTTTACGGCCGCGGCCGATCTTACGCCCGGCTGGGATGGGTTTTACGCGCTGTGGAAGCGCGTCTTCACCTCCCCGGCGCCGGACGCCATGACCATAACGGACGAGTACCGCGCCCTGAAAGGCACTGGCGTTCGTTTCTGCCTGAGCACGCGCCAGAGCGTGCAGGCGACGGACACGGGCGTTGTCATCACCGGCCGAAAGGGTAGCCAGGTGATCGTCACCGCGCCGCAGGGCAGCCGCATCGTCGTGGAGGAACTGCCGCTGCTGGAGGGCGTGCAGCGCCGCGTCAGTTTTGTGGCGGAGGGCCTCGCCGGCACGCTGCGCACCACCTTCACCCTTCGTTAGCCATGCCTCGCCCAGCGATGCGCGCCATGCGCCAGACGACCCTGCTTTTGTTGCTTGCGGTCGCCCTGGTTGTGATGCTCGTATCGCTGGGCATGGCCATTTTCGCCTACACCGACGCATCCTGGAGGACGCAGCTGGACCGCGAGGCCGATCTAGTGAACAAGATAGCCGCGCAGATCGACGAGCGCACCGCCTCGCTCCGCCAGACGGCGGGGTTCCTGCGGCAGAACCTGGTCGTACAGTCCGGGCTGCGCGACACGGACTTTCAGCGCGCTTCCGGCCAGCTCTGGATCGCCACAAGGGACCTTGGCGCGGTCATGTCCGTCACCATGGACAACCCCTACATCGAGGCCATCGCCATTGTAACGCCCGGCGGGGGCCGGTACATGTACACGCCCAATGCGTACAACGCCGAGCTGGTGGCCTGGATCGACCCGCAGCTGCTGCAGGAGGCCATGCTGTCCTGCCCTGAAAGGGTATTCACGCACGTGGCCCTTACGGACCGGCGCGGGCAGGAGCACGCCTTCTTTTTGTATTCGCTGTCCATCACCGATACCATCTACCGCTCCGACCTCACCTCGCTGGGCACGCTGTACCTGTTCCTGTCCGATACGACCTTCAGCTCCATCTACGACCCGGACGGACGGGGCTGGGTGAGCGCGCTGGACGAGGCGGGGCGCGCGCTGCCCTCGCCGCAAAGCGAGCCCATGGCCGAGCTGCTGCACAGCCCGCGGTGGATGCAGCTCGCGCAGAAAAACCCCGCGCAGTGGCACAGCGCGCAGCTGGCCGTTGGCGACTACAGCCTGTACTGCGCCAAGGTGCCGGCAAGCGCCTGGACGCTCCTCTACCTGCGGCCCGCGCTGCGCATGGGGCGGCAGAACCTGACGACCATCTTGGCCATCGTGGGCGTGCTGCTCGTGGGCGGACTTCTGCTGCTCTTCACGCTGCGGCTTTATTCCAGGCAGTTTTTGCGGCCCATCGCCGAGCTTGCGCAGGCCATGGAGCGCGTGGGGCATGAGGACTTCGCCGTGCAGATGCCCGCCCGCGCCGCCGCGGGCGAGATCGGGGCGATCATCAACGGCTTTAACCGCATGGTGCGCGCCCTGTCGGACATGTTTGAGCGCACCCGCCGCGAGGAACAGGGCCGGCGGGAGGCGCAGCTGCGCGCCCTGCGCTATCAAATTAACCCGCACATGCTGTACAACACGCTGGCCAGCATCCGCATGACGGCCATGCTGGCCGGCGACACGGCCGTGCCAAACATGCTGCTGGCGCTCTCCAGGCTTTTGCGCTCGGCCTTTACGAACGTGGACGCCCTGGTGAGCGTGGCCGTTGAGATGGGCAACGTGCGCAACTACCTGGCCATTCAGGTGGAGCGCTATCAGGGCGTGCTCGTCCCGCAGGTGGACGTGTCGCAGGAAGCGGAAGGGTATCTCATGCCGAACATGCTCCTGCAGCCCCTCATCGAGAACGCCATCCACCATGGGCTATGCGAGCGGCTGAACGGCCGCGACGACCCGCAGCTCTTCGTGCGCGTGTTCCTTTCGGAGGAGGGGCTTGCGGCCGTGGTGGAGGACAACGGCTGCGGCATTCCCGAAGACCGCCTCGCGGGCCTTTTGGACGGCGATCCTCCGGCGGATGCCGTGGACAGCCACATCGGCCTGCTGGTGACCCACCGGCGCATCGTGGGGGAGTTTGGCCCGCCTTACGGCCTGCGCATAGAAAGCCAAAACGCGCGCTTTACGCGCGTGACGGCGCTGCTGCCCAAAAAAGCCGCCGAAGGAGCATAGCGCATGCAGATCATGCTCGTGGACGACGACCCGCTGGTGCGCCAAACGCTGCTTGCGCTGGTGCCCTGGGCGCAGTACGGCTGGACGGTGGGCGCGCAGTGCACAAACGGCCAAAGCGCCCTGGAGGAGCTGTCATCGCACGCCTACGACGTGGTGATCGCCGACGTGCGCATGCCGGTGATGGATGGGCTGGAACTGCTGCGCAGGGCCATGGAGCTGCCTGCGCCGCCCCGGTTCATCATGCTCACCAGCTACGACGACTTTCATCTCGTACGCGCGGCCTACCGTCTGGGTGCGATGCACTACCTGCTCAAGGCCGAACTGCAGCCGCAAAGCGTGGTGCAGCTGCTGAAGGACACGCAGGCCGCCATAGATGATGCGGCGGCGCAGCGGGCCGAGCAGCAGGCCATGGACGCCTTCATCGACGAGCGGCGTGCCAAAGAGGTGCTGCGGGCGCTGTCGGCCTCGCTTCTGCCCCACGCCGGCTATGTGCGGCTGGACACGGCCGCGCTTTCGCTGAAGACGCCGCTGCAGCGGCCGATCGTGCTGTGCGCGGCGTTTGATTTGAGCGGCCCGGACGTGTCGGCCGCGCCGCTGCAGCGCATGCGCGAGGAAGTGCTGCAGGGACTGCGCGCGTGGGGTTCGTGGGGCGTGCTGTATGCGCTGCCCCTTGACGAGCAGGTGCTCTTTTTGTGGCATCATGAGTGTTCCAGCGCGTCGGAGGCCACGGGGAAGCTTTGGCCGCTGCTGCGGCACATGCAGGCGCTGGCCGGACAGTGCCCCGGCTGGACGGTGACGCTGGGCGCGAGCAACATCGGCCTTACGGACGCCGACCTGCCCGCGCTGGCGGCTCAGGCGCAGACTGCCTGCGCCTACCGCTACATCGGCGGCCAGGGGCGGCTGCACATGCACGTTCAGCTTCAGCGCGCCGCCGGGCGCTCCTTCGACCAGGCGGCCGCCGACCGGCACGTGGCGGCGCTGCAGCGCCTGTTCGCCGCCGGGCCGCAGATCGAGAGCGTGGACGCGTTCTACCGAAATCTGGTGGAGGACCAGGGCTGTTTGGACGCCGCATCGCTGCCCTCGCTGCAGGCCCTGTACGAGCGGCTGTACTACGCCATGGACACGTACGTCGCGTCGCTGCACTTCACGCCCCGCATGCGCCGGCAGCTGCAGCTGTACCCGGGCTACCTGCGGCGGCACGGCGATCTGCCGCGCATCAACCACTGGCTGCTTTCGCTTCTGCAGGAGATCGCGCAAACCATCCAGCACTACAGCCACGTCACCTCGCGTGCCATCGCGCTCATCCAGGAACGCTACGCCCAGCCCTTTACCCTAAGCGCCGCAGCTGCGGCGCTGGGCATCACGCGCGAGCACTTAAGCCGCGTGTTCACGCGCGAGGTGGGATGCGGCTTTACAGAGTACGTCAACCAGTACCGCATCCTGCAGGCCATCGAGCTGTTCCGCGCGGGGCGGCACTACATCTACGACGTGGCGGCCCAGGTGGGCCTGCCCAACCCGGCCTACTTTGCCCGCCTGTTTCGCCGCTACACCGGCAAAATGCCCAAGGACTACCTGTGATTTGTGCTATCATGAACCCGACAAAGGGAGTGGATCGCATGTACGAACTGACCGCGCGCGACCGGGAGCGCGTAAAACGCCTGCACGAGGAGTACCGCGCCCTGTGGGAGGATCCGGACGGATGCCGCCCGCTCATTCACGTTGGCGCGCCTGTGCCGCAGAAGCTGGCGGCCGTGTGCGAGCAGGTGGAGAACCCGGCCCTGATGCTGGAGGCGTCCACGGCGCGCGCTGCCGCACACCTGGCCATGGAGGATGACGCCCTGCCCATCACGCGCGTGGAGTTTGGCACGGCGCAGATCGCGGCGGCTTTCGGTTGCCCGCTGCACGTCTTTACCGATTCGCCCGTGGCCTGCGGGGCGCACGCGCTGCACAGCCTTCAGGAGTGCTTCACCGCGCCCGTGCCGCCGCTTACGGCCGGCTGGTATCCAAAGCTTGAGGCCTTCACGCGCTACTACCACGAGCACCAGCCCAAGGGCTACCTTCTGCAGCTGCCCGACATCCAAAGCCCGTTCAATTCGGCGCATTTGATCCGCGGCAACGACATTCTGACGGACTTCTACGACGACCCGGCCGCAGTGCAGGCGCTGTGCGGCAAGGTGGCGGACTTCCTTTTGCAGCTGGTGCCCTGGCTGCTGAAGCTGCATCCTCCGGAGACAGAGGGCTGGTTTTACGACTGGAGCGGCCTGTGGAAGGGAAACGCGCGCCTGTCCAACTGCTCGCTCCACATGATCAGCCCGGCCTTCTACGCCGACTACGTCATGCAAAGCGACCGCCGCGTGCTCGCGGGCCTTCATACCGGCCGTATGCACTACTGCGGCACACAGAGCGGCGTTATCGACATGATGGCCGCCCTGCCCGAGGTGACGGGCATGGACATCGACGGCGCGCACCACGACCCGTGGGAGGCATGCGCGCGTTTCCCGAAGGACAAGCCCCTGCTCGTCGCGCTGGGAAAGCCCGACCAGCTGCCCCGTCTTTTAAAGGGCGACTGGCCGGGCAAGCGAAACCTCATCGTTCACGTGGGCGCGCGCTCCATCGCCGAGGGCCGGGAGCTGGCGGAAAAGCTGCGTCAGGCCTCGCTTTCGTAAAGGCGCACAAGCGGCCACAGCTCGGGCGCGGGGCCCTCGCAGCCTCCGCCCATGCGCAAATCGAACCGAAAGCTCATCAGGCCGTGGCTGTCGGCGTTAAAGTTCGTGTCCCATGTGTTGTCAAATACCATGGCGTGCAGCACGTGCCGCTCCGCCGGCAGCGCGGCCTGGCGCAACATGGGCGCGGGCGGCCCAAACACAAGCAGCGGCGCGTCGTGGCTGTGAAACAGCGCGCCCCCGCCGGGGAGCTCGTAGCGCACGGTTCCGTCCGTGCAGAAATAATCTCTGCAGCTTCCGCCCAGCAGTCTGTCCGGGGAAAAGGTGTGCCCGGCGTTGCTGACGCGGGGGCTGTTGCACGCGGGCGACAGGGCGAAGCGAAGATAGAACAGTTCGGGCAGACAGTTGGAGCGGCGGTTGAAGGTGAGCGTGAGCGCCGCGCGCCGCTGCCGCTTGTGGATCTCCAGCGTGCGCAGTCCGGACAGGAGCGACGGATGGGCAAAGCGCTGGGCATAGGTCAGCGTATGCTCGCTCTCCTGCACGGGACCGCAGGGCTGGTACGCCGCCGCCGACCAGGCGAAGGTTTTTTCCGCCAGAGCGGCGCGCTCCTGGGCGGCGCGCCCTTTAAACACCTGCAGCACCGTGGCGCGCGGCGACAGCCCGCCCGGCGTGCAGCAGGCGAAGTCGCCCGCGGCGGTAAAGAGCGGTTCGTCGCACCCTTCGTAGCGCACATCCCGCGGCCAGCCGCACTCGTCCAGCAGCACCCGCGGCGCGGGCGCGGCGTCGGCGCTCTCGCCTTCCTGCGCGCTCAGCTCGTAGCGCGCGCGGCTGTGCGCGCCAATCACCCCGGACCAGAAGCGCACGTTCGCGCCGGGCACGGCGTCGGCAAAGGTACGGCCGACGTTCTCCGGCGTCATCTGCGCCTCGTTCTCGGGCGGGACGAAGTTGCGGCGGCCGGGCAGGTACTCAAGCGGCCGAAAGGCCCTCTCCCCCTCCCGCCGGACGGAGCGGTACGGCCCTCCGCGCAGGCAGTTGGCGGGCAGCACGACGTAGCCCTGGCCGTCTTCGCCCGACAGGTTGTACACGTACACACCGTCCTCGCGGGCGGAGGGATCGGCCCGCAGCCGGGCGGTCAGCAGCGACGCCGCGCCATGCAGCGCACGGTAAGCGTACACCCTTTTTTCCGCCTCGGTGGCCAGCGTAAGCGACGCGTACGGCTCGCTCACGCTGTTCCACGAGCCAAAGGTGTGCTCGCCGTACATGCAGGCGTTCTGCAGCACGTCCTGGCGCGCGGCGCGTTCGGCGGGCGTGGGCGGCCCCAGGGCGCAGGACGCCGCCTGGCGCAGGAGCGACACGGACCTGCGCGCGGCCGCCTGTTCCACAGGCGCGGCGGCCGCGCCGTTCGCCCACCAGTCCGTCCATTCGCCCTCCAAAACGGGCAGCCCATCGCCGATCTCCCGCTCCATGTCCGCCATGGCGCGGCTCACGGTGGTCAGGCGCAGGGCGGGCTGAAGGGCAAGCTCGTTCCAGCGGGCCACAAAGGCCGGCAGCGCGGACAGCGGCGGGTCGTTGTCCATGCGGTAGTGCGAGGTCATGGACATGCGGATCGTGTCGTAGGGGTAGTCCGCCAGCGTTTGCAGCCTGGCCGCGCACTGCTCATGCGCGCGGCGCATGGCGGCCTCGTCCGTGCGCAGCAGATCGCGCTCATCGGGCGGCCGGAAGCAAGGATCGTCCGCGGAGGGAACCGGACCGCGCCGCCAGTCCGGGCAAAGGAAGCCGTACGCGTCGTCGTACCCGCGGTTCAGCCACACGATCGCCTCCTTACCGGGCGCGAGCCGCCACCGGAAGGCGGTGGGGGTCTTCATGGGCGGCTCGGCAAAGTACGTGTTCGGCCCGATCCAAAGATAGCGTATGCCATGGGCAAGCGCGCGCAGCATGCCGCCCGTGGGCATGCCGTTCACGTCGTTCTGCATGATGGCGGTGATACGCAGCCTCTCCAGCACGTCCTGCGGGACCCAGCCAAACAGCCTGTCCCAGCTCTCCGCCGCCAAGTGCGAGGTGATGTTGAAGGGCAGGCCCATCACGTCTATGCGGCCCTCGTGGATGGCCTGCAGCAGGTCCGCGCGCTGGCCGTCCGACGCGCCCTTCCACCACTCCCACACGGGCAGCAGCGTTTCGCACGTGTACGCAAAGCCCGGGTCCGCGCGCGCAAGGCGTATCGCCTGGCCGATGTACCCGGCAAGCAGCGCGTGCGCCGTGCGGGGCGCGTCGGTATACCCAAGGTCCGTGTGCGTGTGGTGTACGATGTCAATGCGCTTGATCGGCATCACAAGCCTCCTCTCGCCGCGGATCTGCGGCTATCGGGATGCGTCGCCCTCGTCCGCGGCACTGTGCAGATGGCGCAGGTAACGCTGCGGCGAGGCGAGAAAGTCGCGCGTCACGCGCACGTGCTCCGTGTCCTGCCAGGCCACTTCCCGCACGGGCGATTCGTCAAAGCTCCAAACCGCCGCGCCCGGGCAGGCCATCAGCAGGGGCGAGTGCGTGGCGATGAGGAACTGCGAGGTTCCCGCCATATCCATCAGCAGGCTGAGCAGCGCCATCTGCCGCATGGGCGAGAGCGCCGCTTCCGGCTCGTCCAGCAGGTACAGCCCGCCGGGCAGAATGCGCGTTTTGAACACCTGCAGGAACGCCTCGCCGTGCGAGCGGGCGTCGGGCTGCTCGCCGTAGCGCGCGTTCAGCTCGTGAAGCGACCCGGCGAAGGGCATGGCGGCGTAGCCCCGCGCCGTGGGCGAGCGGTCCTTGTACTCCTCCCGCACGCGCGCGAGTTCCTCGCGCATGTAAGCCTGCATCCCTTCCACGCGCTGCGTGAAGCCAAAGAAATCCTCCGCGCGCAGAAAGAAGCTGCGCGATGGCCGCGCAGCCCATACGAGTTTCAGCTGTTTGCACAGCGGGGCAAGGGCGGCCAGGGAGGGGTCCGCGCCGGCATCCTCCCGCCCGAGCGCGCTTAAGGCCAGCTTGCGGGCTATGGCCTCCAGCAAGGTGGATTTGCCCGTGCCGTTTTCGCCCACCAGCAGCGTAACGGGCGCGGTGAAGCGGCGCTTGCCCAGCGTACACACCTGAGGGCTGTTGAAGGGGAATGGGCCGGACGGGCCGGAGAGCTCCATCTCGCGCAGAAAGATCATCCGGTTTCGCCCCTTCGCACCTTCGCTGCCACGGGCATATCCGCCACGGCGGACATTTCCAGGCGCACGGCGTCGATGGCGGTGAGCACTGCGGCGCGCTGCGGCTCTCTTCCCTCGGCGCACAGAATGCGCGGAAGCTGCAGGGTGAACACCGAGCCCTGCCCCACGCTGCTGCGCACGGTAACGCATCCGCCCTGCAGACGCATCAACGCCTGAACGATGGACAGGCCAAGCCCGCTCGTGCCGGTACGAAGCGCGCCCTGCGCGTCCGGCTGGCTGTATTTGCGAAAAATGGCGTCCAGCTTTTCCGGGGGGATGCCGCAGCCCGTATCCGCCACCGACAGGCACACCCTCTGCCCACGGGTGGCGAGCGAGACGGTGATGCGACCGCCCGGCGGGGTGTACTTGACGGCGTTGGACATGAGGTTGAGGAACGCCCGCTCCATCATCACCGCGTCGCACGCCACAAGCGTGCGCCCGCGCCGCGTTGGCAGGGTGAGGGCGATGTCCCGCTCACACAGCAGAGGGTCGACGGAGCGGGCCACGTCGTGCACCAGCGCGCGCAGGTCCACGTTGCGCATCTCCGCGCGGTACGTGCAGGACTGCAGGCGCGTAGCGTCCAGTATGTTGTTGGCCATGCGCAGCATGCGCAGCACATTGGTTTGCAGCAGGTTGATGTTACCGGCGAGGCTCGAATCCGCCGACATGACCGGAAAGCGCGCGCGCAGCCCCTGCACGATGCTTAGGATCACGCTTAAGGGCGAGCGTATCTCATGCGCCAAATCGGCGTACGCCTCCGTCTGCACGGGCGGGGCGGCGAAGGGCGCGCGTTCCCCCGCGCCGGACATCGTCAGCATGACGGCCTCTTCCCCCTGCCAAAGGCAGGTGTATGCGCGCGCTTCCATCACCACCGTTTGGCCGTCCGCCAGGCGCACCGGGCCGCGTGTACGGTAGGTTTGCTCCGAGCGCTCATGCATCAGCTTCCACATCTGGCCCAAATGCGCAACGCCCGGCACGCGGTCGATGCGCTCGGGCGGAACGGCGGCGAGGGCGCCCGCCGCCATCCCAAACAGCTGGGCGGCCATCGGGTTGGCATACAAAACCGCCTTGCCGCTAAAAACCACGGCAGGGCCGCCTTGCGCCTCCATCAGATATCGCAGCGCACCGGCGGTATTCAGGCCCGCTTCTTGCAGGCGCTGGGCCTTCGTCACGTCCTTGACAAGTACGAGGCAAAAGCCCTTGTAGGCGAACGCCGGGGTAATCACCAGGTGCAGCCATCGTCCGCGCAGCGCACGCACGTCTATGTCGATGTGCTTTTTGCCGGCACACACCGCGCCCAGGGCGCCTCGCACGCGTTCGCGCTCGCTTTCCTCCATCACGGAAAGCCAGCCCCCGTCCATCAGCTTGGCAGGCTGTTCGCCCAGCGCCTGCGCCGCAAGCGAATTGACGACCACCATCGCCTCACCGCGCACAACGAACGCAGCGATGCGCAGGCCCTCCAGCCATCCTCTTAGGTACACAGCGTCGACGGGGCGCGGATATATCCTGTCAATGTGCTGCATGAAAAACCGCCCCTTCTCAAATCTGGGAGAAGTACGCCCACGCCGCAGCGCGCACGCCGGTTCACGCCTCATTCGCGATAAAGCCCGACCATCCCCGCCATTTACGTGGTGATTATAACACACATTCCATCATTTGTCATTGACTATAAGCAGCACAGAATGGCGAAATTCTTACTCCCCTTGTGAAAAAAGCGATGGATCGACACGCGCCTTTGTCACATCTGCGATAGATACCGCTGTACAGGGCGTTTTTTATCATACGATCACTGTATATACGTGCGGCGGGCTAACACAAACGCCGCCCGCGTACGATATATAATGGGTGACTGTAGGCCCCGCCGCACTGGCGCGGAGGCGGCACTTATGGTAAAATGGCAGGGGCGACCAACTCGACGGCAAAGGACGATGGTGGTACAGTTGAAGAAGATAAGAAACGCGGCCCCCGATTCCGGAGCAAAGAAGCCCGCGTTCCGCATGACGCGGTCTATGTGGATCGGCCTGGGAATTGTACTTGTGGGCGTTGTGGTCATGTGCGTTCCCATGTTGCGCAACGCAAGCGATGCACGCATGGTGGCGGATCTTGCCGATCAGATCCTGGCCGGCGACGTGCAGGATCTGGTTGTGCCCATGCAGGTCACCGCGGCCAGCGAGGTGGACGCCTGGGATTTCCAGACCGAGCTGGCCGCCCGCCACACTGGACCAACCCCCGTACCCACGGCCATGCCCACGCAGATCAAGCTCACGCCGCTGGGCGTTGTGAACATTCCCAAGATTGATTCCAAGCAGCCCCTCATCGAGGGCGCGGGCAAAACCGAGCTGCATTACGGCGTGGGGCACCTGAAAGGCACGGCCGCCGTGGGCACGGTGGGCAACTGTGTCGTGGCCGGACACCGCAACTATACCTACGGCCAGGTGTGGAACCGCCTAAACGAGGTGGCCGAAGGCGACGAGGTGATCATCACCCGCACGGACGGCAAGGTGTTCACGTACCGCGTCTTCGAGATCAAGATTTACGAGCCGGGCGACGCAGAGATTCTCTCGTGGTATCAGGACACCAAGCAGCTCACGCTCATCACCTGCGACCCGGTGCGCGTGGCCGACAAGCGCCTGATCATCCGCTGCAACCTGGAACCGGAAACCTAAGTCGCCCGCACAGTGCGCTTTCGCCCGAAAGGCCGCGTGAACAACGCGGCCTTCTTCGTGCATATCGCAAGTAGCGGCCGGAGGCTTGGACGGGGCGCGGTTGGCAGCAGCACAAGGAAGGCCGCGCAATCCCGCGCGGCCTTCTATCGGTAAGCGCCGGGCGGACAGGTGGCCGCCTCACCGGGCTTCGCCCGCACGGGCACTTGCATGGCCACATCCCCCCTCGCACGCTGCTGCCTCTTCCATGTGAGGTCAGTATAGCGCCCTATTCTTACCATTGTATGAACGTCGTGTGAGGAAACGATGAACTCTGTCCGCATCCGTCCGTCCTTTTTTGCGGCGGACGCCGCTTCTCCTCTTGACAGACGCATGCACACGCGTTATACTCATCAAGCGTCTTCAAGCGCCGTTCGTAAAACGGCCTCATATCTGGGTGTAGCGCAGCTTGGTAGCGTGCTTGAATGGGGTTCAAGAGGCCGGAGGTTCAAATCCTCTCACCCAGACCATGTAAAAAGCTGTCTAACTTTGTAGGTTAGACAGCTTTTTCTTTGATATTACTGCGTTTTCAGACAGCAGGTGGTGTTACTACCACTCCTACCCCTTATGCTACATGCTCACTAATATGGGTTGCTTATTTTAATGCTGAAATAATTCTATCTATTCTGTAAGTACAATCATTTTCTCTTAATTCAGAGGTTCTCCACGAATCACAAAGAGGAAAATACACGCCGTCTTTAACAGTTGCCCCCATATCCCACTTGCCGTTTGCATTTTTGTTATCGTTTAGCCACTCAACGATAAACCTCAATTTATCTTTGCAATACTTATTCGTATGTTCACAATACACCTCAATCGCCGCCAGATATCTACTTGCTTCTTTAGAGCAAAACTCATTTGGCAGTCGTGTAATTGCTCCTTCAAATCCGTAATAATAACCTGTGTCGGAATTTATGATATAGTCATAATACGCTTTCTCAATACTCTCATCTATTTCCTTTGACACTAAAGATATAGGATAATAAGTGTCTAATCCTGCCAGACGACCATACTTTTGATTTGGCTTTTTATCAAAAACATTATGAAATGCCTCCGTATTATATTTGCCGGAGCAGAATGCGGCAACAGCGGCATCAACCCATTTTTTTGCAATATTGTTTGCAAGAGCATTGTCACGAGTAAATCTCCTAATCCACGTTGCAAGCATAAGTTCCATAAAAATATCCCAATCAAGCCCCTTTTCTCTGCGGTCAGGTGTTACCTTTTTTCCTGCAAGACAGTCGTTCATATAAGAAATAGCTTTTTTTATAACCGTATCATCATTTGTGAAGCCCAATATTCTTAGTCGCCGCAATGCCTGTTCGGTAGTAAACGGGTATTTGGTTGTTGTCGGGTCAGCCAAACTGTGAAAGTATCCCCAACTACCATCGTCATTCTGTAATTCTATAATCTTATTCGCCCATTTACTATTTTTATAGTCTGACATCTTTCAACCCCCATTAATTAATTTTTTTACATTCTCATGATGTCATACTTTACCTTAAAAATCAATGTTATAAAAGTCGATAAAGTAATTTTTGTACTAAATACAGCTTGTTAATCGCCTGTAACCCATTGATATTACTGACTTTTATCGGAAGTGGTGTTACTACCACTCCGACCAAATCAGGGCTAGGTATGGCTAGCTCAGAACAGTAGGCAGAAAAGCTCGCAGTTGCGGGCTTTTTTGCTTGTCCTCTAGAAATGGGGACAAATTGTTTTTATAAGAGTACAAGCTGGTTTTCCGGGCATTTTGGGCTAGTCCGTGTCACGATGAAACCGGGGCATGCTGGGCGGGCTAGCCCGTGAAATGATTAAGGTAGTCCGTGAAAAGATTAGGCCAGTCCGTGTTTATATAGGGTTTAGGGCTTAACATGCACCCCATATGTGTGAATCGCATTATACATGCAATGATGGCCAGGAATAAAGCAACCCAATATGGTTGCGTTGGCGG
>JAVBLU010000055.1:0-17310 GCA_031553225.1 Eubacteriales bacterium
CGTGGCCGACGCCCTGCGCGCCCACCGCGCGGCGGACCTTGCGCGGCGTGCGCTCACCCCGGCCGACCCCGTGCGCCGCCGCCTTGCCGCCGCCGCCCTGCGCTTGCTCGCCTGTCTGCCCGCACGCTGACGGCGCGCGCCCTAGAATGGGTTCGTGCTCATGCGCTTCGCATGCAGGTCCGCAGTGCCTTTGGGCGCGCCGACGATCTGCCGGTTGAGCTGCTCAAGCTGTCCCCTGGGGATTTGAAGGAAGCAGCCCAGCAGTTCGCCGTCAAGCTGCGTGCCGGCAACCTCCTTCATGATCAGGATCGCCTGATCATGGCTTTTGGCCTTTCGGTAGCCGCGGTCGGTGGTGAGCGCGGAGAAGGTGTCGGCTATCGCAATCATGCGGGATTCAAGCGGGATTGCTGCGCCCGGAAGGCCTTCATAACCCGCGCCGTCCATTCGTTCGTGATGGTAGAGCACCCAGTCCGCGATTTGCGAAAAACAGGTGTCGTCCAGCAGCCGTTTGCCTTCCCGGGCATGGCCGCGCATGAGCTGCCATTCCGCATCGGTCAGCGCGCAGTCCTTTTTTAATATCTCGTCGCTCATGGCGATTTTGCCGATGTCGTGCAAGATAGCGGCGTCCAACAGCTTGGGCAGGCTTATAACCGCGTGCATGGCTTCGGGAAGCTGCCGGTACAGGAGCTCGACCAGCCGGTATACGTGCTGCGAATGCCCGCCCGTGTACACATCCTTTCTGTCAATGGCGTTTCCAAACGTAGAGAGGATTTCGCGCTTTCTTTGCTGCAGCGCATTTTCCGTATCGATTTGCTCGTTGATCATCAGATAAAAGAACACGGAACATGCAAAAAAGAGGCAGGCCTCAAACGAAAAAATAAACTTGCGCGCCGCAGTCACTTCCTGTATCAGATCCACCAAATAGCTGCCCAAAAACAGGAAATACAAAAACACCTGCAGCATTCTGCGCCGGAGGTCGCGCTTCGTCATGCGGTAGCTGCTCTTTTGCAACGAGCTGATAAGCCTATGGTATTTGTTTATCGAAACAAACAACAGGCATATGCCGACGAGCGCGAAGGAAAAGCCCATTACAGCTTGTAAAAACATGCGGCATCCCTCTTCTTATCGCCGAAACGTTTGGCAGGGGAGTTGTCCTGCACATTATGCTATGCGCGATGAAGGGTTGTGATCACCGTTTCGTGCGCGCGCCGGCCGTTTTGCGGCACGCGCTTCACACCCGGCGCGGAGCAGGAACCGCCGGAAGCTGCAGCGGCGCCCATAGGCGGCCGGCGCGCCGGGCGGGAAGGGGGGGCGGCATCGCTTTGCAAATAGAACGCGGATATGGTAGAATGAGTCGATTCTGGAGGCGATTTTCATGCGGCTGAGCGTAAGCTCTTACAGCTATTTGGGCGCTGTGCGCGCCGGGCGGATGCGGCAGATCGACGTGATCGACACGGCCGCGGCGCAGGGGTATCAGGGCGTCGAGTTTGCCGTGCTGGCCCTGGAGGCGGGACAAACGCCCCTGGGCTTTGCCAAGGAAGCGGCCGCGCGCGCAAGGGACGCCGGCCTTGCCGTGCCCGCCTACTGCGTGGGCGCGGACTTTTTGCGCAGCGACCCGGCCGCCGAAGTGCAGCGCCTGAAGGGCGAGCTGCAGGTGGCGGCCGAGCTGGGCGCCAGGGTGATGCGCCACGACGCTTCGTCCGGCTTTCCGGCCGGCGCGTCCGGTCCGCGCTCCTTTGAGGCCGCCCTTCCCCGTCTGGCCGACGCCTGCCGCCAGGTAGCCGAGTTCGCCGCGGGCCTGGGCATCACCACGTGCGTGGAGAACCACGGCTACTTCTGTCAGGATTCCGCCCGCGTGGAAGCGCTGTGCTGCGCAGTCGACCACAAAAACTTTGGCCTGCTGGTGGACATGGGGAACTTCATGTGCGCCGACGAGAAGAGCGAGCTGGCGGTCGCCCGCGTTGCGCCTTATGCGGTGCATGTGCACGCCAAGGACTTTTTTTGGAAGGACGGCCAGAGCGAAAATCCGGGCGAGGGATGGTTTACCACCCGCGCCGGGCACCGCCTGCGCGGGGCCATCACCGGCCACGGCGCCGTGCCCGTCGGCCAGTGCCTGCGGCTTATGCGCGCGGCCGGGTACGACGGCTTCGTCACCGTGGAGTTTGAAGGCATGGAGGAGCCGGTGGCGGCATGCGCCCTGGCCCGCAAGTACATGTCCGCGCGGATAGCGGAGCTTGGCTGAGCAAGCAGAAGGAGGCGCGCCATGCAGTCCGGATACGAGCATCTGCCAAAGCTTGAGGCGACCACGCCGCAGGAGCGCCTGGCCCTTTTGTCGGCCCTGCTGCGCGAGGTCTCCTTTCCGGCCATGACGGCCGACACGAACAACCACATCCACACCACCTACTCCTTTTCGCCGTACAGCCCCGCCGCCGCGGCGTTTATGGCGCGGATGGCCGGGCTGTGCACAGCGGGGTTGATGGATCACGACACGATGGCCGGCAGCCGCGAGTTTTTGGCCGCCGCCGACATGTGCGGGATTGCGAGCACCATCGGTATGGAGTTTCGCGTCAGCTTTGCCGGAACGCCCTTCGCTGAGCGCAAGGTGAACAACCCCGATCAGGCAGGGTGCGTGTACATGGCCTATCACGCCGTGCCGCACGCCATGGTCGAGCAGCTGCAGGCGCGCTGGGCTCCTTTCCGGCAGGCGCGCGGCCGCCGCAACGCCCGCATGGTGGAGGCGATCAACCGCCTGATGGGCCCGCACGGCATCGTGCTGCAGTACGAGACGGACGTGGTTCCCCTCTCGCAGCAGGAAGGGGGCGGGTCCGTCACCGAGCGGCATATCGCCAAGGCCCTGGCGCTTGCGCTGTGCGAGCGCTGCCCGGCTCCTGCGGCGCTTGTCTCTTTTTTGAAAGGGGCACTGCAGCTGTCCGTGTCCGACAAGGCCGCCGGCATGCTGTTGGACGGGGACAACCCCTTCCGGCTGTACGACCTGATCGGCCTGATTAAGAGCGACCTGATCGCCCGCTTCTATATCGACGCCACGGAGGAATGCCCCGCGGTGCTGGAGGCCGTGGCGTACGGCCTGTCCATCGGCGCGATTCCCGCCTATCCGTACCTGGGCGACGTGAGCGACTCTGTGACGGGCGACAAGCGCACCCAGCGCTTTGAGGACGAGTACCTGGACGAGCTGATCGCCTACGTCGCCTCCATCGGCGTTCCGGCGGTTACCTACATGCCCGCGCGCAACACCAGGGCGCAAACCAAGCGCCTGCAGGAGCTGTGCGTGAAGCACGGACTTTTGCAGATCAGCGGCGAGGACATCAATCAGCCCCGGCAAAGCTTTATCTGCCCGGCCCTGCGGGAGGAGATGTTCGCGCACCTGGCCGATAGCGCCCGCATGCTCGTGGAGCATGAGCGCAGGTAAGCGAAATATGCAAGCGCCGCCCCCCCGCCCGCGAGGGGGCGCAGGAAGGAAACGTATGACCTTGTTGCGCCGCGTGGCGATCGCCCTGCTCATCGCGCTGGCCGCCGTGTGCGTCCGGCCGGTTTCCGCGCGTGCCGCGCAGGAGTTTGCCGTGCGCTGCGAGGCCGTGCCGGGAACGCTGGCCTCGCCCGGCCAGGTGATGCTGGCCTTCACCCTGCGCAACGAAACCACGCAGTATATCACCCAGGTGGAGGTGCGCTACGGCCAGCAGCTGCTCGCATCCTACGGCACCCTGGCGCCCGGCCAAACGCAAACCCTGCAGGCGCCGGGCTTTGAGGTGAGCGCCTCCATGCTGGGCGTGCCCATCGCCATGACCTACACCTACCGGGTGGGCGAGCTTTTGCAAAGCGGGCTGTGCTCGCTCATCGTGCAGCAGATCAACGAAACGCCCAAGCTGTCCTTTACGCGCACGGCCGAACCGCGTATCGTGTCCGCGGGCGGGGTTGTACAGCTTGTATACACCCTGGAAAACCAGGGGAACGCCCCGCTGTACGCCCTGATGGTGAGCGACGACATGGTGGGCATCGTGGGCGAGGTGGACACGCTGGCCGTGGGGGAGCGCCGCACGTTCCAGCGCTCCTACCAGCCCACCGCCGACCAGCTCTCAAGGCCCAAGGCGCGCTACCAAATCGCGCCGGGCGCGCAGCAGGTGTACAACGTGGAGCTGGAGCCCCTGGAGATCAAGATCAGCAAGGCCCTGCTCAGCGTGCAGGTGTCCACCTCCGCAAGCCAGGTGCGCGCGGGCGAGGCCATCGACTTAAACTTGCTCGTCTTTAACCAGGGAAACGTGGACTACGTGGACCTGCGCGTGATGGATTCCGTGATGGGCAAGCTTGCGGAAATCCCCCTTCTGGAGGTGACGCGCACCTACCAGCTCAACCGCATCGTGCGGCCGCTTAGCGATACCACCTACCAGTTTGTGGTCGCGGCCAAATCGGCCAAGGACGGCACGGAGGTGCTCGTGCAGAGCGTGCCGATCTTTGTGAAGGTGATCGATCCCGCACCGCAGGTGATGCGCGTGAGGCTCTCCGCCGTGCCGGACGCTAAGACCCTGCGCCAGGAGGAGAACGTGCGCTTTACGGTGAACATCAGCAACGAGACGGGGGAGACCCTGAGCAACGTGCAGCTCATCGAGGCGTCCCTGGGCGCGGTGCAATCCATGCCCGAGCTTCCGCCCGGCGACCGCGCCGTGCCGGTGGACGTGACGGTGAAGGCCACCACCGAGTTCTTCTTCTCGCTGCAGGCCACCATGCCAAGCGGCCAAACCGCCATCGTGAAGGCCGAGTCCGTGCCCATCGTGGTGCGCCCGGAGACGGGCAACGCGCGCGTGACGCCCGCCCTCACCCCGCGCCCGTCCGGGAACGGGAACGCCGCTACCCCGCGGCCGACTGCCGCAGCCACGCCCGTTTCTTCCGCCGCGCCTCCTGCCGCCACCATCGTCTCCGCCGCGGCCACGCGGGCGCCCGCCGCGGCCGCGCCGAGCCCTGCTCTGGCGTCCTTGCCGCTCACGGCCGCGCCGTCCGCCGCCTCCCAGGCCGCTCCCCCGAGCGACGAGCTGGCCGACCGGGCCATGTCGGCCCTGCAGATCGCCTTGTGGGTGATCGGCGTGCTCTTCCTGCTCAGCGCTTCGGTGTACCTGGTTATGGCCATCTCCCAGCGCCGCAGGCGGTAGACGGGCATGGCATTCGCCCGCCGGCGCGGGCCCCGCGGGCGGACCCTGCCCGCCGTTGATGCTTGGGCTTTGGCCGGGTACTCCGCCAAGCCGATATGAGGTAGAACATGAACAAACAAAACGGCGTCTTTGCATGGAACTGGCCAAACGGCCTGACAATCTTCCGGTTTTTGCTCGTGGCGGTGTTTCCTGCCGCGTATTTTCTTGTTGCGCCCGTTTGGGGCTTGCTTGTGTATCTGCTTGCCTCCCTGTCCGATTTGCTGGACGGGTACATCGCCAGAAGGACGAACGCCATCACCCCCTGGGGGCAGACCATGGACCCTGTGGCCGATAAGCTCATGCTCTCGGCCGTGCTCGTCTGCCTGTCCATCGACGGGCGCGTTTGGTGGTGGCTGACGGCCGTGGCCGTCTTCAAGGAGGCAGCCACCATCGTGGGCGGGGTGGCGCTGTACCGCTACCGCGCGCTCATCAAACCGGCCGACGCCGTGGGCAAGGCGGCGACCATCCTGTTCTGCGCCGCCGTCGTTCTCAGCTTTGTATGGCTGCCTGCGTCGCAGGCCGTATTCGTGCTGGCGCTGTGCGTTTCCCTGGCCGCGGCCGTTCATTATGGGCTGCAGGCGCTTTCCGCCGCGAAGAAGGGCGCTTCCTAGCGAAGCGACGGGTGCGGCTTTCGTTGTGGACGGGCCCGCGCCCGGTGTATAATGCAGGCGAGCAGCCGCAACCAAATGCGGCCGTAGCTCGTCCAATGAGTGAGTTTACGAATGAGGGGGTGCGCAGATGAAGCGCGCTGGCCAGACCGTTTTCGTCCTGCTTCTTGCCCTTGTGATGGCGCTGTCCGGCTGCAAGGCCAATCCCGCTTCGGCCGGGGCGACGGCTGCGCCCACCATCGCCGTGGCCGTGCAGCCAACGCCTGCGCAAACGCCTGTCATCACCCCCATGCCGCCGCCTACGCCCGCGCCCACCCCGCGGCCCGCGCCCACCCTTACGCCCGCCACGGCGCCCGGCGGCACGCTCCTGTCCATCACGCTGGACACGGCCATGGCCGTCATTGGCGTTTGCGGTAAGGACGGCGGCAAGGAAGCCACCAAGTTTTACGATCTGCCCGGCGCGCCCGAGCTTTCCGACACGGCCTGGGGCGCATTTCGCAACCAGCTGGTTCTGCCCGCCGCGCAGGTGTTCCACGCCATGGGCGCCGAGGTGACATCCGAAGAGGCGGGCGCCCTGAGCGTGAAGCTGGGCCAGGACACGTACGTGTACACCGTCGGCCAGGCCACCTACCAAAAAAACGGCGCGTCCATGCCCGCGCCCAAGGGCGCGTCGCCCGCCTTGTACAAAGCGGAGGCGGTGTGGCTGCCCGAATCGCTGTTTCCCTTTCCGGAAGCCTTCGCGCGCGTGCAGGACGGCACCGTCTTCACGCTGGATTTCTCCGTGAAGAACGATTCCGCCGGCCGTCAGCAGGCGCTTGCCCGCAGCCGCAGCATGTGGAGCGAGTACCCGAAATAGCATGCATGGACGATGCCGCGCGGCCATATCCTAAGTAAGGAAGCGCGACGGGCGTGCAAGAATAAAGGAGCTACTATACATCTATGTCGAAATCGGATATGTCGTCCAGCGCCGGCGCGCGGCACCGCAAAAACCGCGGAGGCCCGGTTCTGTTGGCCCTGCTGGCAGTTGCCCTGCTGGCAGGCGCCGTGTTTGCGGCCAACGCGTACTATGCCAACGTGCGCGAACAGGCCCGCGTAGCGGCCGAGGAGGAAGCCCGTCGCCAGCTTATATGGAACGCCGTGCACCGCGAGGTGATCTACGAGGGCGTCGTGGTGGACGGCGTGCCGCTTGGAGGGCTTACCCTGGACCAGGCCCGCGCGAAGCTGCAAAGCCGCGAGCAGGCCGTACTGGCGCGCGTGGCGTTGTCCGCCGCCTACCAAAGCCAAACCTTTCCCATTACCGCCGAGGACATCGGGTATCGCTTCGACACGGACGACGTGCTGAAACAGGCCTGGAATGTCGCGCGCACAGGCTCGGACGAGAGCCGCTACGAAGAGATTCAGCGCGTCGCACGCGAGGGTTACCAAATCTCCGTCACGCGCACCTTCAGCCGCAACCTTCTGCGCGCCGCCGCCGACCGCATTGCCGACCAGCTCGATCAGGACGCCGTGAACGCCACCTGCGACGGCTTTGACGAAAAGGCGCTCACGTTCCATTTCACCGAGGGGGAGCCGGGCCTTGCGGTGAACCGCGACAAGCTCTACGACGACCTTGTGGCCGCCGTGGACGCCGACAACGTCACCGCCCGCCTGAGCGTCACGGCCGACGTCGTGCCCCCCGCCGTGTCCGTGGCCGATCTGGACGGCAAGTTCGGCATGATGGCCACCTTCACCACCACCACCACGAACGTGGCCGCGCGCAACAGCAACATCAACATCGCCACCCAAGCGATTAACCTGAAGATGGTGCTGCCCGGCGAGGTGTTCTCGGTGAACGCCGCCACCGGGGCGCGCACGGCCGACAAGGGCTATCAGGAGGCCGGCGCCTACCGCAACGGCAAGCTTGTGCCGGAGTTTGGCGGCGGCGTGTGCCAGGTGTCCTCCACCTTCTTCAACGCCCTCATCCGTTCCGGCCTGCAGGTTACCGAGCGAAACAACCACTCGCTCACCGTTTCTTACGTGCCCCTCGGCCATGACGCCGCCATCGACGGCCTGACCAAAAAGGACCTGAAGTTTTTGAACACCACCGATTACCCGGTATGGATCGTCGCCCATTTCGAGAACCGCAAGCTGTCCTTTGCCTTGTACGGCTGCAAAATTTTGGAGCCGGGCGTGGAGCTGGACATGCGCACCGAAATTTTGCTGGAGATACCGCCGGGGCCCCCCGCCACCATCGTGGATCTTGCCTTGAAGCCCGGGGAAAAAGTGGTGGATACCGCCGCACATACCGGTTACAAGACCGTGACGTATTTGGTCACCAAAAAGGATGGGAAGGTGGTTTCCGAGGTACAGCTGCACAAGAGCGATTATGCCATGGCCACCCAAGTGACGCACGTCGGGCCGGCTTCCTCCACGGATTCCTCCATTGGCAGACGCTAACTGCGTTAAAATCCGCATCAGTAAATAGTGCATCGGGAGGTCTTTTTCTCATGTCCAACCGCGCGGCCGTGTTTATCGACGGTGGGTACCTCTCCCACGTCTTAAAAAGCGAGTTCAGCACCCCTTCCATCCGCTTTGACCGTCTCTCGCGCGCCCTGGCCGGCGAGGACGAGCTTCTGCGCGCGTATTACTACCACTGCCTGCCTTACATGTCCGATGAGCCTACGCCCGAGGAACAGGCCCGCTACGACGCCATGCGCTCCTTCATCGACGCCATCTCTTCCCTGGAACGCTTCGAGGTGCGCCTTGGCCAGCTCGTGTTCCGCGGCCGTAACACCGACGACCGGCCCATCTTTGAACAAAAGCGCGTGGACGTGCTTCTGGCCACCGATCTGGTCAGCCTGGCGATTAAGGGCCGCATCCAAACGGCCGTGCTGTTGACCGCCGATTCGGATTACCTGCCCGCCATCCGCATCGCCCGCCAGGAAGGCGTTCAGGTGCGCCTCGTGCACGGCGAACGCTCTCGTCCCTACGGCGATCTGTGGCGCGTTTGCGATGAGCGTTTGGTTCTCACCCGCGAGTTTATCGACGAGCTGTTATAGGGCGGGAAGCAAGGAGGGCCAGGGAGGGTTCCGGTCCCTCCCTTAGGCCCTCCCTGCACTCTCCCGTAACCCGCCCGAACGGGCGGCAAGGGCAGCGGCCCCTGCACCCCGGGGAAAGGGCGGGGCTTGCACTCCGGGGCGGGGTGCGCCCGCCGCTACGCGTACCCGTGCGCTCCGTTTCAAACCGCGGACCCGGCGGCTTATAACGCCGCCGGGTCCGCTTTCATCGCCTGCGAAAAACGCGGCTTTACCCAAAGGATGATCGTTTTTTCCGCGGGATGGGATCCAAGGGACGAGTCCCTTGGCGGGAGGTGTGGAGGGCGGAGCCTTCCGACGTATCCCCCTTTTCACATGGTGAACTCAAAAAAGCGCTTGGCTTCGTTCTTCAGCACGCGGGAAGCGGCGCGGGTGCGCTCGGCGCGCGAGCTGCCGGGGTCCAGAACGTAGACGACATCGCTGTAGGGGTCGAAGGCCCACAGCAGGATGTAGTGCCCGTTCTGGGTAAACAGGCCGGGGCCCATGCTGGCCACGACAAGCGCGCCATAGCGCAGGGCGGACTGAGCGTCGCGCAGGGAGGCGTACTCGCGCTCTTTCAGCTGCCACTGCCGTGCGAAGGCGGGAAAGTAGGCAAAGGCCGTGCCGTTGTTGCGCGTGCGATAGCCTCCTTCAACGGCGGCGCGGCAGGTGAGGACAGGGGTTACGGAGGGGTCGCACCAGGTCGCGGCGATCATGGCCGCGCACGTCGGTCCGCACCCGCTGGAGCCGATGGTCTGGCGGTTATCGCCCGACACGGTGTAGGGCACGTCGCCCCACAGCGGGTCGTTCTGCTTGAAGGAAACCACGTCGCCCAGCAGCTCGCGCCAGGATTCCGGGCCGACGATGCCGTCGCTTCGCAGGCCGGCGGTCTCCTGAAGGGACGCAACGGCGGTCTTGGTGGCCGGGCCGAACGCGCCGTCTGTGCTCAGGGCCGCGCCGCGCCCGTTCAGCAGCGACTGCAGCCATTTAACGCTCGGGCCGCGGCTGCCCTCCTTCAGCGTGGCGGGCAGGTTGTTGCGCGGCATGTCCACATGAACGCCGCCCTGACCTTCCTCGCTCTGCGGCGCGTCCGGCAGGCCCATGGGCGAGTCGGCCGGCCGCAACGCGGACAGGTTCTTTTGCATGTGTATCCTCCTTTGGCATGTATATGCCCAAACATAGCATATGCCAAAGAAGGAAAGCGGACAAACCGGGCGGAAGGCTACAGCGCTCCGCGCGCCTGCCGCCCGTCAACCAGCAGGCTGTAGCGCTGCGTGGTGAAGCGCAGCACGCAGTAGCCGGGGTCGTCCGGGCCGGAAAAATGGTTGCTCAGCCCGGCATACCACATCTCTTGCTTTACGGCCGGGTCGGTGAGCACGTCGATTCGGCCCACGAGGGTGACGTTGCAGTCCTCGGTGGCGAAGCACAGGCTGGCGCGCGCGCATCCGGCGATGCGCGCGGTGCGGGTGCCAAAGCCCGTGCACAGCGTCACCAAGCGGATGCCTTCGGCTTTGGACGCCGTGATGGCGGACGCGACGGGCGAGCCGTCCGCGTCCATGAGCGCCAGCACGCAGTGCGTTCCGGCGCCCGTACGGGCCGCGACGATGTCCTCCGCGCGGGCGATGAGCTGTTCGTGCATGAAACCCCTCCTTTGTCAGCCCTTCCGGGCTTCGGCGGCGCTATTTCCCCTCCATAAACCATCGGTACTCGCCCTGGTCGTAATACAGCGCGGTTTGTTTGCCGCAGATCCGGCACACGTAGCGCGTGCCGAATCCGCCCGCCTTCGCGCTGGCCGCCATGCGCACGTCCAGCACGCGGTCGATGTCGTAGTGCGCGCCGTCCTCCCAGGTGACGCGGCGCGGGGTGATCGACCCGTCCACGCCATGCTCCGCCAGCACAGATACGTATACCCTGCGCATACCGCGCCGCCTCCAAACAAGAAAGTATGTTTGCGGGAATATGTGTTCCCTTTATCTAAGCCCATTATACCGCATCGTTTTCCTGTTTGCAAGGGCGGCGGCGGGAAAGGGCCGTACTTTTTTCCGCCGCAGCGGGCGTATCGGGTGTATAATGAAGGCAGGGATTTTCGGGAGGTGGCACCATGTTTGTGTTTGGCGCGCAGTACCTGCGCGGGCTTACCCCGGACGAGAGCGCGTGGCGCAGCGACATGCGCCGCATGAAGGAGCTTTCCTTTAATACGATACGGGCCTGGCTGGTGTGGAACTGCCTGGAGCGGAGCGAGGGGACGGTGGACACGGCCTTTTTGCACCGCTTTTTGGACGCGGCCGGAGAGAATGGCCTGCAGGTGGGCTTTTTGTTCCATCTGCACGGCGCGCCGGAGTGGATGACCCGCAAGTACGAAAAGTACTGGTACGTGAACGCTCAGGGGCAGCGCTTCGAGCCGGCCGTGCGCCCGAACACGCCCTCGGGCGGATGGCCGGGCCTGTGCTTTGACAATGAAGAGGTGCGCGCGCTGGAGCGCCGTTTCATACAGACCGTTGTGACGGCCGTGCAGGGCCGCAAGGAGGTCGCCTTCTGGGAGCCCATGAACGAGCCGCACCAGTGGATCGACCTGCAGAGCAACCCGCCCGGCCACTTTTGCTTTTGCCCGGCCACGCGGGAAAAGTTTCGCCTGTGGCTGGAGAGGAAGTACGGCACCGCGCAGGAACTCTCGCGCGCCTGGGGGCGGCCCATGGCCAGCTTTTCCGAGGCGCGGCCGCCCACGTGGCGTTTCGGGTACACCGACGCGGTGGACTTTCGCACCTTCACCATCGACAACATAAAGGAGGAGGTGGACTTCCGCGCCTCGGTCATCCGCGGCCTGGACAAGGCCCGTCCGGTGATCGCCCACGCCTGGGGCGGGGGCACGGTAACCTGCGGGCAGATCGGCAGCATGGCCTTTGACGACTGGAAGAACGCCGAAGGTATGGACATGTGGGGTTACTCGGCGTTCCCGGCCGATTACCGCCACAACGTGATGCTCGGCCTGGGCACGGACGCCACGCGCTCGGCAGGAGCGGGCAAAACGATCTGGCAAAGCGAGCTGTCGGCGGGCGACGTGGGCATGGGCCTTGACCGCGTCGGGCGCGTGCGGCCGCAGGTGCTGGGCGGCTGGTGCTGGGAGTCCATCCGCCACGGCGCGCAGGGGCTTTTGTACTGGCAGTACCGCAAGGAAGCGCACGGCCCGGAGCACGGCTTTCCCGGCCTTACCGACTATGACGGCGGGGATACGGACAACCTGCTGGCCGCCGCCAAGATCGGCAAAACGCTGCAGGACAACGAACAGCTCTTTCGCGGCGCGGTGGAGGAGGCCCAGGTGGCGCTCGTGTTCTCCATGCGCGCGTGCCTGGTGGACTGGTGCGACCACCGAAACAGCGACCTGTCCATCGACGCTCTGGCAGGCTACTACCGGTGCCTGTGGCAGGAGAACGTGCCCTGTGACATCCTGCACGAGGACTTCATCACCGCGCAAAGCCTGAAGCGCTACAAGCTGGTGGCCCTGCCGGCGCCCTGGGCGCTGCCCAAAGCGGCCCGTGCGGCGCTGCGCGCCTATGTGGAGGGCGGCGGAACGCTCGTGTCCGACCCGTACTTCTGCGGCTACGACGACGACCTGCATCTGGCCGCCCGCATGCCGGGGGGAGGGTTCCACCAGGTGTTCGGATGCGAGGAGCTGGACGTGTTTTCCGCCCGCGAGAGCACCGCCGTGCGGCTGTCCTCGGGGGAAACGCTGGCCTTCGCGGGCGGGCGCATCGGGCAGACCTTCCGCGACGTGCAAGGCGAGGTGCTCGCCGCGTACGAGGCAAGCGGCCTGCCGGCCGTAGTGGCGCACCGCTTCGGCAAAGGCCGCGCCGTAGCGTGCGGGGTGTCCATCGGCCTGGCCAACGCGCCGCGCGTCACCATCGGCGACGACATCCACCGCCACGAGCTGGCCGCCGCGGCCGAGGGGCCGCACGCCTTCTTTATGGGCCTTGTGGCCGGGGCGGGCGTACGGGCGCCCGTGCGCACGGGCAGCCGGAGCGTGCAGGCGTCCCGGCTTCTGGGGCAGGAGGAGGACGCGCTCATCGTCATCAACAACCAGGACGCGGAGCAAACCGTGCGCGTGCAGCTGCCGCGCGCGTACCGCGGCGGCGAGGACCTGCTGGAAGGCGGGGCGCTTTCCGCGGGCGATACGGTTGCGCTGCGCCTTACCCCCCTGCAAAGCCGCGTGCTGCGGCTGCGCAAGTAGATGGCCGCGGAAGCCGCGCGGGAGGCGCTGGCGCTTCTGTCGCAAACCCCGGAGGCGCACGTCAGCCACCTGAAGATGGCCCGCCTGCTCGGCGCAGACGTGGTCTACCATATCCAGCAGGCCGGGCCGGACTGGGCGCTTTCCATGCTTGTGCCCCTGGGAGCGTATAGCTTCGACGCCGCGGCCTATCCGCGGGCGGGGTATATCGTCTACCTGGCGGGCGGGGGCCCGGCGCTTGCGCGCGCCGTAGACGCGCTGCCGCGCGGGCGTGGCCTGGTGTTCAAGCTGTCCACGGCGGCGCAGCAGGCGCTTGTGCTCGCGCGCTTCCCCGCCGTCTACGCGTGCTCCTACGATACCTACGCGCTGCGCGGAAGCGACGCCCCGCGCGGCGGGGACGTTCTGCGCGAGCGGACCCTCAAGGAGACGCTGTTGCCGCTGTGGATGGCCAATGGGTACGACCGGCCGCTCATCCAGCGGTATTTTGCGGAGGGAGCGGTAGCCTACAGCGTGTGGCAGGACGGCGCGCCCCTGAGCACGTGCCTTGCGTTTCCATCATCGGAGGGCGTTTGGGAGATCGGCGCGGTGCATACCTTGCCCGCCGCGCGCGGCCGCGGCCTGGCCGGGCGCTGCGTGCGCGCCGCCGGGTTCGACCTGCTCGCCGCGGGCCTTCTGCCCGTATACCAAGCCGCGCGAGGGAACGAACCGTCCATCCGCTTGGCCGAGTCGCTCGGCTTTACGCGCATCTATACGCTGCAGCACTTCGTTTTGGCGTGACCAGAAAAGCAGGCGGCCCGTGCCGCCTGCCAGCTTGCCGGTAAAGCCGGCGCCTTGTTCCCGCGCGCTCCATTTATCCGCACCGCCCACATCATGGGCTTTGTGATCACGCTTCTTTGTGCGTCGCCGGCTGCGCGCTTGCCGCGGGCCGCCTGCGCGCCGCAAACGCCAGCACGCCCAAAATAAGCGGCAAATAATAGGTGATGCAGCGCCACACGAGCAGCGCGGTAAAGCGCATCGGGCCGGGGAACGCGCCGCCGAACAGCGCGTAAAACGCGCCCTCGGCCGCGCCCGTGTTGCCGGGCGTGGGCACGGCGGACACGGCCGTGGTGAGTACGACGCCCTGCACGGCCATGGGGAAGAAGGGCGCGCTCAGCCCGAACGCCCGGTTTACAAGCGGCACGACCAAGGCCAGCGCGGCCACCTGCAAAACGCCCGTCAGAGCGATGCGCCACAGAGCGGAGAACCCCGCGCGGTTCATGGCGGCGTGAAAGTCGTTCACAACGCCCACCAGCGTGCGCCGAAGGGCCTGCGGGTCGCGCGTGAGGCGCAGGCGCGAGAGGCCCGCGCCCACCTTCCAGGCGAGCCACCGCCCCATGGCCGGCCAGCGCGCAAACAGCAGCAGCAGGGCCGGCAGCCCCAGATTGAACGCAAAGCCAAGCGCCAGCCCTGCCTTGACCACCGCGGGCAAGGCCTCGCGGCTGATGATGCAGCAGACGAGCGCGGCGGCCATGTACCCAACCTGAAAGCCGATGTAGCGCAGCGACAGCGTGGCGCCCGCCAGAGGCACCGTGCCGCCCTCGCGCACGCACATGGCGATGAACATGGGCTGTCCGCCGCTCCCGGCCGGGGTGATCAGCGTGTAAAAGCGTGCGGCCAGCGAGCAGCGCGTTATGGCCGCATAGCCCAGCGGCATGCCGCAGCGGCGCGCAGCGTATGCATAGCATGCCGCTTCCAGGGCGAGATACACGAGCATGCTCAGGACCGCCGCGGCGCACCAAAGCCCGTCCAGCGCGCGTATCTGCGCAAGGCTGGCGATCAGGTCGGCCTCGCGCAGCGCCAGCCACCCGAGCACCGCAAGATTGAGCAGAACCAGCGCCCAGGTCAGCGCTGTTCCGCGTTTGGACTGCGCGTTTTCCATCCTCGTTGACGGTGCCTTTCCGTCGCGTCCGGCGACATCATATCGTTTCCATTATATACGATTTGTCCCGCCGTGCAACCCGTAAAACGCAAAAGGCTGCGGTTCGCACGGCATCCCTTGCCCGCCATCGCGGTGTGTGCTATGCTTTTCCTGCGGAGCGCAAGCGCTCCGGGCAGCTGTTTTTCTTGGCAAAGGAGGGCCTGCGCATGTTGGAAGGCCTGGCGGTTCACAACTTTGGCCTGCTGCGCGATGTGGCGATCGGCACGGCCGCCGCGGACGGCGCGCCGCTCTCGCCGCTTCAGATGTTCATCGGCGGGAACGCATCGGGCAAGTCCACGCTTTTGGGCGCTCTGCACGCCGCGGCGCTGCTTGCATGCGAGGGCGTTTCGGCCGGCCTCTCGCTGGCGTTCCCCGGCGGCGTTGCGGAGCACCGCACCAAGGGCGCGTCCGGGCCCCTGCGCATCGAGCTCTTTATGCGCCTCGCCGGCCGCGCACGCCGCTTTGGCCTGTCCATCTCGCAGGAGGGCGTGTCGGAAACGCTGGACGGCGCGGCGTTGCCCCCCGGCGAACGTTTGGGCCTTGCGTCCGCTGACCCGCAGCTGTACGCCTTCCTTCAGCAGATGGTGCTGCTCACCCTCTCGCCCGACCAGATGCGCCGCGGCGCGCCCGGCTCCCACGCGCACGTCAGCTGCACCGGCCACAACCTGGCGGGCGTTCTGGCGTATCTGCAGGGCGACGAGCAGGAGACCGCGCGCCGCGTGATCGCCCGCTACCGCGAGAAGCTCCCCTGGCTGCGCGGGGTGCAAACGCGCGAGGAAAACGGCCGCCTGCACCTGCTGTTTCAGGACGAGTACGGCGAGGCGGCCGGCAGCCGCGCCTCGGCCGGGCAACTGCGCCTTTTGTGCTATCTCCTGCTGCTGGAGGACCCGACCCCGCCGCCGCTCACCATGATCGAGGAACCGGAGAGCGGGCTGTACCCCCGCCACCTGGAGCTGCTCGGCCACGAGTGGCGCGAGCGCGCCGCGGCGGGCGCGCAGTACCTCATCACCACGCACGCGCCCGAGCTGCTGGCCGGCGTGGGCCCGCAGGACGTGTACCTTCTGCGCCGCATGCCCGGCGGCAGCACGGCCACGCGCCTGTGCGATATACCCGCCGTGTCCGCTCTGTTTGAGCAGGGCATCGGTCTGCCGGAGATGTGGCGCAGCGACTACTTTGAGGCGGAGTAACCCATGCGGTTTGAAGTGCTCGTAGAGGATCGTTCCGGCGCGGTGACCGTGGGCCACGTTCTGCGCACGCTGCTGGGCGGCCGTGGTCACACCCTCGCCATTCACCCCTTTCGCGGCGTGGGCAAGCTGCCCAAGGACATCCACCTCGCCCCGAACCCGGCCCATCAGCAGCTCCTGGCGCAGCTTCCCGCCTGGCTGCGCGGGTATGGCCGCGCCATGGAGAAAGGCGAGGACATGGCCGTGATCGTGGTGCTTGATTCGGACGATCACGACCCGGACGAGATGCGGCGCGAGCTGGGCGCGCTTCTGAGCGCGTGCCAGCCCACGCCCCGCGTGCGGTTCTGTTTGGCGACCGAGGAGATTGAGGCCTGGCTTTTGGGCGATAGGGACGCCGTGCTCGCCGCATACCCGCGCGCCGATGTCTTCCTGCTTCAGTCCTATACCCCGGACAGCGTGTGCGGCACGTGGGAGGTTCTGGGCCGCGCCGTGGACCCCCAACGCATGGCCAGCCTCCCGCCCCGCGCTTTCCATATCGCCGGCCGATACAAAGCCGAGTGGGCCGAGCGCATCGCTCCTCACGTCCGCCTGCGCCGCTCCAGGTCGCCGTCCTTCCGCAGCTTCGCCGATAAAGTGCTCCATCTTGCCTCCCGCTCCGGCGTCTAGCGCGCGGGGGAGGGGGGACTGGGCCGGGGCGGCCGGAGGGCTCCGCCTCCCTCGCCCGCCGCCAAAGAGCATGTCCTTTGGATCCCGTCACACGTGGGGGACGGCGATTGTGTAGGAAACGTCCGGGTCTCCTGCACCGGTGCGAACGGGCCGTGCGGCGCTACAAGAGCCGCCCGGCCCGGATGTCATTTTTGTCCGCAGCATGAGCTATAGGCGGTTTATACTCCTGCCGTGCGCAGAGCGCAGAGGCCGCGCGCTGAGCGGCGTGACCCGGACGATTTCCCCGGAGAGGAACGCACGGGAGGAACGGTCCCCTGGCGGGCCCGCAAAAGCCCGCCGCGCGCGTCGCCCGCGTTCCCCGTCCCCTGGCGGTCGGGCAAAAGCCCGCCGCGCGCGCCGCCCGCGTTCCCCGTCCCCTGGCG
>JAVBLU010000019.1:0-34449 GCA_031553225.1 Eubacteriales bacterium
CGGCGACGTGAACTACCGCAACGACCCGCACCCGCTCGTGGGCGCTTTCCCGCGCGACATGATCGTGGAGTTCGATCTGGGCGGCGAGTACCGCGCGGGGCTGAACGGCTATTTTTCCGGCATCACGGCGTACGTGGAGGAGCGCATGCGCCTGTACCGCGGCCGCGGCGCCAAGGGCTTCGCCGTGCGGCACGTGGACTGGCTCGGGGACGTGAGCATCAGCGAGGCGGATACTTTTTTTGCCATGGGCTGGAACCCGGCCGCAAACGGCCCGGCCACGCAGCGCCGGCTGCTCGCGCGGCGCTACGCCCAGGCGGGCGCGGACGCGCTGTGCTCGCTTTTGCGCCTGGGCGAGGAGATCGTGCGTTGCGACCTGCACATTCTGGGGCTGAACGCCTTCGGATGCTTTGGGTTTTTGCCCGAGACGCTTACAAGAACCCAGTACAACGTGATGAATCACTGCGCGCGCATGACGGCCGGCGGGGAAGCGCGCATACGCGCCGCTTTGGATGACGAGACGGCGGTGCTGTGCGAGAAGGAGCGGGCCGCCGCGCTGTGCGATGAGTTTCTGGCCGTTGTGGAGCAGGCGCGCGGGACGCTGCCGGACAGCGTGCTGGACCCCATTGAGACGAGCGGGCGCATCATGCGCGCCTGCGTGCCCATGCACCGTATCGCCGCGCAGATGCTGCTGTGCCGCATGCGCCTGGAGCGCAGCCTGTACATCGACGAGCGGCTGCACGAAGCGCACCGCCTGCGCAAGCTTGCCGCAGAAGCGCAGGCCTGGCTGCTCGCGCAAGGTGAGGAGCTGCGGCGGGTGAACCTGCAGGAGCTCTCGCAGGCGTATGGCGCGCATCCGTTCAAACCCTTCGGCTTTGGCGCGTCCGGCCGGCTGCCGGTGGACAACATCCAGACGCTGCTGCAGCGGCTGCAGGCCGAATACGATCCGATCTACGATTTTTTCACATGGAATATCATCATATAGGGTGATGCGCCGTGCGACCGCTTCGGGATATGCGCCTTGAGAACAGGCTGACTTCGGTCTTTGTGCTCGTCATCCTCCTGCCTGTTGTGCTGGTGATGGCGCTGTACTCTGCAAGCCTGAACCGGCAGGCCGTGGAGCGCTTCGACGAGGGACAGGGGCAGAGGCTGCGCCAGCAGTCGCTGCTCTTGTCGTCTATCGTGCAGGAGATCACAATGCTCTCCAGCCTCACCGTGGACGACCAGAGCGTGCGGGAGGCCCTGGCGCAGCCTGCGTACGACCCTGTGGTGTACCGGCAAACGCGGCTGAGCCTGGAGCGCATCGCCTCCTCCGTCCCTTACCAGCTGGGCAGCTTTTCCGCCACGCTCGTATCGCGCAACGGCTATGTCTATTCCACCCTGCCGCACAGCAGCTTCAGTGCGCAGGCCATGCTGCAAAGCGGCTGGTTTGCCGATATGCGCTCCTCTTCCGGCGCATACCACTGGTTTGTTGCAGGCGAGCCGGACGAGCGCACCGGCGCGCCGCTCTCCGGCCGGATATGCCTTGCGCGCAGCGTGGTGAACCCCATCACCCTGCGCGTGCAGGGGGCGCTGCTGCTCACGCTGGCCCCCGAGCAGCTCATCGAGAGCATTGGCATCGGCAAAAACGCCGGGGGCGGGTTTGCGCTACTCGACATGGAGGGCCGGGTGATCGGCGCATCGGGCGACCTGGATCCGTCGGCCATCGCCGAGGCCTATCGCGCGCAGGGCCGCAGAGAGCTCTGCTTGGCCCGCCTGGGCGGGCGGAGCGTGCGGCTTTACTCCTCCTACGCCAGCTTTCCCGGCTGGACGCTCGTGCGCGCATATCCTCACGACGCCGCGCAGATGGGGCTGATGCCTGCCCTTGCGCGGCAGATCGTCACCATCGCCCTGTGCGCGGTGGCTTTCTGTCTGCTCGCCACGGGCATGATCCGGCGGTTCCTCTCGCCCATGCGCGTCATCATTGCCACCATGCAGCAGGTGGAGGCGGGCGACCTGCACAAGCGCCTCGTCCTGGACAGGGACGCCGCCCCCGAGCTGCGCGAGCTGAACGCCCGGCTGTCGGATATGCTCGACAAGGTGAACACCCTGATGGACGCCAATGAACAAAGCCGCCGCGAAGCCATGGAGCAGGAGCGCCAGAAGGTGGAGTATCGCTACAACATGCTGCGCTCGCAGGTGCAGCCGCATTTTTTGTTTAATACTTTGAACGATATAAAATGGTTGGCGCTCATCAACGGCGATATGGGCGCAGTGGAGGCCATCGCCGCGCTGGGGCGGCTGCTGGAGGCGAGCATCGATATCCGCGCGAACCTGGTTCCCTTAAGCGAAGAGGCCGACAACCTGGACGCCTACATCCGTCTGGTGAAGCTGCGCTACGGCGACCGGGTGACCTTTGCCGTGGACCTGCCGCAAGAGCTGCGCTCCGCCGGCGTGGCCGCCATGATGATCCAGCCCCTTGTGGAGAACGCCGTACGACACGGCTTGCAGCCGCGCGGCATGGGCGGACGGGTGGAAGTGCGCGCGCGGCGCGAGGGGGACGACCTTGTGCTGAGCGTTGCGGACGACGGCGTGGGCTTTGCCCCCGAGCAGGCGAAAGCGCTGCTGGCCAGCTCCCAGCAGTCCACGGAGCACCTGTCCATGATCGGACTGGTGGGCACGCACGAGCGCATCCGGTACTTGTTTGGCGAACCGTACGGCATCAGCATACGCAGCGGGCCGGACAAGGGCGCGGAGGTGTCCATCCGCCTGCCCTACCGCGTGCACGAACAGGAGGAAGGCGCATGATCCGCGTGATGATCGTGGACGACGAGATGCTCGTGCGCCTGGGGCTGCGCAGCGGCATCGCCTGGCAGCAGTACGGCTGTCAGGTGGTGGGGGAGGCGTGCGACGGCGTGGAAGCGCTGGAACTCTTCCGGCAGGTGCGGCCCAACCTGGTGTTTCTTGACATCGGCATGCCCCGCATGGACGGGCTTGCCTTCTTTGAGGAGGCGCAGCGGATCGACCCGGCCGCAAAGTTTGTCATCCTCAGCTGCCACAACGAATTCGGCCTGGTCAAGCGTGCGCTGCAGCTGGGCGCGGCGGACTACGTGCACAAGCTGTCCTTTCACCCGGCCGACGTGGAAGCGCTGATCGCCCGGCTGAAGCTGAGCGCTCCCGGCCCGGACCAGGGCGACCGGCAGGAGCTGTGCCCGCCCTTTTCCATGCAGGACGCGCAAAGCGGCAGCCTGGACTTTGGCACGGACTGCGTGGCCCTGACAATTCGTTCGGGGAGCGGCTTGGAGAATAGCGTGCCGCGCATCAGCATGATGCGCGACGTGATCGGCCAGGTGGCGCGCTACATCGGCCCGGCGTGCGCCTGTTTCGAGGAGAGCTATTGCTGCGTGCTGCTGCACGCTCTGCCGGACTGGCTCAATGGCGAGAAGACCGCCGAGATAGCTCAGCGCCTGCAGGAGGCGCTGAGCGCCTGCTTTGGCGGGGAGGAGTTCTTCATCGGCGTGAGCGAGCGGTGCGCAAGGCCCGCGCAGGCCATCGAAGCCGCCACGCGGGCAAGCCCCGCAAACCGGTACGTGCAGACGGCCCTGCGCTACGTGAACAGCCACTTTGCGCAGGCGGTTTCCCTGCGGGATATGTCCGTCCGCCTGAACCTGAACGAGAGCTACTTTGGCATGCTGTTTAAAAAGGAGATGGGCGTCAGCTTCGTGCACTACGCAAACGGCTTGCGCATACGGCGCGCGCAGGCGCTCATCAGATCCGGCAAAACGGTGACGGAGGCCGCCTACGCCGTGGGATTTGAGAACGTGCCCTACTTTACGCGCCTGTACAAACGCCTGTTGGGCCACGCGCCCACCAAGGGCGGCGACAGGCGCCCTGTCGGCTACAAAAGGGCGACATCGAGGGACGAATAAGGGGGAAGACGTTGTGAACCGGATTCGTTTGGTGCATTCCGACACGCTGAGCTGCGAGCCGATTCTGCGGCGCGCGCCGGACGGCTGCCTGGTGTGCGTGTGCCAGTGCGGCGATGTGCGCGAGCCTGCGCCCGGCAACCGGGTCTTCGTGTTCCGCTCGGACGATGAGGGAGAGAGCTGGAGCGCGCCGCAGCTCATTCGCCCCGAGGACGGCCGGGCGGTGTACGCCACCGAAGTGATGCGGCTGGGCGACGGCCTGCACGCCTTTTTAACGCTGCACGACGGAGGGTTTCTCAACTGGACGTGCGCCGTTGCGGTAAGCGGCGACGGCGGCCGTACGTGGCAGGACGGCGGGCCTCCGCCCGTGTTTGCGGCTTATGCATTCCTGCGCGGCATGATCCGCTTGCACAGCGGCGCGCTTCTCATCCCCTACCAGCATTATCCGGTAAGCCCGGAGGAGAACGACCGCCTGGTTGCCCAGGGCGGCCGGCTTGCGCAGTGTACGATCAACCATGTGGAGAACGGCGTGCTGCGCAGCCGGGACGGCGGCGCGACCTACGAGCGCTGCGCGGGGCCGGACATCCCCATTCGCCAGGACACGGGCCGCAACTGGGCGTGGACCGAGCCGACCATAGCGGAGGTCGCGCCCGGGCGCGTGGTGATGCTGCTGCGCGTGTGCGGTACGGGGTGCCTGTGGCGCAGCGAGTCCGCGGATGCAGGCGCGAGCTGGAGCCCGGCCGTGCGTACGGACATCCCCAATCCGGGCAACAAGCCCAAGCTGATCGTCCTGCCCGGCGGGGCGGTCGCCCTCATCCATACGCCCAACCCCACGCCCGGCTTCCGCAACCGAAGCCCGCTTAGCGTGTGGGTGTCGCACGACGGGCTGCTCAGCTTTGACCAAAGGGTCATCGTGACGGATTTCCCGGGCGCGTTCTGCTATCCGGACGGGTTCTATGAGGACGGGCGCCTGCTCTTTACCATCGAACACAACCGCCACGACATCCTTTTCATCAGCCAGGAGCTGCCATGAGGTACGTCGCGCTGGATGTTGGCAGCACGCGCATCAAGTGCGCCGCGCTGGACACGCGGGCGCTCGCGTGGACGGAGCTTGCGGGCGCGGCGTTTCCCGCGCCGCTGTCCGGGCCGGCCACGCGCTTTGAGGTGGACGCCGAGGCGCTGCTGCGCCTGTGCGCGGGCCTCCTCGACGCGGCGCTGGACGCCTGCCCGGACAGCGGCGGGGTCTTGTTCAGCGTACAGATGCACGGTTTTGTGATCACGGACGGCCGCGATCGGCCGCTGACCGGGTACGTCTCCTGGCGCGACGCGGCTTGCCGGGAGACGGGACCGGATGGCCTGGCGCATCTGGAGCGGATGCGGGGGCAGCTGCCGCAGGACGCTTTGGCGGCGACCGGCATGCCCCTGCGGGAGAAACTGGGCCTGAGCAATCTGTACGCCCGGCTGCAGGGCGGTCTGGTTCTGCCGGAGGGGGCGGTCTTTCACACGCTCGGGGGTTTTCTCATCCGCCGCCTGGGCGGGGAGCGCTGCTGTCACCAGAGCAGCGCGGCCGCCACCGGGCTGTATGACGCCTGCGCCGGGCAATGGTCGCAGACGCTCATCCACGCGTGCGGGGCACAGCGGCTGCGGTTTCCGCGCGTGGAGGCGGGCTTTGCCTGCGCGGGCGAATACGCGCGCGGAGGCCGCGCATACGCCCTGTATCCGGACGTGGGCGATCAGCAGGTATGCGTGATGGGGAGCCTTGCGCGGCCGCTTCAGGACGTGAACGTGAACGTGGGCACGGGGGGCATGGTCGGGCGGATCGTGGACGGTTTCCAGCGCTGCGGGGAATGCCGTCCGCTGCTTTTTGGGCGTTACGTGCGCACGCAGACCGGGCTGCCGGCCGGTCGCCACGCGCAGGCTTTGGTGGACGCCATTGTCGGTGGCGCGCGCCTGTGCGGCGGCGCTGCCGACGAGAGCGCCGTTTGGGCGCGCATTGCGGGCCTCGCGCCGACGTCGTCTCCGCTGTGCGCGGCATTTGGCCCGGGAGACGCGCTCATGCTTCAGGGCGCTTTCCACCCCGGCCTTTCCGTCCAGGACGTGGTGAACGCCTTCTACCAGGGCATGGCGGAGCGCTACGCCCAGGCCGTAACCGGAATGCATCCCGGCGCGCGCAGGCTGGCGTTTTCCGGCGGAGCGGTGGAGCGAAACCCCGCGCTGCGCGGGCATATCGAACGGGCCTGCGGCTTGCCCCAGGCGCGCTGCGGGCGAAGCGCCGCCATGGCAGGGCTTTTGCAGCTTGCGCTTATCGCCCAAGGTGCCTGCGCAGGCCCGGATGAGGCACGCGCCGCCCTGGAAGCGGCGGGGTACTAAAGCCCCGCGCCCGCATGCGGCGGGGAGGAAAAGGGCTCCGCGGCCGTATTCGGCCGCGGAGCCCTTGCTCGAATCCGCCTAGACGCGCTCGGAGGTGACCTCGCGGCCGCCGTGCAGCTGCGGGTAATAGCTGGCGAAACAGTACTCCGGCTCCTTGTCAAACTCCAGCTCGATGACCGTGATGCCCGCGGCGGAGTCCGGCGGCGGGGTGAGCGGCAGGTTCTTCAGCAGGATGCGCTGGCCTTTATGCTCAAAGTCGATGGGTCCTCCGCCGTTTACGTACCGCACCGCTTTGGGAGCGCAGGCGTATCCGCCGATGCCCATGCCGCCCGTGGTGGGCCATATCCAGTTCCACAGGTACACCTTGTTGCCGGAGGTAACGCTTGCGCACACGCCGTTGCCGCCGCCCCGCCTGGGCGTGGGCCTGAGGCCGTACACCGCCGCGCCGTTCTGCTGCAGCCATCGGCCAACCGTGGAAAGCGGCTCGACCACTTCCCCGGGCACGGACCCATCCGGCGCGGGGCCGACGTTGAGCAGGAGGTTCCCGCCCCCGGCGACGCACCGCGCGAGCATTTTGATGATCTGCTGTGCGTTGTAGCTATACGCCGCGGCCTGCCGGGAGTCCACATATCCCCAGCTGATGCCGTTGAAGGTCATGCAGGCTTCCCAGTCGCGCGTGTCGGCGGTGATGTGCTCCTCGGGCGTGCCGAAATCCTCATCCAGCCTGCTGCGGTTGTTGATGATGAGGTCGGGCTGCAGCGCGCGCAGCTTCTGGTTCATTTCCACCGAGTTCCAGCCCTCCCAGGACTCCATGGGCAGGGACACGTCGTACCACAGGATGTCGATCTTGCCATAGTTCGTGAGCAGCTCGGTGTTCAGATCCAGAATGTACTGGTTGAAGCGCGCCCGCGCCTGGCTGTCAAACGCGCAGCGCCAGCCGTCCGGGTGGTGCCAGTCCATCAACGAGGAATAGAACCCGATGCGCAGGCCGGACTCGCGGCAGGCGTCCACAAACTCGCGCACAATGTCGCGCTTCGGGCCAAAGTTAACGCTGTTGTAAGGGTTGGCCTTGGAATCCCACAAGCTGAAGCCTTCGTGATGGCGGGTGGTGAGCACCATGTACTTCATGCCGGCGGCCTTGGCCAGCTTGGCCCACTCGCGCGGCGCGCCGGGCTTTGGCGCAAAGGTGTCCGCCAGACGCTCGTACTCGGGAATGGGGTCGTTCTCCAGCGTCATCAGCCACTCATTGCGGCCGATTTGCGAATATAGTCCGTAATGGATGAACATGCCGAAGCGGGCGCTGCGCCACCAGGCCATGCGCTCGTCGCGCGTTCTGGCCGTCGCTTCCTCGTACGCGGCCTTGCTGAGCAGTTTCATGTTCGCTCCCCCTTTGTGCGCCGGATGGGCCGGCAGCCGCAGGCGCGGCCGCCGCCTCTATTCTACTATAACTGGAAAAAAGAACAAGGCCCCGGCGGCGGATGCCGGCCGGGGCCGCCTGGGGGCGGGTTATCTGCGCGCGCAGGCGTAGCGCGCCACTTTTTCCAGCAGCGCGTCCGCGTCGATGGGTTTGCCGATGTGGTCCATCATGCCCGCCGCGCGGCAGGTCTCCACGTCCTCTTTGAAGGCGTTGGCCGTGAGGGCGATGATGGGGACGGACAAGGCGGCCGCCGTGCCCAGGCCGCGTATGCGCCGCGTGGCCTCCAGCCCGTCCATCAGCGGCATCTGTACGTCCATCAGGATGAGGTCGTAGCGGCTCTGGTCCTCACGGAACATGCGCAGGGCTTCTTCGCCGTTCTCCGCGCAGTCGATTTGTATGCCCGTGTCGGAGAGCAGGGTGATGGTAATTTCACGGTTGATCTCGATGTCCTCCGCCAGCAGCATGCGCTTGCCCGCCAGGCCGTTTTGGACGAACGCCTCGGGGGGCGTTGCGGCGGCGAGCATCTCCTTGTTCAGCACCAGCTCGTTGATGGCGTTGACGATGGCCGACTGGAACAGCGGCTTGAGGATGAAGCGGGCGACGCCGACCTCGGCCGCCTCCAGCTCGATGGTGTTCCAGTTGCTGATGGAGATCATGATCACCTTGACGCAATCACCCGCCACGCGCTTGATCGCCCGGACTGTGTCGATGCCGTTCATGCCCTCCATCAGGTAGTCCACAAATGCAATATCAAACGGATGCCCGGCGCGCACGGCCGCCTGCGTGCGTTCCACGGCTTCCTCGCCGCTGGCGCACAGCTCGAACGCACTGCCCAGGTCGCGCAGCGCGCGCTGAAAGAAGTCCAGCACGGCCGGGTCGTCATCCACCACAAGCACGCGCAGCCTTGCATACAGCGTTTTGTCCAGCCGAGTTGCGCTGCTTTTGTGCGCGCGCGTCAGGCGAACCGTAAAGCGAAAGCAGCTGCCCCGGCCCACTTCGCTGCTCACGCCGATCTCGCCGCCCATCATTTCCACGATGCGCCGCGAGATGGCTAAGCCAAGCCCCGTGCCCCCAAAGCGGCGGGCTATGTTCCCCTCCGCCTGCTCGAAAGAGGTAAAGAGCCGGCTTATCTGTTCGGGCGAGATGCCGATGCCCGTATCCTGTATCTCTACGTGCAAAACGAAGGCGTCGCCCTCCTCGCGCTTGCTGACGTTCAGATGGATGCTGCCGTAGTCGGGCGTAAACTTGATGGCGTTGGACAGCAGGTTGGTGATCACCTGCGACAGGCGCAGCTCGTCGCCCACCACGTCGTGCGGGACGTCCTCGTCGATGCGCACGAACAGATTCAGCTTTTTCTCCTCGGCCTTCACGCACACTACGTTGCAGATCCGCTCCAGCATGCGCTCCAGATCGAAGGGCTCGCTCAGCAGCTCCAGCTTGTTCGCCTCGATCTTGGACATGTCCAGAATATCGTTGATGAGGCTGAGCAGGTGCCGCGAGGCGTCGTCGATCTTGCTCATGCAGTACTGCATCTTCTCCGCGTCGGCCGTGGTCCGCCCGATCTTTGTCATGCCGATGATGGCGTTCATGGGCGTGCGGATCTCGTGGCTCATGCGCGAGAGGAACTCGCTCTTGGCGCGGCTGGCGTCCTCGGCGATGTCGCGCGAGACGGACAGGTCGTGCATGGTGTTCTGCAGAGCGGTGACGTCCTTGAGGACGACGATCTTGCTGAGGATGTCCTGGTAGTCGTCGCGGATCACCGTAAAGAGCATGTCGCAGATGGTGGGGCGGGGCCAGGTATCAATTTGTGCGATCTCGCTATCAAAGCTTGTTTCAAATGTTGCGTGCGGCCCCTCCAGCTGAACGATCTCGCCGATATGGCAGCCGATAAAAAAGCCGAAGCGCCCGGCCAGCAGCATGCGCGCCGAGTTATTCGCCAGCACGACGCGGCTTCCATGGTCCAGGATGAGCACCGGCATGGTGACGGAGCGGAACAGATGCTCGGATATGTTGCGCACGTTGATGTCCAGCGCCGTATTCGTCCGCATGGTAAAGTACAGGTGGAAGGACACCAGGAGCACCATAAGCGTGGTGATCGGCACGATTGTGCCGTTTGTAAAGGCGGGAATGACGAAATCAAAAAACAGCCCGGGCGGCGAGACGATCATCGTAAGTATGATGAAGATGAGCGACTGCTTGCGCAGCCTGGTCAAACGAGCGTTGTTTCGCCAGCGGAGGAGCAGCAATATGGTGAGGGACAGCATGGCCAGCGAGTACAGAAACAGGATTTGATGGGGCAGGGATTGGCCGAAGTTGTACTGCATGCCCATGGACGTGCTGCGGAACGTCACATGGTCAGTGGCCAAACACACGGCGATGAGCGCGGCGGAGCACGCGAAAAGCCCGGCGCGGATGAGGCCTGCGCGTTTGGGCGCAAAGTCCGCAAGATCGGCAATGAAGCTGATCCAGGCGGGAAAGAACAGGTAACTTGCGACAAAGCCTATGGTGAAGAACCCCCGGACCATCCGCGGGCTTTGGGAGATGGTCATGCACGCCATGCCCGCGGCCCACAGCGCCAAAGCAACGCACGCAAAAGCATACTTGCGCCGGCGAAGCGAGGAGCGGTCCTCCTGCAGCGTGCTAAAGCCGATGAGCAAATAGAACACTGCCGTGAGCATGAGCAGCATGGCGATGGCAAAGTGCATATTGGGCAGTGCGGGCATGGGCCACCTCCGCGGAGAAGTGAGGCGCAGGCGAAATGAATGCGGAATGTGCGGCTGATGCTGTATATGCCGCCCTATTGTGGAAATTTTTGTACTCTGCGCAGATTATATAGGATAACGCAACGCCTGGCAAGGTGGACGGGCTTCACAGCTTCAGCTCGTCCTCGTACAGCCGCTTTTGCCCGGAAGGGACGCTCCTGGCCGGCAGGATGCGCGGCGGCGCCTCGCCGGCCTGCGTCATGCGGAGGATCAGGCGCTCCCGCAGCACTTCGTGCAGCCGCGCGTGCGACTCGTATCCGATCAGGTTGTTCAGCTCGTGCGGGTCGGCGTGCAGGTCGTACAGCTCCGCTTCCTCATATTCCATAGCGCCTGCATCCTGCATGCCGGTTTTGTCCCTGGCGGTGACGATATACTTGAAGCGCGAGGTGCGCAGCGCCCGGCTGACGGAGGCCTCGCTGATCTGCACGAACATGTCCTCCGGCCAGGGGGCCCGCTTGTCGCGCACCAGGGGCAGGAAGGAGCGGCCCTGGAAGTGCGCCGGCACGGGCAGGCCGGCCGCATCAAGAAGCGTCGGCGGGATGTCCATCAGGCTGACCAGGCTGCGGATGCGCCCGCCGCCCTCAAACTCCGGGCCAACCCAAACGCCGGGGATGCGGATGGAGCTTTCGTGCCCGGAACGCTTGTACTCGGCGTTGCGGGTTTTGAAGTGGCAGCCGTGGTCGGTGAGGAAGGCGAGCACGGTGTCCTCCGCCAGATGCAGGCTCTTCAGCGCGTCGCGCAGGCGGCCGTACGCCTCATCCAGGCGCTTGACCATGCCGTAGTATCCGCCCAGATGACGGGCGGAGGTGCCGCCGAGAGCCTGCAGGTCGGGGGGCGTCCAGCGGCCGGCGTAGCGCTCCTCGTAGCCGTCAGGCGCCGGGTAACTGTCCAGATGATTCTGGAAATGCGGCTCGATGTAGGAGATGAACAGCAAAAACGGCTCCTGTTTGTGTGCGTCGACGTAGCGAATGGCCGCGTCCGTCACAGCGTCCACGCGGTAGCCGGGCAGGTCCACGCCGCGGCCCTGTTCGTCGTACAGGCGGGTGCGGTAGGCGTCGGAGGTGAACTCCAGCACGTTGGACGCCAGCCAGTCCTGGTAACCGCCGCGATGCTGCGGCAGCACCGGTTCTTCGCAGGCCAGGTGCCACTTGCCGATGTAGCCGGTGCGGTAGCCCGCCGCGGCAAAGCACCCCGCAAGCGTCACGCCGCCCTCGGGCAGGGGGCGGCCGTTTGTGTAGGTGCCGTTCGTTGTGGGGTACACGCCGCTTTGCAGCACGGCGCGCGCCGGGCCGCACACGGGCTGGCAGGTGAAGAAGTGGTGCAGATCCGTGCCGTCCGCAGCCGCGCGATCTAGGTTGGGCGTTAGGTTCAGCGGGTTGCCATGGAAGCCGCAGGTGTCCCAGCGCTGCTGGTCGGTCATGAATACGATAACATTGGGCCTTGGCATTGCGGGCTCCCTCCTTGTGTCTTAATATGGCCACTATACCATATCGCCCGTCCGTGAGCCACCATCGATGCTGCCGGGGATGCGGCGCGCGCCGAAGAGCATCCGTTTTACGCGCGGCGCAGGCGATGCCGCGCAAGGCGGACCGCCGCAGGCGCGGCCCCGCCGAAGCGGCCACGCCGCCGCCTGGGAGCCGCTTCCTGTGCGGTCCGCCTTGCGCAGTTCACGCCTAGTTGCGTGCTATCATTATCGTTTGCTTTTTATGGAAAATGAAGGCCCGGCTTGCCTGCGCGCCATGATTGTTGTACCATGGCGGGGAAGGGCGGGATGCAACATGGCGTCGATCGGTCGGCTTTCATCGGGGGGCCTCAACGTGACATACCGCTGCACGGCGGCGTGCGCTCACTGTTTGCCGGCCAGCAGCCCCCGGCGGGAGGATGCCTACATGACGCCCGAGACGGCCGCGGCCGTGCTGACTGCGCTGAAGAAGCGCGGCGTATCCTCTTTGCATATCGGCGGGGGCGAGCCGTTTGTGCGCTTTGAGGCGCTGTGCGCGCTGCTGTCGGTCATGCGCGATTGCGGCGTCTTGGCGGACTATGTAGAGACGAACGCCTGTTGGTGCAGCGGCGCACCCGCCGACAGGGAGAAGCTGTCGCGCCTTCGGGAGCTGGGCGCGCCGGCCGTCATGTTCTCGCTGTGCCCATACCACGCGGCCTTTGTGCCGCTCGCGCGCGTCAAAAATGCCGTGCAGGCCGCGCAGGCGGTAGGCATCGATTATTTCGTGTACCAAACACAGTTTTCCGCCGAGGTGGCTGCGCTGGGCGACGAGACGGCCGTGCACCCGCTGAGCGAGTATGAAGCGCGCTTTCCAGGCGGTACCTCCGCGTTGCCCGCGCGTTTCGGCGTACGGCTTTGCGGCCGGGCGGCCCTGACGCACGCCCAACTTTGCGCCGTGCCGGCCAAGGAGTTGCTCACCCGCGCAAAACCATGCCCCGTGCTCTCGCGTACCGGGCATTTTCACGTGGACCTATACGGGTGTTTCGTACCCTCGGGCTGTAACGGCATCGCCATACCTGTGGCCGACATGGACGACGTGGGCGCGCGCCACCCGGCCACGTCGCTGCTGATGCGGGAGGGCATGCGCGCGCTCGTGGAAGCCGCGCGGAGCCTGGGCTTTGCGCCGGAGGCGGCCTATCCGGGCGCGTGCGCGCTGTGTCAGCACGCACGCGCCTACCTGGCGCTGCGCGCCCCGGACGACTGGCCCGACCTGCGGCCCCTGGACTTTTACCTTGAGCTATACCCGCAGGCCGCCCCGGAGAAGGCGTGACACATGCCGCCGGACGCGCTTGCGAACCGCCCGTCTATTGGGCTTCGTCGCGGAATGGCACGGCCGGGAAGCGAATACGGATGGTGGTGCCCGCGCCCGCGGCGCTCTCGCAGAACATGGACACGTCCCTTTCAAACAGAAGGCGCGTGCGGTGCGCGATGTTCTCCAGCGCGTGCCCGGAAGACGGCGACGCCCCGCTCAGCGCCCGGCGCACGCGGCGGGCGCTTTCCCCGTCCATGCCCGCGCCGTCGTCGGAAACGGCGACCTCCACCTGGGGGCCGTGCAGCGCGCACGTAATGCGTATGTGGCCGCGCAGCGTCTCCTGTCCCTGTATGCCGTGCTTGATGGCGTTCTCCACGAGCGGCTGCAGCGTCAGCTTCATGATGGCTAGATCGAGGAGAGCGTCCTCCACCGCCACCTCGATTTCGATGGCGTCCTTAAAACGATGCTGCATGATCTGCACGTATACGCCCACGTGCTCCAGCTCGTCACGCAGAGGCACAACGCTGCGGCCGCGGTTGAGCGACAGGTAGAAGAAGCGCGCCAACAGCTTGACCATGCGCGAGATATCCTCCGCGCCATAGCGTTTGGCCATCCAATTGATATGGTCCAGCGTGTTGTATAAAAAGTGCGGGTTAATCTGCGCCTGCAGGGCCTGCAGCTCAAAAGCGCGCTTGCTCTTTTCCTTGTGCACCACCTCGGACAGCAGGGCTCGGTTGGCGGTGAGCATATCGTTCACCGAACGCGCAAGCACGGCGATCTCATCACCCGATTCCACCGGCGCGAGCGCGTCCGAGTGGATGTCCACCTGCCGTACAAAGGCCGCGATGCGCTCGATGCGGCCGATGACGTCACGCGAGAGCAGAAAGCTGAAGAGCACCGCCACGAGCAGCATCACCGCGGACACGGCCATGAGCGCGCCCAGGGTTTTTACGCTGCGCTGGCCAATCTCGGCAGGGGAGATGGCAGTGACGAGCGTCCACCCAAGCCCGCTTACCGGGCTGGTGATGGCCAGGCTGTCCCGCGCGAGCACGGGCGTTTCACCAAGCGCTTCCTCGCCCGAGGAGGAGAGCACCCGCCCGCCCTCGTCCAGCAGGCAAACCGGCCGGCCGATCTGCGCCTGCACGCTTTGCAGAAACTGGGAGAGCGTGTCCTCGGCGATGTCCACGCAGACGTAGCCCAGCTCCTCCTGCACGACGGAGTAGTCGATGAGCCGGCGCACGCGCGCGACAACCGCGCGGCCACCCTCGCCCGCGTCCGTGGTATAGGCCGCCCAGATGCCGCCATTGTGTTCCTTGATGCGCCCGTACCACACCTCGCCGCGTGCGTCCGCAATGGAGAAGCAGGTGGAGCGCTGCCGCTCGTAGATTGCGCCGTTGGCGAAGTACAGCCGTATGCGCAGAACGTTGCGGTTTAGGCGCGCCGTCTCCACGGCCCGCTGGATGAGCTGGAAGTCCTCCAGCTGCTGGCGCATGCCGTAGCTGCCCGTATCGCGCAGGTAGATGTCGCGCAGCGATTGGCTGTAAGTGACCGATTTGGAGATTTCGTCCACGCCATCCGTAACGCCCTTGATGGTGGCGGCGGTCTGGTCGAGCACGCTCTGCAGCGAACTGGTCATCTCCGCGCGTACCACGGACGCGGCGGTGAAATACCATGCTATGCTCAGCGACAGCGCCAGGGCCACGATGACCCCCAGCGCGTTCATGAGCATCTTAGCCCGTATGCCTCTGGAGCGGTACCAGGCAGCGGCCGACAACAAAATATCTACTCCGTTCCGGCCGGCCGATCGGGCGTTTCCGCCGCCTTCGACCGGTTTTTATGCGGGCGGTGTCAGTTTGCGAGAGGCGGCTGCGCGCCCGGTTCGTACTGCGAAGGGTTTACGCCCACATGCTGCCGAAACAGCCGCCCGAAATACTTCGTGTCGGCGTAGCCCACCATTTGGGCCACCTCGTACAGCTTGTAGCGCTTGGTGAGCAGAAGCTCGCGCGCCTTGTTCAGCCGAACGCGCGTGAGGTATTCGTTGATTGTGTCGCCCGTCTCCTGTTTGAAGAGCATACACAGATAGGCGGGGGTGACGTATACCTCGCCCGCCAGCTGTTTGATGGTCAAATCCTGGGCGTAGCGCGCCTCGATGGTGGCCTTCAGCTGCTGGGCAATGCTCATCCGCGCCTGGGAACGCCGCGCGAGCGACGCGCAGACCTCGCTGACGCGCTCGCGCAACAGCGCCTCCATATCGTCCACGGTTTGCATAAGCAGGATGGCGCGAATGTCCGCCACGATGTCCGCGCGGCTCTCCAGGCGGTATGTTTCCCTGCACAGCGCGATCACGGGCAGGATGCTCAGGCACAGCGCGAGCACGCGGCTGTGGTCGGGCGCGCCCCGCCGCACTTCCTGGAATGCGCCGCGCAGCAGCTGCAGCGCGCGCGCATCGTCGCCCAGGCGCAGCGCGTCGGAAAAGGCTTGTCCCATCACTTCCACGGGCGAGAGGGCCAGCTGTCCCTCCGCGCCTTGGCCCAGGTAGATGATCTGCCCGCGGCCCTTGTGCAGACGCATTTTGGCCGCACTGAGCGCGTGACGGTAGGATTCGTGCACGAGCGCCAGCCGCTCCACCCACAGCCCGACGCCCAGCGTCGCGCTGATGCCCAGGCGGCGGTTCACGGCGCGGTGGAGGCCGCGGCTCAGCTCGTCCACCTGCTGCTCCAGCCCCTCCTCGGATCCGGTGAGCCATACGAGCGCGGCGAAGCGGTCCTGTGCGTCCTCCAGCGCAAAACCGCCCGCCAAGGCGTCCACCACCTCCTGCATCACCGAGACGATGCCAAGGCTGATGGACTGCCACGCCTCGGGCGACAAGGAGGCGTAGGCCGTTTCAAAATCGTCCACGAGCAACACGAAGGCCACCGCGCGCGCCCCGGCCATCGGCCCAATCTCGTAGAAGGCCAGCTGCGCGGGCAGGGTCTCCTCGTCCTGCGGCCCCAGACGCAACAGCCGAAGCAGGAACCGTTCGCGCAGGGCAGGCATGCTGGAGCGCAGCTTTTCCTCGACAGCCAGGTTGAGCAGCAGGTTCGCCCGCTCGGCGCGTATGTCCGACGCGATGCGCTCTACGGCCGCCTGCAGCTCGCCCACGTCCACGGGCTTGAGAATGTAGTCCGCCACGTTGACGCGGATGGCGGACTTGAGGTAGTCTAACTCGCTGAAGCCGGAGACAAACACGATGCGCACGCTGCGGTTGAGGGCGCGCATGCGCTCGGATAGCGCGATGCCGTCCATCAGGGGCATCTTCACGTCGGTAATCAGAATGTCCACGGGCTGCTTTTGCGCCAGCGCCAGCGCTTCCGCGCCGTTCGCGGCCAGAGCGCACACACGGATGCCAAAGCGCGCCCAGTCGATGGACGCGGCCAGGCCCTCCCGGGTGATCTCCTCGTCGTCAACGATCATCAGCTCCATGGCTCGGCCCCTTCCCAAAGAGGAATAACTTGGTACACGCGCGCCGTGCGCGCGCACGGGAAGCGCAGCTGCAGGCCGGATAGCGCGGCCGCCGGAAAGAGGACGTCCACGACGCGCTGGCAATTGCCGCGTACCTGCCCAAGCTTATCGCCCGTGCCCGGGTCGCACACGTCGAAGGCCTCGGCGCAGGAAGGCGCGCGCCAGAAGCCCGGCATGCGGCCGTGCGCCAGGTGCAGGTCCGTGTCCAGCACGACGCGCACGCCAAGCAGCCGGCGGGGAGCGGGGAAGCGTAGGGTAAGCTGCTGCGCGCCCTCGGCGGACGGATCGGCGGCCCACAGGTGCGGCATGTCGTCGGGGTGGTGCGATCCGTCCAGGGAGCACGCCGCGCCGTACGGGGCAGGGCAGGGCGCAACGTCGATGAGCTGGCAGCAGGCCGCGCGGGCCGGCTGGCACCAGCGGGAGAAAGCCGGGATATGCTTTTCCTGCTCGCTCAGCGCGCTCAGGTGGCCGTGCTGCGGCTGGCATCCGCCCGGACAGTCGTAGCGGTACTGCGAGAGCGCGCCCACGGGCATGTTCTCCGCCTTGGCCCAGAATACCCCTTCGGCGGGGTAAAGGCAGAAGCGGTGCGCACGCCCGGCCGCGACGGGCGCATTCAGCGCAAAGGATACGTACCCGGAAAATCCGGCAGGCAACAGCGCTTCCGCGCGGCCCGCCACGAAGGGGACGTCCTCGTCCCAGATGCGCGCAAGCTCGTGCAGTTCGGCCTGTACCAGCGTATCACGCCCGGAGCGGTTCATCAAGTACGCCCGCACGCAATCCACCCGCCCGTGCGTTACGGGGAACACCTGGCCGCGCGGGATGTCCAGCGGCGCCTCGCCCGCAGGGCCGTGCAAGCGCAGGAGCGCCTCGCTGCTCGCCTGGGCGGTGACGCCGTCAAGACCATAGTCGGTTTTCTTGCCCGGGATGCGTACATCGTCGCGCTGAAGGCGGCGACGAATGGCGTTGACGTGCTCCGCCTGCACCGTCTCCCGGGGTGAAAGGCCGCGCTGCAGCGCATAGGCCGCGGCCGTACCCACGGCCTGGCCGGTCTGAGCGAGCGTACCCTGGATGCGCACCGAGCACAGGGCCACATGACTGACGCTCATGCACCGTCCGGCCATCCACAGATTTTGTACATTAATGCTGTGCAGCGCGCGCAGGGGAATGCCGTAAGGGACCACCTGCGCGTAGTGCTTGTAGTGGGCGTCCAGATTGGCCAATTCGGGCGGCTGAGCGGGGCTTAGGATGCCGCCGGGGATGTGCTCGTCCAGGAACCACCCGCCCGCGCACACCGCGTCCGCAAAGTCGCCCCCTTCGCGGATGTCGCGCTCGGTCAGCGTTGCCTCGCCCACAAGGCGGCGGCTTTCGCGCTTGCCGGGCAGGGCGCTCACCCACTCAAGCGCCAGCGTGCGCGCGTTGTCCCTGTCCGGCGCGCGGTTCTTCACAAAGTCCCAAACGCCCAACACGCGCCGCAGAAGCTCATGGCGCAGGGCGTCGAAGTCGTCAATCTGGTGATAAGGCGCCCCCATCTCCATCCACCAAAACCCGTCAAAGCGGGGCTCTCCGGGCGGGACGGCCACAGAGCGCAGCAGCCCGATCTCCTCCGCCCGCTCGTAGCGCACGGCCCAGACGGGCGCGGTGAAGGGCGCGTTTCGGCCGATATCGCGCGCCATGAGCGCGACGGTCGCGCCCATGGTCACCTCGTCGGCCTGCGCGGGCGCGAGGTTTTCGCCAAATTGCGCGCGCGCCTCGCGGCCGTAGCGGAAGGCAGCGCCCGCCAGAAAGCCCAGCTCGCCGTCGCCCGTGCAGTCGGCAAACTGTCTCGCTTCCACGCACAGGGGCGGCTGCCCCGCGCGCACCGCGCGCACGCGCAGGATGCGGCCGTCCTCCACGTCCGCGCCGCACACGCGGGCGCTTAGAAACAGGGCGACGTTCGGTTCCCGCGTGACGGCGTCATACAGGCACAGGTCGTAGCGGCTGTTCGCTCGGCCCGCGTCGCACAGCGATTCGTGGTTGCCGGCGCGGTCGGCCAGCAGCAGTTCCTCCACGATGCCGGTCTCCATCATGAAGGCGTTGTACTTGGCGGCGCTGTCCGGCCCCACCCCGATCTCGCTGGAGGAATTGCCCCCCAGCACCGGCCGGTCGGTGAGCAGCGCCACCCTCGCGCCGCAGCGGGCGGCGGCCAGCGCGGCGCACACGCCCGCCAGCCCGCCCCCCGCCACGGCGAAGTCCACGCGCACGTCCGTCATTTGATGATCGAGCCGCCGTCGGCCAGCGCCGAGCGCAGCGACTTGGCAGGCACCTGAGCGGCAGGCAGGCCGCCCTTCACGCAAAGGGCCGCAGCTACCCCGGCCGCCTCGCCGCACTGGTTGAGGTTCACCATCACGCGCAGCGCGCCGAAAGCGCCCTGATCGGCGTCGATCATGCGCCCGGCGCACAGCAGGTTGTCAAAGCCCGTGTCCGGCACCAGCGAGCGGTAGGGCACCTGGTAAAAGGGCGCGACAGGCGAGCCCTCTGGAAGCCAACGCCCCCAGACGGCCTTGGAGCGCGAGGTGAAGATCTCCTCCTCGCCCGTGAGGTAACGGAAGGTGATGCCTGCGCCGTCACCGTGGTGCACGTCCACGCGGTAGGTGCCGTTCGCCACGGCATCCTCGTAGCGCACGCCCGCAAGCAGCTGCTGCTCCGTCACGCGGTGCAGTGTGCGGAAGTGGCGCGTGTCGCGCAGGCCGATGGCGGAGCACAGCCCCACGAGCAGCGGGCGGCATTCGGAGGGTCCGTATTTGCGCAGCAGATCCAGCAATGCGCGCGTGGCGCGGCGGCCTTCCATCTCCGCATGCGTCAGATCGGCGGCGCGGCAGCCGTTCACCTGGAACACATGCGTCTCCGCCAGCATGTACACGTCGTCAAGGCCGGGAATCACCGTGTTCCAGCCCCAGTCGGACGGCAGGCCGAACTCGGCCCCGTGCTCTTCCACCAGCTCGTGCCACCGAACAGCCTTCATGGCCGCCCAGTTTTGCACCTTGGCGCAGGAGGTGGGCGGCTGCAGCGGCTGCAGCTCATAGCAGGGCGCCTGCAGACGGGCGAGCAGGTCGCCGTCGCCGGTCGCGTCGATAAAGAAGCGTGCAAGAATGACGCCCCGGCCGTCCTTGTCCTCCACGAACGCGCCGCGCAGCGCGCCGCCGTCTAGGTAGGGGGCGCAGAAGCGCGTGTGCAGGCGGGGCCGCACCCCGCTTTCCCGCACCAGAGCGTCCAGCTCGATCTTCATCTCCTCGGCATTAAAGCGCGAGCCCATGGAGGCGCTGTTTTCAATCATCTCCGCCGCCCCGCGGGCAAGCAGGCGGCCGAGCACTTCCTGGGTGAGGCCGGCGATGACCGGCTCCTTATAGTGTACATCCATCAGGCTGTGGTACGCGCACACCTGGCCGGCGGTGGCCGTACCGCCAAAGCAGTTCAGTTTTTCCACCACCACAACCGACAGCCCCATGCGCGCAGCGCGCACGGCGGCGAACAACCCTGTGCAGCTGCCGCCCAGCACCAAAAGGTCCGCCTCGTCAACAACAGGCACCAATCGCTCCGGCTCCAGAACCGCTTTCATGCCCATCCTCCGTTCGTATGCCGACTGTGAAAGACGAGGGCGGCGGGTTTCCCCGCCGCCCTGCGGGCGTCTACTTAAGACCCGACCCCTTGTACCAGTTGTTCATTTCGTCCACGACCTCGCCGATTCCTTTGCTCTTCACTTCTTCCACGTACTTGTCAAACTCGGCGAGCGGGCGCGCCCCGGCGATGAACTTGATGGTCTCCTGGGTGATGTAGTCGTCGATGATCTTGCGTACCTGGGCGGTTTTGGGCAGCGCGGGCGCGAATTTGGTGACGTCGTGGTACGAGGCATATTCCGCGCAGTTGGCGATGATGTCCGCGAACACGTCCCAATACTCGATCTGCTTGCGCGTGCGCATGATCCACAGCGGATAGTAGGCTTCACCGTTCACGGCCACGTTGTATGCGTACAGGTTGCCGCGCATGTCGTTAAAGCGCGGGTTGATCGGGAAGCGCATGCCGTCCTTGACGGTGTAGTCCTGGCCTTCCACGCCGTTTACGATGAACTCGAAGGTCTTCTCGTCCAGCTCGGTGTTGACGAAGTCCAGAACGGCCGCGGCGTTTTTGGATGACTTGGGGATGAAGCCGTAGTCCTGGAAGCCGGCGTGGTTGGCGGCGCGCAGCGCGCCGTCCGGGCTTTTGAGCGGCGGGCCGGCCTTGATGCGGGCAGAGGTTTTGCCTTCCTTGTCCATGGCGATATGGAAGTCGCGCACCGGGTCGGTCCACCCGGAGTGATAGAATACCTGGCCGGCTACGATCTTTTTGTTGGCGTCCCCGCCGGCGATCACCGGGTAGTCCTGGTCGAGCAGCTTTTCCTGGTACAGCCGGCTCATGAAGGACAGGTACTCCTTGTACTCGGGCAAAATGCGGTGGTCCACGATCGTACCGCCCACGTTCTCGATGGGATACAAGAACCCGAAGGTGGTGCTCAGGTTGTTCTTAAACCCGGCGGCAGCGCCGAAGGGCACGAGCATGTCGCCCAGTTTCCCCGGATCCTTCTCCTTGACCAGTTTTAAAAGGTCGTACAATTCATCGCGCGTGGTCGGAACCTGCTTGCCCAGGGCGTCCAGCCAGTCCTTGCGGTAAAAGTTGGTCTGTTCGGGGTAGATGGTGCCCGTGGTGGGCAGGGCATAGATTTTGCCGTCTACCTTCACCGGTTCCCAGTCCAGCGCGGGGCGCTTGGTGATGTTTGGATACTTGGGCAGCAGCTCGTCCAGCTGCAGAAGCTGCCCGCGCTTGGCGTAGCTTGCGTATACGCTCTTGGAATCCTCGCCGCCCATGTACAGCATGTGAACGAAGTCGTAGTCCATATCGCCGCTGGACATGAGCAGGTTCAGCTTGTCCAGCCCGGCGAAGGTGTCATACTTGATCGTGTAGCCCGTGGCCTCGCACAGCACCTTCAGCGAGGCGTCGCCGTTGATGTCGAAGGACGTCTCCGGGTGCAGGAACTTAAGGACGGGCTTTTCCGCCGCTTTGGGCGGTGCGGTGGGCGCGCTAGTGGCGGGCGCAGCCGTAGCGGCGGCCGGCTTGGCCGTGGCGGCGGTGGGCTGCGCGGCCGGCGCCGCTGTGGGCGCGGCGGTTTGCTGAACCGGCGGGGCGGAGCAGCCGGCCAGCAGCGTTGTGGCAAGCGTGAGCAACAGGATGCAGCGAAGTAGTTTCATGGGCAACCTCCTTCTCTATTTTGCGCGGTGTGTACAGGTTCGTCAACCCTTAACCGACCCCACCATGATCCCCTTCACGAAGTACTTCTGCAAAAAGGGGTACACAAGCAGAACGGGCACGGTAGAGGCCAGAATGGCGCAGGAGACCACCGCTTCCACGGCGTCGGTCTCCGCGAGGGACACGTCGGCGTTTTGGCGGATGTTCGCGTCGGAGGCGTTGCGCACCACCTCGTACAGATAGATCTGCAGCGGCTTGAGCGCGTCGCGCGTGATGTAGAGCATGGCGCTAAAGTAATCGTTCCAGAAACCAACGGCGGTAAACAGAGCCACGGCCGCAAGGCTTGGCAGGGACACGGGCAGCATGATGCGCAGGAACACCGTGAGGTTGCTCGCCCCGTCCAGCTTGGCCGATTCCTCCAGGCTCTCGGGCACCGACTCGAAGCTGCTCTTTAGAATGAGCATGTTGTAGACGTTGATCGCCCCCGGCAGAAAAAGTGCGAAATACGAGTTGAGCAGCCCGAGCGTGCGGATGAGGATGTACGCCGGGATCAACCCGCCGCTGAACATCATGGTGAACACGAACAGCACGGTGAGCGGCCGCCGGGCGAGAAGCCAGGGCTTGGACAAGGCGTACGCCCCCATGGACGTGACAAGAAGCGACAGGCACGTGCCGGCAAAGGCGATGACGGAGGTGTTGCTCAGCGCGCGCGTGTACTTGGCCGACACGATCACCTTCGCGAAGGTGTGCGCCTGAAAATCCACAGGCAGGAAGGTGACCCGGCCGGCCGTATTGGCGATGTACCCGCTGAAGCCCTTGGCGATGATGTTCACGAAGGGGTAGATGGTGGACAGCGCGAGCAGCGTAAGCGCCGTATAGATGAAGCAGTCCAAGGCGATGTCCAGGCCGGTCTTGCGGATGCGCACTCTCATTCACCTCCTACCAAAGGCTGCGCTGCACGAGCCTTCGGCTGATGCCGTTGGCCGTGAATACCAAAGCGAACGAGATAGCCGAGTTGAACAGCCCGGAGGCGGCCGCGAAGCTGTAGCGCATGCTGCCCAGGCCCACGCGGTAGATGTAGGTGCCGATCACGTCGCCCGTGTCGTACACGGTGGGGTTGTACATGGCAAGAATCTGCTCGGTGCCCGCGTCCATCACCCAGCCAAGCCGCAGCAGCAGCATGACCACCACGGTGGGCAAAAGCCCCGGCAGGGTGATATGCCACACCATCTGCAGGCGGTTTGCGCCGTCCACCATGCCCGCCTCGTACAGCGCGGGGTCGATGGAAGCGATGGACGCCAGGTACACGATGGCGCTGAACCCCGCTTCCTTCCATCCGGCCGAGACCACCAGAATCGTGCGGAAGAGCCGTGGCTCCATAAGGAAACGCACGGTGTCCCCGCCCAGCGCACGGATAATCCGGTTGAACGTGCCGTTCGTGGCGAGCATATCGAAGGCAAGCCCCGACACGATGACCCACGACAGAAAATGCGGCATGTAGACGATGGTCTGTATCGTACGCTTGAAGGCCATCAGCCGCACCTCGTTGAGCATAATGGCCAGGCAGATGGGCAGAGGGAAGAAGAACAGCAGCTTGTACAGGCTGATGAGCAGCGTGTTGATGACCACGTGGGTGAACTCGGGCGTCGCGAACAGCTCACGGAAGTTCGCAAGCCCGATGAACGGGCTGTTTTTCAGGCCCAGGAAGATGTCGTAGTCCTGAAAGGCCATGAAGATGCCGCCCATGGGCACGTAGCGAAACACAAGCAGGAAGCTGAACGGCACGAGCAGCATCAGGTAGATGTCGTAGTCCTTGGCGATGAGACGCCATCGCCCCGGCCTGCGCGCCTCTTTGTGCATGCCGAGACCTCCTTTGGGATGTGTCTTTACAAGTATAGCGCGCGGCCCTCAGCCGGGTAAGGAGACAGGTTTCCTCTTTATAGGGGACAGGATTATACGTTTGTGACAAACTGTGCGGCCCGCCGTATGTACGAGCGGCGCATAGCAAAAGCGCGGCCTTTCGGCCGCGCAACGCATGCTGTGCTCTTGTGACGCTTGGCTAGGAGGTCTCGCGCACGAAGAGCGTGGTGCCCACCACCGCGTGCAGCTGTGCGGGCACTACGCCCCGCTGCAGGCTGTAGAGCATCTGCGCGCTCTGCTCGCCCACTTCGCTTGCGTGGAAGCCGATGCTGCTGAGCTTGACAGGCATGCTCTGGCAGATGTCCGTATTGTCGCACCCGATAAGGCGGATGTCCCGCCCGGGCACGAGGCGCAGGCGCTCCATGGCCGCCACAACCCCGCACGCTACCCGGTCGTTGAAAGCGAACACGCCGTCCACCTCCGGGTGGGTGCGCAGCAGTTCGTATGCGGCCCCCTCGCCCAGCGATTCGTCGTGCAGGTCGTGGCCGAAGGCGATAAGCGCGGGATCGTGCGCGATACCCCGTTCATCGTGCGCGGCCAGATAGCCCTGGTAGCGGTCGTACGAGGAGGTGTACAGAGGCGCGGAAAGATAGGCGATGTGGCGGCAGCCCCGCTCGATGAGGTGCGATACGGCCATAAACCCCGCCTGGAAGGAGTTGATGTATACGCCGGGCGTTAGGTACGACCCAAGCGGCCGCACGCAGGCGACGACGCTTACGCCCCGGCGCAGCAGCTCCTCCAGAAGAGCGGTGTTGAGCGCGCCGCTGATGGCGGGCACCACGATGACGCCGGACACGCCGCTGTCCAGCAATTTGCGCAGGTAGTCGTCCTGCTTGTCATTCTCGTTGTCGGTATTGCAGATAACCAGGTTAATGCCGTGCGCGTTTGTAAAATCCTCCACGCCGCGCACGATGGGGGGATAGATGTCGTAGAGGATGTTGCTGACCAAAATGGCCCACAGCGAGGCGGTGGCAGGCGGAGGAGCGCTCGGCGCGGAGGGAGCGCACTGGGCTGCGTAGGTGCCGCTGCCGTCGCGCGAGACCAAAACGCCTTCGCCGATCAGCTCGGAGATGGCCCTCTCCAGCGTGGTGCGGGCGACGCCGTAGCGCAGGGCCAGCGCGTTGCGGTTGGGCAGGCCTTCCCCGGGCGACAGGTTTGCCAGGTCGGCCTTTAGCTTCTCTTTTACTTCATTATACTTAAGCAGTCTGCCGCTCATCTACATATCAACCTCTTCACAGCGCACTGGCGTGCGCCGCTGCCATGATACAGCTTGCGCCCGCCCGCGTCAATGCTCCTATACAAAGCGAAAGCCGCGGGCGAGGGCGAGGTCCGCGCCCTGATCGACGCAGCGCGCAAAGAACGCATGCGCCAGGGCCGGCTGCGCGCCGGCGGGCAACATCAGGATCAGATGGAGCGGGTTTTCCCCTGCTTCCGCTCGCGCACGGTCCACGGCCTCTCCAATCTCCTTGGGCGAGCGCGACAAGCAGAGCGCGGGGGAGAGCATGTAGGAGAGCGTTACGCCCGGCAGGGCCGCCGCCGCGGACCTCAGGTCCGCGCCGGATGATTCGCGGCAGTCGAACCGGAGAAAGGGGTTCGTGCGGTGTAGTTGGGCAAATACCGGCAGATGCGCGTTGCACGATCCGCAGCAGTGGAAGAACACGCTTCGCTCCCCAAGGTACGCGCGCAGCGCGGGCAGCACCGCGCGGCGGTAATCCTCCGGCGACACGAACGCGGCGGAGCACGCGCTGATGAGCGCGCGTCGCGGCGGCCGCCGCCCGGCTGCCCGGCGCAATTCGGCCGTCCACTGCGCGGTCAGCTCGCACAGGGCGTACATGGCGCGGCCGGCCACATCCGGCTCGTCCGCAAAGGCGTACAGAAGCCGCTCGCCAAACAGCTTGTAGCCGATGGTCAGCGGGCAGTGTACCATATCCAGATCCGGCACGCCGTCGATCTCCTCCGCCGTGCCGGGCACAGCGATGCGCGCGGCCGAGTGCGCGGCGCGCAGACGGGCCGTCTCGCTGCACAGCTCCGCCACGCCCCGGAAGAACCTGGGCAGCGCGGGGCGCAGGTCGGCGATGCTTGGAAGGCCGGACAAGGGAAAACCCAGCGTATCCGCAAAGGAGCGCGCGCTGTAAAGCATGGGCGCGCCAAACAGCTGCGCCGTCAGGTGCACGCTGGCAAGCGCGGTGGGGGAGAAGACGTCGTCCGGGTCGGCCTCCCCGCACCCCCATGCGCCGAACTGCTGATGCACAAAACGGCGCACACGCTTGTCCGTTTCGTTCCGGGCGGCCGCATCGGCGTAGTAAGTCTCCCCAAAGTCCGCGCCGATTGCGTCCGCCAGGTAGTCGGGATACAGCGAGAGCTGGCAGGTGAAAGCGCTCATTTCGGGAATAGCTCGGCTTCCAGCGGGAGCGCTGCCAGATCGCTTTCCTTCATGCGCAGGTACGTGGCCTGACGCCAGCGCTGGGGCACCACCATGTGCAGATAGCCGTTGTCCGGGAACACGTCCATATAGGAGCACTGGTAGTTGACGAAGGGGTGCGGCTGATCGGCAAGGGCCGCCATGCAGAACACGAAGCGCGGCGCGGACCAGGTTTCCCCTTCGTCCGTGGACAGCGACACCCACATCTCGGAGCGGTCCTGCATCACTTCGGGCTTGGCGGCGCTCAGGCCGGAATAATCCTTGTCGTGAAAGCGGTTGTGATGAAAAGCCGCCAGGGTTTTGCCGTCCGAGAGATGCGTGAGCATAGGCGGCGCATCCGGGTGGACAAGCGTGGTGGGCGAAGGGGTATCCCAGGTTTGTCCATCATCGGCGGAGCGCGTTTTCCAAAGCCGTCCCTCCGGCGTGCGGATGAGCATCAGCACGCGCCCGCCGCCCAGGTTGATCGGGCGGCCCTCGTCCATGCGGTTGTGCGAGGGCACGCACCATCCGCCATGGCGGCGGCCGGGCAGCAGCTCCCAGGTAGCCCCCTGATCCTGCGAACGCAGAACGTATTGCCTGGTCATCAACGGCTTATAGCTCCAGTCGCCCTCATGCGCCCCCAAAATCCATGTGCCCGCGTCCGTCTCGCACATGCGCATTACGGACATGCCCAAAAAGCCCGGGTCGTTCGTCGGGCGGATGATGCGCGTCTCGCTGAAGGTGTAGCCGTCGTCGTCCGAATAGCGGTAGCCGATGGGGGCGTTCTCCTGCAGGCCGTGCTCGCGGCTGTACGACCCCCACTGTGGCTGCGTGCCGAAGCAGTACAGCCGCTTGCTGCCCTTGGGGATGAGCGGGATGAAGCCGTGCTGGTTATAGTCCAGGTCGAAGGCGACGCGCGGCTCGCTCCAGGTCTCCCCGCCGTCCTTGGACCGCAGGGCGATCATGTCGTTCGTCTTTACGGCGCTGCCGCCGTAGTGTCCGCCGTCCGGGAACATGAGCAGGTAGTCGCCGCCGGGCGTTTTCGTGAAGCGCGTCTCGTACATCACTTTGTCGGCGCGGTACAGCACCTTGCCCGTCACGGGCGAGGCCGTCACAAGGTTTATGTCCTCGCGCAGGGCCAATTCGGCAGGAAGCCGATCAAGCGGTACGTTGCGCGAAGCAATCTGCGTGCTTTGCGGCAGAGGGAAGGGAGAGAATTTGGGCATGGAGAGCCCTCCTTTCGTACGTTATGCGGCCACCTTCACAACGATTTTGACGACGCGGCCGGGTGCGCCCGCCATGGCCTTGGGCAGGTGCGCGTCGTGCGGGAGGAACACGGCGAACTGCCCGCCCGTGAGCGTGACGTACGCGGACGGCCGCTCCTGAAAGAGCGTGAAGTCCTTTTCGGCGTCGTAGGGCGCCGATGGGGTAAGACCGGACGCTTCGGACCAGCCGAGAGCCTCGTCGCCCGACACGACAAACTGTACATCGATGTACTTTTTGTGCGCCTCCAGCTTGGCGACGGCCGGGTCGATCGTGTCGTAGATCTGCACCATGGCGTACACCCGCTCGCCGTCCACGTCGTACCGGCCTTCGGGCAGGGGGCTTTTCAAAAAGGCGTTGATGAAGCGGAACGCGGCCGCAAAACCATCGTTTAGCCTGTCGTACAGGCCGGCGTTTTTTAGGGAATCCACAATCATGTCGGCACCCACTTTCTGCGTTGTTCGGGCCTTTTGGACTGTGCGGTGGCCCAGGTACGTCCATTTCAGGTCAATGTCGTAAACGGAAGGTGTCGTAGGAGGTGTCCGGCGGGGTGAAGTGGCCGATGAGGGGGATGCAGCGGCCGCATTCGATGGCCGGGTGGAGAACTGCCTGCGCATGAGCGCGGGGTCCGACCCGGCGGCCACCTCACAGGGGTGCATGCCGTCCATACCGGCCTACAGAAGAAGGTGGACGATCTGATCCATGCGCCCGTCGCTGTCCAGCATAACGAGCTGAGCGCCGCCCGTGCGGAGCAAGGCGACCAGCTGCTCGTAAGCCTCCGGCATAACCGCGGATGAAGCGAGGGGAGAGCGGCGGGCCGGTCTTGAAGGACATGTCCTCCCGCGCCTGTACACAATCGATGTCACCCCGGGCAAACGCCCGCCGGTACACCTCGCCCGCCATGGCCACGCGGTTGGCGAACATGGAGCGCACCAGGGCAGGGTCGCTCCCTGCAGCATGCTGCGCACGCGTTCGCAGTCGGCCATGGTCTGCGCCGGAAAACGCCGTAACTGTGGTATGGACGCCAAGGCCTTGCTCCGGCGCACGAGCAGCCCGGCGGAACCCTCAACGGGCGCCCAATCGTCCGTCTCGGCAAGCGTTCGCTCGGCGGGAACGGGGCAGATCGTTTAATTGACCGGCAGCCAGTCGCGATGGAAGCTCTTGTCCGTGCCCGGGTGGCCGTAGATCTGGCGTATCTGCTCGCACCAGCGCGGCACCCCCTGCGCATGCCGGTGCTCTATGGTCTGTGGCCGCAGCCCCATCCCCATGTTCTAAATGCGCCCCACGCTTTGGCCCTTGAGACAGGCGAGAAACCGCTCGCGGGCATCCATGCGCGCCTCCGCTCTTAGAAGTCGTTCGCCCGGAAGCGGCCGCCCACCAGATGGCTCTTGCCGGGCTTGTCTCCTAAATTCGTGTAGTCCACGAACACGATCGTGCCGTCCGGCAGCGTGACGTGCGAGGAATAGCCGTGGTCCGGCCAGGGGTTGACGGACGGGTGGACGTTGGGATGGATGAGCGTGAGCCGCTCGCGCTGGTACTGGTCGGGGTATTCGCCCTTCGCGGCGTTAAAGCGGAAACGGTAGTCCGGCTGCGACGGATTGACGCAGTGGTAGTCCACGCTCTTCCAGTACGACGCGCCCTGCTCGCCCACGCCGCCAAACTGCGTGCGCTCGCCGGGCTTTGGGTTGTACCAGTCGCCGATGGCGCGGTTTTCACGGAAGGAGGACTGCTGGATGAGCACCTGCCCGTCTACGCTGACCTGCAAAAGGCCGTAGCGGTGGGAGATGGCCACGCGGCGCAGGGAGCGCATGTCCGCCTTCTTGTGAAAGTCCGCCCCGCGCGCGCCCAGCATGATCCAGTTGGGCGCGATGTATACCATGGCCGAAGTGGCCATGGAGTGCAGCTGATAGCCGCTGACGCACAGAAACGCGACGGGCGTGTCGTCCGGACCCTCCACGCGCAGTTCCGCCTCGAAGCGCACCTCGGCGCGGTTGCACTCGGGCGGCAAAAGCGTGTAGCGGGCGTCCAGGCCCGGGCCGTTGCGCAGGGCGAGCAGGCCGTCTTCAAAGCCCGCGTCAAAGTTCGCCAGAGGGCCGCCCGCCTGGTACTGCCCGCACTCGGCGCGCAAGTTGCCGCACCAGGCGTAGGTGCCCACCCCGCCCAGGAGGTTGCGGCCGGTGACGAGCACGCGGCCGTCGGGCAGCTGCTTGCCGTACGGGCGGTGCAGATGGAAAGGGAGCATTTGCGGCGCGCTCCAGTTGTACCCGCCATCCAGGGAAAACACCACGTAGCCGGGCAGGCCGCCGCAGTGGTTTTCGCGCAGCACAACGGCCAGCTCGCGCCCGCCGTCCAAAACGATCAGGCCGCCTTCGCAGAAGCGGTGGTAGCCGTCGTGCGCGAGCGTAGCCTCCTCCTTCCATGTCGCTCCGCCATCGTAGGAAAAGGAGATCACCTCGGCAAACTCCATGCTTTTCTCGCGCATCACCTGCGACACAACGGCCAGGCGGCCATCCGGCAGCTCCACAATCCGGTCGGGTTCAAAGCCGGGGATGCCGCTTACCCGGTGCGGCCCCCACGTTCGGCCGCCGTCCGTGGACCAGTACAGCCAGTTGCCGCAGGGCTGCGCCTCGTGGAAGTGTCCGAAGTCGTCGTGATCGATGAGCACCGCAAGACGGCCGTCGGACAGGGCGGACAGCCGGGGGGTGACCAGGCGCTCGTCGCCTTTTTCCAGATCGGCCATATCCACCTCGGAGAGCTTGTGCCAGGTGCGGCCCTCGTCCAGGCTCTCCAAAATGGTGAGCACCTGCGTCTTTTGCGACCAGTGCTGGTCGTTGTCGCTGTACACGAGCAGGAGCCGGCCGTCCTTCGTTTGAACGATGTCCGGGTTCTTGGTGAATCGGTCGGGGCTAATGTGAATGTCGTGGCAGCGGTCGGCCACGGACCGCGTGTGGCTGTGCAGGTTCATCCTCCGTCACTCCTTACGTCAGGGCGTTCATGCTCCGATGCGGTGAAAGCGCTGCGGCCGTCAGATTTCACCGACGGGGATGCGGAACAGATCCAGGCTCATGGTGCCGTACGACCCTGTCGGCCACACCTCGCACAGGCACAGAAGCGATCCGTCCCCGCCCATGCATAGTGCCGTGTAGCCGGAAGCTGCGGGCTCCAGCACCCGGGAGACGCGAAAACGCTCCCCGGCCGCGTCGCCCACAAGCAGACTCACCCGGATGCGGTCGCAGTAGCTCCTGCCTTCCTGATCCGCGTCGTTCTGCGGGCCGGTATACACAAGGCGGCCGTCCGGCAGCGCCAGAATGGAGCCTTGGCACACCGGATCGATGACGCCCCTGGCATATACGGGCGCGCTCCAGCTGAGCCCCTCGTCCAGGCTGACGCTGTGCGCGCGCTCCATGTGCGGGCCGCGGTTGCGTATGCTCATCAGCAATGTGCCGTCGGCGCGCAGGGCAATCTGCGCCTCGCTGGGGTTGTCCAGCCCCTTGGGAATGACGCCGCCCGCCCGAAAGCTCTCCCCGCCGTCATCCGAATAGATGCAGGCCGTGCGCGAGGGACCGTGGCCGTTTTTCTCAGTGCCCTCGCCCAGCCATACGGGTACCACCACGCGGCCGGAGGGCATCACCACAACACCGCCCGGGCCGGTGGCCATCACCGCAAAGGGTACGTCAAAACCGTCAAAGGCGGAGGTGATGTCCCGCGGTGCGCCCCATGTGCGGCCGCCGTCGGACGAATCCACGCACAGAACGCGCCTGTAGTCCAGCCCGTACAGAAGCCGAACGGCGTCCTGCCCGGTTCGGGGCAGGAAGGGCGCCGGATTGTGCGCCGGGCCGTTTGCAGACGCGGCGATGTCCACGGGATCCTCCCACGCGCCGCCTTTCCCGCGCCGCCTCACCTGCAGCGCCATGGGAGCCCAGTCGCTGGAGGCGGTGCGGCTCTCGCAGAAGGCAAGCTCCGTGCCTGCGGCCGTAGTGAACAGGGCGGGGATACGGTGGGTGGTGAAGCCGGACACGCCGGCCTCAAAGAGTCGGATGCGCTCCATAATCTTCCTCCTTCGGCGTTCTGGCTACCTGCATATATGGGCAAGCCCATCCAGGTAGTAGCGGTAGTCGTTCAAAGATACGTTGGGCGGCACACTATGGTCCACGTGCGGTATGTACCCGCCGCGCTCAAGGGCTGGGCGGATGCGCGCAAGTTCCTGGTCGATGGCGGAAGGGCCCAGCGCCAGGGCGCGCTTGTCCACGCCGCCGTGCATGGCCAGATTCGGGTATTTTTTACCAATCGCGCATACGTCCATGCCCGCCTGCACCTCAAAGGGGTGGTGCATGGTCACGCCGGCGTCCAGCCACACGGGGATGAGCGGCTCGGAGTAGCCGTCGCTGTCCACGTCCACCACGCGAACGCCCAAGGCGCGCGCGGCGTCGATCAACGCTGCGTACCCGGGCGCGAACACCTGCGCGAAGCACTTGGGGCTGATGAGCGGCCCGTTTTTGTAGGCCATGTCCTCCCAGATGAACAGCCGGTCCACGCGCGCGTGCGCGGCGGCAAACCGAAGAAGCGCGATCAGCCGCCCGGTTTGGAGGCGTACCATGTCGGCCACAAGGCCGGGATCGTCGTACAGAAGCGTGTAGCAGCGATCGCCGCACAGCTCGCGCAGGAAGCTGAAAAAACCGCACAGGTGGGACATGCCCGCCGTGGTCATCTCGCCGGACGCGGACAGACCTTCCATGCGCCGGGCGCGCTCGGCGCTCAGGCGGCTGTCGTCCACTGCAAGCCGGGGCAGAAGCCCGTCCCAATCGGCGTGGCTTTCCACAGGAAAGCGCACGAACTGCGGCATGCCCGAGCGGTCCTTGAAGACGCGCTTGACCACGCCGTACACGTCCGTGACCAGCTGCGTCGCGCCCTCATCGGCGATGACCGCTTCGACGATGGGCGGGTCGTACAGATAGGCGGCGGTGTCGTACAAAAAGCCGTCGTATTCGTCCAGGTCGAAACCAAAGTAGCGCGAAGGGTGCACGTCCTGCGGCATGCCTTCCTTGTGAAAGCGCGCAAGCGTCTCGGTCCAATAGCGGTCAGCCCAAAGGAAAGAGGCTCTGCCCCCGGCGGCCGCCGCGTGAAACGTCTGTGAACGGTTCAAGTGGGTACCTCCTCGTAGCGGGTGGTGTTGCGCACGTGCAGCGTCGCGCCTACGACGGCGTGCTGCTGCGCGGGGCGGCGGCCCATGCACAGCTCGTACAGGGCAAGGGCGGCCTGCTGGCCCATGTCGTATGCGCCAAAGCCGACGCTCGTCAGTTTAACGGGCATGGCCTGGCAGATGTCCGTATCGTCCGACCCAACAAGCTTGATGTGCTTGCCCGGCGTTAAGCCAAGGCGCGCCATGGCCCGCACCGCGCCCTGCGCGATGCGGTCGTTGAAGGCGAATATGCCGTCCACGTCCGGGTGGGCGGCCAGCAGCTGCAGCGCGGTCTGCGCGCCCACGTCCGCCTCATGCAGGCCCGGCTCGTAAGTAAGCAGCTCCGGGTCAAAGGGCACGCCGCACTCCTGAAGTGCCGTGAGCAGCCCCTGGTAACGTTCGTGCGAGGAACTGTACAGCGCCGAGGACATATAGGCGATGCGGCGGCAGCCGCACTCCACCAGGTGTCGGCCGGCAAGATATCCGGCCTGAAAGGAGTTGATGTACACGCCGGGGGTTTGGTACGCGCCCAGCGGCCGAACGCAGGCCACCACGCTGATGCCGCGGTCGAATACCTCCGACCACAGCGGCTGGCACACCTCACCGCCGATGGCGGGAACGACCACCATGCCCTGCACGCCCGTGCTCATCAGCTTCCGCACGTACTCGTCCTGCTTGTGGGGCAGGCTGTCCGTGTTGCAGATGATGAGGCTGAAGCCCTTGTCGCTGGCCACGTCCTCCACGGCCCGCACGATGGGCGGATAGATGTCGTACAGGATGTTGCTGACGAGCAGCGCCCAAAGCGGCGCGCGTTCCGTGCGGCCGGGCAGGGCGGCGGGCTCTTCGCGCGGGGCGACGAACGTACCGCTGCCCTCGCGGGAAATCAGGTACCCCTCGCCGATCAGCTCGGAGATGGCCCGCTCCAGCGTGGTGCGCGCCACCCCGTAGCGCTGCGCGAGAAGGTTGCGGTTCTCCAGGCACGCGCCGGCGGGCATATCGGACAGCTCGGTCTTCAGCTTTTCTTTGATGTCGGTGTACTTAAACGATCGGCCGTTCATGGGGCCTCCTTCGGCCTCCCGCGCACCGGGCGGGGGGCCTTGTGAATCGACCGGCGGCATGCGCGGCGAATGCGCAAGAGGGACGGGGCATCGGCGCTACGGCTGCGCCATCCCTTGGCTGATCTCGCCGATGCTGCGGCGCACGCCCTCCACAAAGTGCGTCACGTCGGAGCTGTACAGCATGATGTTCATGCCCAGCCGCCCCCAGGCGGCCATGGGCGCCGTGCCGTAGGAGTAGTGAATGCCCGCGCCCACGCCCATGGCGCGCGCCTTTTGCACGATGGCGGCCACGCAGGTGAAGAAGCGGTCCTCGCCGTAGCGCTCGGGCAGATCCAGGCTGATGGACAGATCGTGCGGCCCGATGATCACCCCGTCCACGTCCCCCGCGCCGATGAGTGCGGGCAGGCGTTCCTTTGCGATGGTGCTTTCGATGTTGAGGATGAGCAGCCGCCCTTCGTTGAACTTTTGCAGGTACGCGGTTGTTTCCGCGGGCAGCGGAGCGCCGTTGATGGCGCTTTGCAGGCGCGCGCCCTTTAATGGACGCAGCTTTACCGCGCCGTGCAGCATGCGCACCTGGTCCACCGTTTCGATGTAGGGGGCCATCACGCCGCTCGCGCCCCCGTCCAGCGCCATAGTGGCCAGGAACGGGGCGGGTTCGGGAATGCGT
>JAVBLU010000006.1:0-10949 GCA_031553225.1 Eubacteriales bacterium
CGGACGGGCGGGAGGGAAACAACATGTTATATCCGCACAGCAAGGACGAGCGCCTGACGGCGGAACTGTTTAATAACCCGGGGAGCGAGTACCGGGGCACGCCGTTCTGGTCGTGGAACAACAAGCTGGACGAGGGGCAGTTGTGCCGTCAGATCGATATGCTCAAGGCGATGGGCATGGGCGGCTTTCATATGCACAGCCGCACGGGCATGGCCACGCCCTACCTGTCCGACGAGTTTATGAACAAGGTGAAGGCGTGCGTAGAGAAGGCGCGCAAGGAGAAGATGCTGGCGTGGCTGTACGACGAGGACCGCTGGCCCTCGGGCGCGGCGGGCGGCATCGTCACCCGGGAGGACCGCTTTCGCGGGCGGTACCTGCTCATCACGCCCACCCCCTACGGGCAGGGGCAGGTCGGGCAGGAAAACATCAGCGCGTCGCGCGGGGGCCGCGGCGAAAACGGCAAACTGCTTGCGCGCTACGCCGTGGCGCTGGACGAGAGCGGGTGCCTTGGCGGCTACCGCCGGCTGGCGCCGGACGAGCAGCCCGGCGGCCCGGAGGCCGTCTGGTACGTATACGTGGAGCTGCAGGGCAAGTCGCCCTGGTACAACAACGAAAGCTATGTGGACACCTTAAACCCCGAAGCCATCAAAAAATTCGTGCAGGTGACGCACGAGCGCTACAAGCAGGCCATCGGAGGGGACTTTGGCGGCGTGGTGCCCGCCATCTTTACCGATGAGCCGCAGTTTACGCGCAAGGCCAGCCTTGGGTTCGCATCCGAGAAGCGCGACATCAACCTGCCCTGGACGGACGATTTCCCCGCCACCTACAAAGAGGCGTACGGCGCGGACGTGATGGCCACCCTGCCCGAGCTTTTGTGGAACCTGCCGGACGGCAAGCCCTCGCTGGCGCGCTACCGCTACCACGACCACGTGTCCGAGCGTTTCGCCCAGGCGTTTGCCGACACGGTGGGCAACTGGTGCCGCGACAACGGCATCGCTCTCACCGGCCACATGATGGAGGAGGTGACGCTGGAGTCGCAGACGAACGCCATCGGCGACTGCATGCGCTCCTACCGGTCCTTCCAGCTGCCGGGCATCGACATCTTATGCGACCGGCGCGAGTTTACCACGGCCAAACAGGCGCAGTCCGCCGCCAACCAGTACGGCTGGCCGGGCGTGCTGTCCGAGCTGTACGGGGTGACGGGCTGGGAGTTCGACTTCCGCGGCCACAAGCTGCAGGGCGACTGGCAGGCGGCGCTGGGCGTCACGGTGCGCGTGCAGCACCTAACGTGGGTGTCCATGGCCGGGGAGGCCAAGCGCGACTATCCGGCGTCCATCGGGTACCAGTCGCCCTGGTGGCGCGAGTACCCGGCCGTGGAGGACCACTTCGCGCGGCTGAACACGGCCTTAACCCGCGGCAAGAATGCGGCGCGCGTGGCGGTGGTGCATCCCGTGGAGAGCTACTGGGTGCAGTACGGGCCCAAGGAGCAGACGGGCGCGAAGCGCGAGGCGCTGGACCATCACTTCAGCGACGTGACGAACTGGCTGCTGCAGGGCATGATCGACTTCGATTTCCTGTGCGAGTCCACCCTGCCCGCGCAGTGCAAGGCAGGCGGCGCGCCCCTGCGGGTTGGCGAGATGGCCTACGACGCGGTGGTGGTGCCGCAGTGCGACACCCTGCGCGCCACAACGCTGGAACGCCTGGAGGCCTTCCAGCGCGCGGGCGGCACGCTTGTGTTTCTGGGCGCGCCGCCCACGCTGTGCGACGCGCAGCCCTCGCCCCGCGCCGCTTTGCTGGCGGAAAAATCCGTGCGCGCCGACCCGACCGGCATCGCTCTTTTGCACGCGCTTGAGGACGTGCGCATGGTGGACGTGCGCGAGAGCAACGGTCTGCCCGTAAAGAACCTGCTGCACCAGCTGCGAAACGACGGCAGCGGCAAATGGCTGTTCCTGTGCCAGGCGCAAAACCCCGCCTCGCCGGACGTGCCGCGCCGCCAGTCCATCGCCGTGCGCGTGCGGGGCAGCTTTGCCGCCGTGCTCTTTGACACGCTCACGGGCCAGATCGCGCCCGTGCCCTGCACGCACGCGGGCGGGTGGACGCTCATCGACGCGGCCCTTAACCTGCACGACTCGCTTTTGTACCGCCTGGAGCCCGCGTCCGCGGCGCAGGCCGCCGCGCGCGCCGAAAAGGCCGAGTACGGGCCGCCCGCGTATCTCACCGGCACGCACGCCGTCACCCTGGACGAGCCGAACGTGCTGCTTCTGGACGTGGCGGAGTACCGCTTCGACGGCGGCGATGCGTGGCAGGCCCGCGAGGAGCTGCTGCGCATCGACAACCAGATCCGCAGGTCGGCCGGCTACCCGCTGCGCCAGGGCCACGTGGCGCAGCCGTGGGTGGTGCCGGACGAGCCGGCCGCGCACACGGCGCACCTGCGTTTTATCATCAACAGCGAGACGGCGCTGTCCGGCTGCCTTCTGGCCTGCGAAAACGCCCAGGACGTGACCGCCGTTTTAAACGGCCAAAGGGTGACGTCCGCCCCGTCGGGCTTTTTCACCGACGAATCCATTATGACGCGCGCGCTTCCGGCCCTTCGGGCGGGCGAGAACGAGCTGTTGCTGTCCGTGCCGGTATCCCCGCGCATGGGGCTTGAGTGGTGCTATCTGCTGGGCGATTTCGGCGTGCGCGTGGAAGGCACCAGCCGCACCCTAACGCCCAAGGTGACCGCCCTTGGCTTTGGCGACTACACCGCGCAGGGCCTGCCGTACTACGGCGGCAACGTCACCTACCACGTGGAGGCCGATCTGGCCGGGGCGTCCCTGCTCACCGTGCCGCAATACCGCGGGGGCCTGCTCACCGTGGCCGTGGACGGGGGCGCGCCCCGGCGTCTGATCTACGCGCCCTACCAGATGGAGCTTAACCTGCCCGCGGGCAGGCACCGCCTGGACATCACCTGCTATGGGCACCGCTACAACTGCTTCGGCGCGGTGCACAACTGCAACGACCTGACCACCTGGCACGGCCCGGGCGCCTGGCGCACCGAGGACGAGGCGTGGTCGTACGAATACCGCCTGCGCAGAACCGGCGTGCTCGTCAGCCCCATGATCCAGCCCCGCAAAGGGTAAACGCCGCCGGGCAGGGCGGACGGCCCTGCGCAACCCATCGGCGCAAGAGCCCCGCGGGGCTCTTGCGCCCCAATACAGGAGGGTAAACATGGCGAAGCATATCATGGTGGGCGTGGACATCGGCACGTCCGGCACGAAGACCATTCTGGTCGGCCCGGACGGGCGGGTTCTTGCGTCGCACACAGCGGAGTACCCGCTGTCCACGCCCCGGCCGGGCTGGGCGGAGCAGGAGCCGGCCCACTGGTGGGCGGCCGTTGTAGAGACGCTGAAGGCCGTGCTGGCAAAGGCGAACGTTAGCCGGGACGACCTGGCGGGCCTGGGCCTGTCCGGCCAGATGCACGGCATGGTGGCGCTGGACCGCGAAAGACGCGTCGTGCGCCCGGCCATCCTTTGGTGCGACGGCCGCACCGGCCCGCAGTGCGAGGCGGCCACGGCCGCGGCGGGCGGGCTGTCCGGCCTGCTGCAGCTGACGAACAACCGCATGCTTCCGGGCTATACGGGCGGCAAGATCCTGTGGATGCGCGAAGCCGAGCCGGACAACTACGCCCGCACGGCGCTCGTCCTCAACCCCAAGGACTACATCCGCTACCTGCTGACGGGCGCCTTGGCCACCGAGGTGTCCGACGCCAGCGGCACGGGGCTGTTCAACGTGCGCGAGCGGCGCTTCAGCGACGAGCTGCTGGGCAAGCTGAACATCCCGCGCTCCTTCTTCCCCAAATGCTACGAGTCCGCCGAGGTGATCGCGGGCGTCAGCGCGCAGGCGGCCGCGCTCACGGGCCTGCCCGAAGGGCTGCCCGTGGTGGGCGGGGGCGGGGACGCGGTCATCCAAACCACGGGCACGGGGCTTGTGAAGCCGGGCGTGCTGGGCGTGGTCATCGGCACGTCCGGCGTGGTGGCCATGGGCCTTTCCGGCTACAAGAGGAACGAGGGCGACCTGCAGGTGTTCTGCAACAACGGCCCGGGCCTGTGGCACGCCATGGGCGTGACACTGGCGGCGGGCGGGTCGTACCGCTGGTGGCGCGACGCGCTGTGCGCCCCGGAATGCGATCAGGCCAGGGCCGAGGGCGTGTCGCCCTACGACGTGATGGGCCGCATGGCGCAGGCTTCCCGGCCCGGCGCGAACCGGCTGCTGTTCCTGCCGTACCTAACCGGCGAGCGCTGCCCGCACTCCGACCCGGACGCGCGCGGCGCGTTCGTCGGGCTGCACCTGCAGCACAACAAGGCCGACATGACGCGCGCGGTGATGGAGGGCATCACCTACTCGCTGCGCTCGGTGGCCGAGCTGATCTATGCGATGGATCCGGGCATGCCCCGCGACAAGGTGGTCGCCTCGGGCGGCGGCGCCATGTCGCCGCTGTGGCGGCAGGTGCTCAGCGACGTGCTGCAGCAAAGCGTGGTCACGCTGTCCGGGTCCGGCGAGGGCGGGGCGTACGGTGCGGCGCTCGTGGCGGGCGTCGGGTGCCGCGTGTTCTCCTCGCTGGACGAGGCGATCGGCGTGTTGCGCGAGGAGACCCGCACCGAACCGAACCCCGAAAACCGCGCCGTGTACCAGGATCTGTACGGCGTGTACCAGGGCCTTTATCCGGCCATGGCCGCGTCCATGCACGCGCTGGCCCGCGCATGAGCGGCCCGGACCGCATCAACTACGCCGACGTACCGGACGCGCCCGAAGCGGCCCCGCCTCCGCAGGAGCTGCTGAGCGCCCAGACGCACTGGTCCTACGAGGCGCTGGTTGCGGCCGCGCAGGCGGGCGACGAGGAAGCCTTCGCCGCCCTGCGCGAGCGGCTCTCCCCCGCAACGGCCCGGCTGGCCGATTGGTACGCGCCCGTGGGGCACAAGCAGCGCGTCGCGCAGGAGATATGGCGCGAGGCCCGCGCCCGCCTGCACACGCTTGGCGAACCCAGGCTTTTCCGCTCGTGGTTGTTTTGCCTGGGCCGCTCCCTCAGCGAGCAGGCCCGCGGCGGATAGCCTAAAAGCGAGGCCCGCCGCCTCTGTTTCAGTGCGCTGCCGCCTGACGGGTGGGCCATGCCCCCCTTCGCCCGCTGCGCGCACCGGCCTTCCGGGATGCCGTATGCGCGGAATCGCTGCGCGGCGTCTCCTACCTGTGCAAACGGCGTAAGGCGCGGGAGATCCGCGGCTTACGCCTCGTTCCGGCAGGCCTGCGCCGCGGCCTCGTGCGGAAGACTCGGTCTCTTTCGGGTCATACAATCCTGCCCGGTGCCCACTCACACGTCGGTATCAGAATTTGAGCTTTTCTGGTAAGTGACTAGCAATTTTGCCATAATCATGCTATACTCAGCACGATTCGATCATTTTGGCGCTCGGGGCCGCGCGTGCTCCGCCGCTCCGAGATGCGCATGTGAGAGGATGGAGAGCATGGCCAAGAAATATGACCGGCAGGCGAGCGATCACAGCCTGAAGATCACCACCTTCGGCACCTTTACGGTCACCATCGACGGGCGCGCCGTGTCGGAGGACTCCAAGCGCCAGCAGAAGATATGGACGCTGCTCAAGTTCATCTTAACCAACCGCAAGCGCCGCATTCCGCCCGAGAGCTTCTTCGACGTTTTGTGGAGCGGGGAGAACTGCGATAACCCGCAAAAGGCGCTGCAGAACCTCATCTACCGGCTGCGGCTCGTGCTGGCGCAGGGCGACAAGGACCGCGGGGAGAGCTACATCCAGTTTACGCAGGGGTGTTACGTGTGGAACCCGCAGGATCCCTGCGAGCTGGACGTGGACGTCTTTGAAAAGCAGAACAGCCTGGGCCTCTCCCGCGAGCAGCACGGCGACGAGGAAGGCGCAATCGAGGCGTATCTGGACGCGCTGAAGGCGTACCAGGGCCCGTACCTCGCCGAGAACGCCTCGCTTCCGTGGGTGATCCCGGCGGCGAACGGCTTCAAGCGCCTGTACGTCAACATCGCCACGCGCGTCGTCGCCCACCTGAAAAACGCCGGCCGCCACGAGGACATCGCCCGCGTATGCGAGGCGGCTTTCCTGGTGGAGCCGTTTGAGGAGCCTCTGCACGCGGCCTTCATCGACGCGCTTATCGGCATGGACAAGCCCAAGGAAGCGCGCATGCACTACGAGTACATTACGGCGGCGCTGTACCGCGAGTTTGGGGTGCGCCCCTCGCAGATCCTGCGCGATTCCTTCCAGCGGCTGAACGAGGGCACCGCGTCGGTGAACATGGATCTGGACGTGCTGCAGGAGTTGCTGGCCGAGAAGCAGGAGACGAGCGAGGCGTTCTTCTGCGACCCGGAACTGTTCCGTTCCATTTACAAGCTGGAAGCCCGCCGGGCGGCGCGCACGGGGCAGGTGGTGTTCCTTGTGCTGTTCACGGTGCTGACCCAAAACTACCAAATGCCCGACAACCGCCTGCTGAAGGGCGCCATGGACGCGCTGTGCGACGTGCTGCTCGTGCACCTGCGGCGCGGTGACGTGGTGTCGCGCTGGAATGATTCGCAGTACATCGTGATGCTTACCTCGCTGACCTATGAGGACGGCGAGATGGTCGTGCGCCGTCTGTGCGACCGCTTCAACGCCAAGCACATGTCCTCGGGCGTGCTCATACGCCACAAGCTGCAGCCCGTATCGGCGACATAGCCAAATGGACGAAAGCGGCCGGCGGAAGGGCTCTTCCGCCGGCCGCTTTGCGCGCCCTAAAACATGCGCTGACCGGCCGTGAAGTAGGTGGTTTTGCCGGCCACGTCGCGCACGATGATGGGCTCGCCGCGCGGCGTGAGGGCCGATTTGGGCAGGTGAACGCGCAGGAAGGAGCGCTCCTCGCCGCTGATGCGCTCGGGGGAGAGGCGCAGAATCTGGGCAATGGCGTCGTTCATCACGAGGGGGACGGCGCGGTGCAGCTCGGCGGCGGCGTCCGGCGGTACGCGGCCGCACAGGGCCTCCGGGGAGAGATTGGCCTCGTAGAGAATTTCGTCCGCGTAGGCGTTGCCGATGCCGCGTACGACGCTCTGCGTGATGAGCAGCTCCTTGAGCGTTTTGCGCGCGTTGCGGGCAAGCGCCTTTTGCAGGTACGCAAGGTCGAAGTCCGGGGACATGGCGTCCGGGGCGGGGCCGATCTTGGGGTCCAGCGTCACCTTGCACATGGCGGAAAAATCGGTAAAGAGCAGGGCCCGGCCGTCCTCAAAGGTCAGCGACATGATCTTGCTGCGCTGGGCCGCCACCTCGGCGGCGGGCAGAAGGGCGATCTTGCCGTGCAGCATCAGATGCACGCAAAAGCGGCGGCCGCTGCCAAGGCTGAAGAGCAGCTCCTTGCCCGCGCGCTCCACGGCCAGCAACCGCGCGCCGTCCACGGCCTGGGCGAAGGTGACCACGGGCAGGGTGTTCTTGCGCGTTTCGTGCATCACCGCCGAAGCGACGGCAGCGCCGCTCACCAGATGATGCAGGTTTTGGGCAAACACGTGCAGATCGGGCAGCTCGGGCATCTTTGTGACCTCCTTTAAAATTCGCGTTATGCGCGGGGGCGGCCTACGCGCCGAGGCTGCCCAGGCGGGCGATGGCCAGAGCGTAGGCGAAGTCGTCGTCCATGCGGCCCTGCTTGATGTCGGCCTCGGCCGCAACGCACAGCGCAAGCGCCTGCCGCCAATAGGCAAGGGGACGGCGGCGGGCCTTCTGCACGGCCATGTCCGCCGCGTAGCGCGAAAGGCCCAGGGCTGCGCCCACGTCGCGGGGCGGCATGCCGCCGTCCAGCAGCGCGCGCGCGTCGTAGGAAAGGCGCACGGCGCGCGTGAGCAGCGCCAGACGCCCAACGGGCGAGCGGTCGGCGTAGGAGAGCTCGGCTTCGGTGTGGTAAGCGTCCGCCGGCCGGCCGGCGAGCAGCTCGTCCACCATGCGGAACACCGAGGCCTGCGTGGAACGCACGCACACCGCCTCCACGTCGGAAAGGCCGATCTCCGGGCGATCGCCCGTAAAGGCGCACAGCTTGTGCAGCTCGCCGCGCAGAAGCGTAAGGGAGACGCCCGCGCGCTCCACAAGGGCGTCCGCCGCGGCGCGCTGCAGGGTCTTCCCCTCCTTTTGCGCCTCACGCGTAAGATAGCGGGCAGCCTCCTCCTGGGAAAACGGCGGAAAGGGCACCACCGCGCCCAGCTTGTCCGCGGCGGTAAACACGCGCCGGCGGGCGTCCGCCGTGCCGCGCAGGTACAAAACAAGCAGACAGCTGCCCGGCGCGCCCGGCAGGTATTCCGCGGCGCGGCGGGCCTCCTCCTCGGCGGGGCGGGCGGCGGCCAGAAAGGGCGGATCGCGCAGGAGCACGAGCCTGCGCTCGGAGGCGAAGGGCGGGGTCTCGCACGCCTCCCGCATCTGCTGCGCCGTGCCCTGTCCGTCCAGAGCGAACTCGTCCAGCGATTCCATCCCGGGCGCAAGCACCCGGGGGCGCAGGCGGCGCAGGGCCTCCTCCTTCACGTACTCCTCCTCGCCGTGCAGCAGCAGCACGCAGGGGAGGGCCGCAGCCGGGTCGTCGGCCAGGGCGAACAGTTCACGGTACGTCATGCCATACCCCTTCCAGGTAGGTCTCGTAGGCCAGCGCGCCGCCGGGCGATATCCGCACGGTGCACATGCCGTCCAGGTCGGTGCGCAAAACGGCCGCGCCGGATTCCCTCAACAGGTTTACCACGTCCGTGCGGGGGTGGCCGTAGGTGTTGTAGCGGCCCACGCCGATCACCGCCACGGCGGGCCGGGCATCGCCCAGAAACCCTTTTGTGGTGCCGTCGCCCCCGCCGTGATGAGACACCTTCAGCACGTCGTAGCGCTCGTTCGGCAGCCGCCACACCGCGGCGCTGCCGATGTCGCCGGTAAACAGAACGCGGCGGCCCTGATAGGTTGCGCACAGAACCAGCGAGCCGTCATTGTCCTCCTTCATTTGGTAGGCGGGCCAAAGAACCTCGCCCTGAACGCCCGCGCCCAGGGGCACGCTCTCCCCCGCGCAGCGCTCCCAGATGGGAATGCCCAGGGCGGCCGCCGAGGTCAGGCCGCTTTGCAGCTCCTGGCACATGCGCTCGGGGGTTAGGCCGCAGGGCACCACGATGGCGGCCGGCGGACAGTCGGCCAGCAGGTCCGGCAGCCCGCCGGCGTGGTCGCGGTCGCCGTGCGAGATCACCAAGGTGTTCACCCGGTAGCCAAGGCGCAGCAGCACGCCGGGCAAAGGGCTTCCGGGCAGGCCGCAGTCCACCAGCGTTACGGTGCCGTCCGGCGCGCGCAGCACGGCCGCGTCGCCCTGGCCCACGTCCACCATCTGCAGCGTCAGGCCGTCCGGCCGCAGACCGTACGCCTGCACAAAGCCCATGGACGCCGTCAGCAGGCACAGCGCAAGCACCGTGGCCGCTTTGCGCCAGCCGCGGAAAAACAGCTCGCGGCTGCAGCAGAAAAAGACGAGCGCGCACCCGGCGACGACGGGCAGCGCGGGCGCGGCCGCGCGCAGGTGCAGCGCCGGAAAAGCCGCGCCCGCGCGCGCAAGCTCGATGAGCAGGCGCGACAGCCCGTCCGCCAGATAAGCCGCCGCCCTGGCCAGCGGCGCGACGCGCAGCAGGGAGAAGGGCAGCAGCGCAAGCCCGCAGGCCATGGCCGCGCCGCTCACCAGCACCGCCAAAGGGCTGACGGCCAGCCCGGCAAGGGGCACGTCGCCGTAGAACAGCAGCAGAAACGGCGCGACGCCCGCCTGCGCCGCCAGCGTGACGGCCAAAGCCGCGCACACGCCGCCCGGCAGCCGCAGCCGGCGAAGGAAAGCCGCAAGCGGCGGCTGCAGCAGCAAAATGCCTGCCACCGAGGAGACCGACAGCGCAAAACCCGCCGAGAACAGCAGCAGCGGCTGGGTGATCACGCACGCCATAAACGCAAGGGACAGAGCGCTCAGCCCATCCGTCTGCCGGCCGGCGGCCTCGCCCGCAAGCAGCACGCTGCACATGAGTGCCGCGCGCTGCACGGGCGCGGCCAGCCCTGTCAGCCAAGCGTACGCCCACACGCCCGCCAAGCAGCCAAACGCCTGCCACTTTCTTGGCAGGCGCAGACCGCGCAGCAGCGCGCGCAGCGCCAGCACCACAAACCCTACGTGCAGGCCGGACACGCTGAGCAGGTGCACCACGCCCGAGGCGCGAAAGGCGTCGTACAGCTCGTCCGGCACGCCGGATACCTCGCCGAGCAGCAGCGCGCTCAGCAGGTCGCTGTGCGGGCTGGGCACATAGGCGCAGATCGCCGCGCTCAGGCGCTGCCGGGGTGCAAAGGCCCGTTCGCGCAGCGTGAGGGGCGCGCGGCCAAGGCGCTCCTCCACGACGCCTGTGCCCACATAGGCGCGTCCGGCGCCCCACTGGGCGCGCAGGGCGTTGTAGCCGCCCGGGTTCGTTTGGCCAAAGATGTCCTGCGGGTAAAACCGCACGGCCACAATGTCGCCCACCCAGAGCGCGGCCCCTTGCGGCGCGCGCAGAAGCACCCGGCCCGGAAGGGCCCGCTCCCCGCCCGCCGTCACCGCGTCGCGCAGCTCAACGCGGCGGTTGTAGCTGCCCACGCTCTCCGGCGGCGCGCACACCACGCCCACCAGCCGCACCCCGCCGTGCGGCAGAGGCGGAGGCGTCAGCGCGCGGCTGGACCCGGCCGCCGCGCCTAAGCCCAGCACCACGAGCAGCGCCAGCGCCCCGCGCCAGGCCCGCGAAGGACACAGCGCCGCCAGCCCGGCCAAAGCCGCCAGCGCAAGGCAGGCCGCCGTAAGCGGCACGCGCCCGGGCAGCAGCGCCGCGCCCGCATACGCGCCCGCGCCCAGCGCAAGCGCCGCAAGCGGCAGCGCCCGCCGGGGCGTAAGCGCCCACAGCCCGCGCGGCG
>JAVBLU010000039.1:0-16757 GCA_031553225.1 Eubacteriales bacterium
TATGGCAAAGGCGAAGTTTGAGCGTACGAAACCGCACGTGAACATCGGAACGGTCGGGCACGTGGATCACGGCAAGACGACGCTGACGGCGGCAATCACAATGGTGCTGGCGAAATTTGGCGGTGCGACGGCGATGCGGTACGACGAGATCGACAAGGCGCCGGAAGAGAAGGCGCGCGGGATCACGATCAACACGTCGCACGTTGAGTACCAGACGGAGAAGCGCCACTACGCGCACGTGGATTGCCCGGGGCACGCGGACTACGTGAAGAACATGATCACGGGCGCGGCGCAGATGGACGGGGCGATCCTGGTGGTATCGGCGGCGGACGGACCGATGCCGCAGACGCGGGAGCATATACTGCTGGCGCGTCAGGTTGGGGTGCCGTACATTGTGGTATTTTTGAACAAGTGCGATATGGTGGACGATCCGGAGCTGCTGGAGCTCGTGGAGATGGAAGTGCGCGATCTACTGTCGCAGTACGAGTTTCCTGGGGACGACATTCCGATCGTGAAAGGATCGGCGCTGAAGGCGCTGGAGTACGTGCAGGGCGGCGGTTCGGACGTAGTGAACGCGCCGGAGTGCAAGTGCGTGTTCGAGCTGATGAACGCGGTGGACAGCTACATTCCCACGCCGCAGCGCGCGGTTGAAAAGCCGTTTTTGATGCCTGTGGAGGACGTGTTCACGATCACGGGTCGCGGGACGGTGGCGACGGGGCGCGTGGAGCGCGGCATCGTGAAGGTGCAGGACACGGTGGAGATCGTGGGACTTCAGGAGAAGCCGCGCTCCACGGTGGTGACGGGCGTAGAGATGTTCCGCAAGATCATGGATCAGGGCGAGGCGGGCGACAACATCGGCGCCCTGCTGCGCGGGGTACAGCGTACGGACGTGGAGCGCGGGCAGGTGCTGGCCAAGCCGGGCAGCATCAAGCCGCACACGAAGTTCAAGGGGCAGGTGTACGTGCTGACCAAGGACGAGGGCGGCCGTCACACGGCGTTTTTCAACGGATATCGCCCGCAGTTCTTCTTCCGCACCACGGACGTGACCGGGAACATCGAGCTGCCGGAAGGCGTTGAGATGGTGATGCCGGGCGACAACGTGGAGATGCGGATCAACCTGATCACGCCCATCGCTATCGAGGAAGGCCTGCGTTTCGCTATCCGCGAAGGCGGCCGCACGGTGGGCGCGGGCGCGGTCACCTCGGTCGTGGAATAACCCTTCGCATCCCTGCCCGCCGGCGCATGCCGGCGGGCTTTTGCGCGCCCGCCAGGGGACGGGGAACGAGGGCGGCGCGCGCGGCGGGCTTTTGCCCGACCGCCAGGGGACCGCTCCTCCCTTGCATTCCGCTCCGCGCAAATCGTCCGGGTCACGCCGCTCAGCGCGCGGCCTCTGCGTTCAGCGCACGGCCGGAGGAGGGGTGCGGCTTACAGCGTCTGGCCGGTGAGATAATCAAACACCGGCGCTACGCGGCCCAACGTGAGGTTGGCGAGGATGTGCGAACTGTGCACGATTTTGCGCACCGGCAGGTCGGCAAGCGGCGCGGACACGTGTTCGAACAGTTGCAGCCTTGCCGGGGAAGCCCACGCCTCGATCACATTCGCTTTTTCAATAGCCGTTTTCACAAGCTGGCACAAAAGCGGGCGGCCCACATAATCGCGCATGATTTTCAACATGAACTGCGGCGTTTTAATCTCAGCAAGCGCTTCCTCGTCCGTCATCTTCCGCATTTTGTACGCCATCGTGGCCACCGCCACATCCAGCGTGCCGTAGCAAAGCTTGGCTACGATGGTGTCGGAATCTACGTAGACTTCGGGTTTGGCATATTTTTTGGGATACGCAGTGATCTCCCGGCCCACCGCGATGCTTGGCGCGTTGTCAAGATACATGCATAGGTTAAAATCGCCTTTTACGCCGTTATACGATACGGGAATGAGCTGGCCGCACTCAGTGTAATCGCCCAGCGCCGTGCTGTCGGGCATGCGAATGCACTCAAATTTTACGAGGGGCTCGTCGATGACAAGCGGTTCGGGCACCAGCGCTTCCAGCCGCTCCCGATCGGTTTCGTAGGTGATCGTGATATACTCTCTGCTTCGAAACTCGGGGATGTTGGGCGTATACGCCGGGGCGTTGACGGGCGTGGTTATGTTGTATAGCACTTGTTCCTTTTTCACGCAAGAGCCTCCTGTCGTTTATTTTACCGCCATAGTAGCATACAAAGTTATCCAAATGCAAGTGACGGACGCCCGCACTTCCTCGTAGCAGGCGGGGCGCCATGCCGCCGCGAAATGCGCCCGCGAAAGGGAACGGCGGGGAGGCGAGGAAGGCGGCGCACAAACTGACATCCGGCCCCGCGGCTTTTGCACCGCCGCAAGGCCGTTTGCATGGGTACAGGCGACCTTGACGCTTCCTACAAAACCCGCAAATGATCATCCCTCCGTGCGCGATGGAATCCAAAGGACATGCCTCTTGGCGGAGAGCGAGGGAGGCGGAGCCGCCGGTCATCGCCCGGTGCAAGTCAGCCCGGCCCCCCCGCACGTCTGCGCGGCTGTTTGAAACAGCGCCGCACCGTGCATCCTAGGGGATAGGGAGGGATGTAGGAAGATGAAACGCGCGATATGCGCGGCGCTGGCGGTGCTGGCGGCTGTGACGGTTGCCTGGGGCATGGGACGGGAGAACCCGCAGGGTGATTTGGCGGCGGCGGCGATCAGCGGCGAGATGCTGCGGCTGCACGTGCTGGCCAACTCGGACAGCGAGGCGGACCAGGCGCTGAAGCTGGTGGTACGTGACGCTGTGCTCAGCGCTGCCCGGCCGTTGCTGCAACAGGCGCAGAACGAGGGCACGGCGAGGGAGATCGCCCAGACGCACACAAAGGAGCTGCGCGCCGCGGCGCTTACGGCGGCGCGCAAGGCAGGGTACAAGGGCGATATTGCGGTATCGGTCGGCCGGTACGGGTTTCCGGACCGCACGTATGAAGGCGTGTTCGTGCCCGCGGGCGACTACGACGCGGTGCGCGTGGTGATCGGCAAAGGCGGGGGCCACAACTGGTGGTGTGTGATGTACCCCACGCTTTGTCTGCCGGTGAACGAGGACGCGCCCGCGCCCAAAGAGGTGAAGTTTCGTTCCGGCATAGCGCACTGGTGGCGGTCAATCACAGCCGCCAAGACGGATGAATCGCAGAAAACGCGCGCAGACTAGAGACAAACGCCTTGGTTGGGAGTGGGCTACATGCAAGGGAAAGCCTTAACAATGACGCGGCGCGCTCTGGCGCTGGCTCTGGCGGTGTGTTTCGTGCTGGTCTCGTCCACTGCGCGCGCTGCGGCGGTCGCCTGGGGCGACCGGGGCGAGGACGTGCGCCGTGTGCAGGAGAAGCTGATCAAGTACGGCTATATGCAGGGCCCGGCGGACGGGGTGTTCGGCCAGGACACCTACGACGCGGTGGTGCGCTTCCAGCGCCGCTACGGTATTGCCGCGGACGGCGTGGTGGGCGAGGAAACCGCGCGGCTGCTCGGCGTAACGCTTTCGGGCGGGCAAACCAGCGGCGCGGGTAAATCGTCCGCGGCCGCGGCGAGCAATGTGGCCAGCGAGGTGTATCTGCTGGCGCGCGTGGTGCATGGGGAAGCGCGCGGCGAGAGCTATAAAGGCAAGGTGGCCGTGGCGGCGGTGATACTCAACCGCGTCAAGTCGGCATCTTTCCCCAACACCATCGCGGGCGTGGTGTACCAGCCGGGCGCATTCGACGCCGTGGCAGACGGCCAGGCGAACCTGACGCCCGACGATGAATCGCTCAAGGCCGCCCGGGACGCCATGAACGGCTGGGATCCCACGAACGGATGCCTGTACTACTACAACCCCCAGCGCGCCACGGCGGCCTGGATTTACACGCGCGAGGTGCGCGTGGTGATCGGCAAACACTATTTTTGCGTGTAACGGGGGATAGCCGGCATGAAAGAGCATCGCTTCCAGTGGCTGCCTGCGGCTTTGGCCGCGGCGTTTGTCGTAGCTTGCGCCGTGTCCGTAACGCAGTATGTGCAGGCGGCGCGGTACCGCACGATGATTGAGAATATGTACCAGCGCTCGTACTACGAGCTGGTGGGCGGCATGGGCGCGCTGGAGATCAACTTGAGCAAGCTTCTCGTCAGCGACGCGCCGGACCAGTCGGGGGATTTGCTGCATGAGGTAAGCCGGCAGGCCGAGGGCGTTCAGCAGTCGCTCGCGTCCCTGCCTCTGTCGCACGCGGCCCTGTCGGAGACCGTCCGCTTCGTCAACCAGACGGGTGACTACGCCGCGTCGCTTGGACGGCGGGTGGCGGCGGGGCAGCCGCTCACGGCGCAGCAGCGCGACAGCCTGGCCGGCCTGATGGCGCGCTGCGGCGCGCTGAACGAGGTTCTGGCGGACGTTGATCCGACGAATCAGGCGCTGTACAGCGCCGCGCAGCCGCAAGAGGCATACTACGCCCAGGCGCAGCAGCAGGGCCAGGGACAGGGCATGCCGCTTGAGAACCTAGCGCAGCCCAAGGACGAGTATCCGGCGCTTCTGTACGACGGCCCCTTCTCCGACGCGGCCGTGGACCGCGCGCCCAAAGGATACCTGGGCCCGGACATCACCCAGGACGAGGCCATGGCCCTGGCCATCGCCTTTTACGGCCGCGAGAGGGTGCAGGAAGCGCGGGCCGCCGAGGAAGCGTTCGGGCCCGTCCCGTCCTGGGGTGTGGAACTGGTGAGCGAGAACGGCGTGCTCGCTACCTGCCACGTGGCGCAGCAGGGCGGGCGCATCCACTGGCTGATGCGCGACCCGGCCGTTTATGAGACGCGTATGTCCGTGGAGGACCTGATGGCCGCGGGCAAAGCGTTTTTGTACAACCGCGGATACGGCGATATGACGGCCACGTACGCTCAGGTGTACAGCGGCGTGTGCACGGTGAACTACGCGGCCGTGCAGGATGGGGTGGTCCTGTACCCCGACCTGATCAAGCTGCAGCTCTCCATGCAGGACGGCGCGGTGGTGGGCATCGAAGCGGGCAACTGGCTGGTGAACCACGTGCGGCGCGAACTGCCGCTTCCCGCCATCACGGCGGCAGAGGCTGAACAGCGCGCGGGCGCGAACATGAGCGTGCAGCGCGCCTTGCTGTGCCTGATGCCCAAACCGGGCGGAGCGGAGAGCATGGCGTGGGAGTGCTTGGGCACAAAGGACGGCGAAGAGTACCTCGTGTACATCGACGCATTCGACGCCCGCGAGCTGAATATCCTCAAGGTGATCCACACCGAAGGCGGCCAGCTGACCATGTAGCGGCCTTCCAAATGGGCTGCGGTTCGAAGCGAAAGCATGCAAGGCCTGCCTCTGGGCGGGCAGGCCCCCCCAAGCCGCGCGTGAAACACAAAGCTTACGCCCTGCTCGCCCGTCTTGGGCCGAATGCAGCTGCATAGCCCCTTGTCGGTACAGATCATGTGCGGCGCGGCCGAAAAAGGAAAGGCGGAAGTTCGCGGCGTCCTCCACGTGCCGAAGGATCTCGCCCGCCGTCATGGCCGCGCCTCACTTTGCGTCCGGCGGGCTGCAACAAACCTCCGCCGCGCGTTTCATTCGCTCTCGAGGGGCCCGATGGCGTCCCAGATGGCCCGGGCGGTCTGCTGCGGGGTCAGGCGCGTCACGTCCAGCACGCGCGCGTCCAGAGCGGCGAAGGGAGCCATGTCGGCGGGGTTTGTTATCTTGCCCTCGCTGCGGCCATCCGCGCGCAGGCGGCGCAGGTATTCCTCCCGCTCGCACACCAAGGCGAAGCGGTGCACGCTGTAGTCGCGGCAGGCGATCTGGCTTGTAACAAGATCGAACATGAACTGCGCGCTCATCAACCAGGAGAAGAGCACGGTGTGCGTCGCCCCGTCGCTCAGGTAAGCGTCCAGGATGCGGCCGAAGACCCGTTCGACGCTGCGCTTCTGTTCCTCGGACTTGCCGTGCCAGGGATGCACCATCCAGCACCAATCCGCGTCCAGCCACGCGCAGCCGTCCATCATGGAGAACAGCGCGCGGCAGGCCGTCGTTTTGCCTACCCCGGCCGGTCCGGCCACCATGACCAGGCGCTTCATGGCGCGTCCTCCTTCGCGGCGATGCCCTCGGCGGCGTCGCAGATCGCCTTGATGGGCGCGCAGTAGCGGTCGGCCACAGCGCCCCCGCTGCGGTGCAAGGTCTCCGGCGTCGTCACTGTAACCTCCACCCAGTAGCCGTCCAGCACGCTCGTGTCCACCTTCTCGGGCAGATGAAAGAAATCGCTGTGCACCGCCTTGGCCAGGCGGGAGAAGTCCTCGGCGGACACAGGGCCGCTTTGGCGCTCGAGCGTCGCGCCGTCGTGCACGCGCAGAACCACGCGCTCCCACGAGGCGGGCGTAAGCGTCAGATACGTCCGCTTTATGTTGTCGTAGGAGGTAAAACCGTTGTCGCGCATGATCGTGACGGCTTGTACCTGCCGCCTGTCCGCCGCGCGACCGTCCATGAAGGCGTGGGCCGCCGCGGCCAGCAGCACCGCGGCGACGACCGCCGCAAACCACCGCCGCCGGCTCATGGCGCTTCCGGGTGCGGGCGGCACAGGAATACTTGAGGCCAACGCTTGCCGAGAGCCGCGAAGGCCGCCTTCGCCCGTGCAGGCGAGACGTATAAACCGAACATGGTCGGTCCGCTGCCCGACATCTGCGCGGCCAGCGCGCCGCTGTCCACAAGGGCGCGCTGCGCCACGCCCAGCTCGGGGCGCATGGCGAGGGTGACGCTCTGCAGGGCATTGCCCAAAGACGCGGCGAGGCGCGCTATGTCGCGGTCGGCCAGGGCGTCCTGGGCTGAGGGCGTATCCGGACGGCCGCAGACGGGCGTCGCCATGGCGTCCAGAGCGCCAAACACGTCGCGCGTGGACACCCCCCGGCAAGGCTTAACCAGCACGAGCGCCGCGCTGGAGGGAAGACCGCCGCTGAGGGGCGTGAGCGTTTCGCCCACGCCGCGCGCGCGCTGTAGGCCCCCGCGCAGGCAGAAGGGCACGTCCGCCCCGATGGACAGCGCGAGCCGCGCAAGCTCTGCCTCGGGCACGCTCACCCGCCACAGCCGGCACAGGCCGCGCAGCGCGGCGGCCGCGTCGGCGCTTCCGCCGCCCAGGCCGGCCGATACAGGAATATGCTTGCGCAGCGTAATGCGCGCCCCGCATGAGAGGCCGCAGTGCGCCCGCAAAGCGTTTGCCGCGCGCAGAACCAGGTTGTCGGCGTCGCTGGGCACAGGCGCGTCGAATACGTTCAGGGAAAGGCTGTCGTTGGGTTCGAAATGCAGCTCATCGTACAGCGACACGCTCTGCATGATGCTGTCCAGCTCGTGATAGCCGTCAGGCCGCCGGGCGAGCACGTCCAGCGTCCAGTTGATTTTGGCGTGCGCCTTCTCGCAGATCAAGCTCTCACCTCGCGACCATTATATCATAATTCGTTTGTGTGTGCGCCCAAAGCGTGATAGAATGTAGGGAAAGACGGACTTGGGAGGACGCATGCATGGATAACTTCCACGAAGAAGTGGTTGTCAGGAAGCGCGGGCAGGCCCTGTCCACACTGATGTACTGGGTGTCGTGGGTGGTCGCCGTCATCTGCGCGCTCATCGCCGCATCCCAGCTTATGGCGCTTATGAACAACCTGTCGGCCTTTTCCTGGCAGGGGCTGCTCGTCATGCTTCTGGCGGCGGGCGTCGGGTTCGTGTTCTACCGCAACAAGGACAACCTGCGCACGGAGTACGAGTACACCTTTACCAGCGGCGAGATGGACTTTGCCCGCGTGATGGGGAACGTGCGCCGCAAGCATATGTTTACCGTGGCCCTTAAGAACGTGGAGGCGGGCGGGCTGGCCGAAGGGCAGAAATATTTGCGCTACCAAAGCATGAAGGACGTGAAGCTTCAGGACCTGACTTTGAACCGTGACGCCCGGCAGGTGTTCCTGTTCCTGGTGAAGGACGGGCAAAAACAGCTCATCCTGCTGGAGCCGAGCGACAAGATGATGGACCTGATGCGCCAGAGCAACCCGCGCGCCATCAGCTTCACCGCATGATCTACCTGGACAACGCCGCCACCACGCGCGCTTGCCAGGCCGCGGCGGAGGCGGCTGTTGTTTGTATGCGCGAGGGCTACTATAACCCAAGCGCCGCCTACGGCCCCGCGCTGGAGGCGGAGATGGCCATGCGCGCCGTGCGCGAGCAGCTGTGCCGCCTTGCGGGTGCTGCGGGCTTCGGCGTTACCTTTACCGGCGGGGGAACCGAGAGCGCGTGGCTGGCGCTCACGGCCGCGCGCGCGCTTGTGCGCACCCGGCCGGCGGTGGTCGTCTCCGCGATCGAGCACCCGGCCGTCGCGCAGGGCGCGCGGGCGCTTCAGGCGCTGGGCCACGAGGTGCGCACAGCCCCCGTGGATGGGCAGGGCCTGGTGGACGAGCAGGCGCTTCGCGCGCTGGTGGACGAAAAGGTGGCGCTCGTGTGCGTCATGCACGTGAGCAACGAGTTCGGCACGGTGCAGCGCCTGGCGGACATCGCCCGCATCGCGCACGACAGAGGCGCGCTGCTCTTCAGCGACGGCGTACAGGGCTTTGTGCGCTGTCCGGTTTCCCTGGCGCGCGACGGCGTAGATTTGTACGGCGTCAGCGGCCACAAGCTGCACGCCCCCAAGGGCACCGGCGCGCTGTTCGCCCGGCCGGGCGTGCGGCTGCTGCCCGTGCTGCCCGGCGGCGGGCAGGAAGGCGGGCTGCGTTCCGGCACGCACGGCACGCCCGGCATCGCGGCGCTGGGCGCGGCCCTTGGCGCCGCCCTATGGGATACAGAGCGTCTGCGCCGCATGAAAGCCGCGCTATGGGAAGGCATCTCAGAGCGTGCGCCCTGGGCGCTGGCGAACGGCGCGCCGCCACAGAGCCCGGACGCCTCGCCGCACATCCTGTCGGTCAGCTTTCCCGGCGTGCGCGGTGAGGTGCTGCTGCACGCCCTGGAGGCGGATGGCTTGCTCGTGAGCACCGGCTCGGCCTGCTCCTCCCATCACAAGGGCATCCCGGCAGTGGCGGCGCTGGGCGTGCGCGGGCCGCGGCTTGAGGGCACGCTGCGCCTGTCGCTGGGCATGGAGAACACCATGGCGGAGATGGACCTGGCCGCCGCCCTCATTGCCAAACACGCCAGCGGTCTGCGGGCGTAGGCGCGGCCAGCGAAGACACGCCGTGCCACGATTCATACGGCCCATGAGGCCGTCGTTTCATGAGAATCAGGGTAAGGAGCCGGGTTAGAACGATGCGCGAGGAAGTGCTGCTTGTCCGGGTGGGCGAGATTCATCTCAAGGGCCTGAACCGGCCTTATTTCATGTCGCAGCTGCTGCGGCTCATCAACGTCGCCGTCAAGCCGCTCGGCGGCAGGGCGGTGCACAGCGAGGGGCGCGTGTACGTGCACGGGCTTTCCGATGTACGCGCCGGCGCGCAGCGCGTATGCCGCGTGTTCGGCGTGCACTCCGTGTCGCCGGCGCTCGCCGTGCCCAAGGATTTTCCCAGCGTATGCGAGGCGGCGCTGGAGCTCATGCGTCCGCTTTGCGGCACATTCAAGGTGGATGCCCGCCGGGGTGATAAGCGGTATCCCATGCAAAGCCCGCAGATTGCCAGCGAGCTGGGCGCGCATGTTCTCTCCCACCTGCCGGGCCTTCAGGTATCCATGCGTGAGCCGAACCACCTGCTGCAGGTGGAGATACGCGACGTGGCCTACCTGATGGTGGAGGTGCTGCCCGCCGCGGGCGGCATGCCCGTTGGCACGAACGGCCGGGCGTTGTGCCTCCTGTCCGGCGGCATCGACTCGCCCGTGGCCGCCTACCACATCATGCGGCGCGGCGTGCTCGTGGACATGATCCATTTCCACGCCTTTCCGTATACCTCCGAGCGCGCGCTGCAGAAGGTGCGCGATTTGGCGGGCGTGCTCGCCCGGTATTGCGGGCCGGTGAATCTGTACGTCGTGCCTTTTACCGACGCGCAGCTGGCCATACGCGACAAATGCCCCGAGCCGCACATGACCCTGATCATGCGGCGGCTGATGATGCGCATCGCGCAGCGCGTGGCCGAAAACGCCGGCGCGCTCGCGCTCGTTACGGGCGAGTCCATCGGCCAGGTCGCTTCCCAAACCATGCAAGCCCTTGCTTGCACAAACGCCGTGGTGAGCATGCCGGTCCTTCGGCCGCTCATCGGCGCGGACAAGCTGGACATCATTCGCCAGGCGCAGGCGCTGGACACCTTCGCCATCTCCACTTTGCCCTACGAAGACTGCTGCACGGTCTTCACCCCCCGCCACCCCACCACCCGGCCGCAGATCGAGTCGCTGGAGAGGGACGAGCAGGCGCTCCCCATGGCAGCCCTCATCGATCAGGCGGTCGCGGGCATCACCCTGGAATCCATCGGCCCGGCCGAATAACCGCCTCGAACCCAAGATCAACCGCGCTGCGCGATTATTGTCTTCGGCCGGCCTTCGTCTTGACCTCGCGGCTCAGCTTTTTTGCGCACAACGCCGCACGCGCCGCCGGTTTTCCGCTGTCCTCCCGCAACTCTCCGCGCTGGTTGTGAGAAACAGCGGGGTGGTTTTGCCTTTGGGCTGCGCGGCCCGCCCCGATCCGGGCGGGCCGCGCTTGTTTCTTTTTGGGGCGGCGCGCGCATATGTGTGGGTGAGTGGAGGTGATCGCGTGAGACGCTGGTGTAATTGGATGCTCGGGCTGATCGCCCTGGCGTTGCTTGCGGCCGCGTCGGGCGCGCGCGGCGTGGAGGACGTGGCTGCAAGCGCCGCGTCGGGCGCGCCCAAAACGCTCATCGTCATCGAGGCCGAGCGAACGCGCCTGACCCTCTATAAGGACGGGAAACCAGCCGCGGTCTATCCGATCGCCGTTGGGAGGGCCAGCACGCCCTCGCCCCTGGGTGCGTTCCGCGTTGCGCAGCGCGCCGTCAACTGGGGCACGGGGTTCGGCAGCCGATGGCTGGGGCTCAGCTGCCCGTGGGGCGAGTTTGGCATCCATGGCACAAACAAGCCCGGCAGCATCGGGCAAAGCGCCTCGCACGGGTGCTTTCGCATGTTCAATAAGGATGTGGAGCGCCTGTATGCCCAGGTGCCCATGGGCACGCCCGTGCTTGTGGAACGAGGCGCGTACGGGCCGCTCGGGTCGGCTCTGCGTACGCTTCACCCGGGGGACCGGGGCGGCGATGTGATGCAGGTGCAGCTGCGCCTGAAGAACCTGGGGTATGATCCCGGCTGGCCGGACGGCGTGTACGGCGAGGGTACCAAGAGGGCGCTGCTGCGCTTTAAGGCCGACGCGCGCCTGAGCAATACGCACGACGTGGACGGAATGGCCTTCAAGGCGCTGGGCGTTATGCTCTTTGAATAGCGGGCGAAGGAGGGGGACACATGGCCGATGTGACACGCCGCCTGTCGGACGCGCTGGGCCTGCCGCACGACGCGCTGGGCGGTACGCCGCGCCTTACCCTGGAGGGCAGCGCCCGCCTGACCGTGGAGAACCACAAAGGCGTGCTGGCCTTTCAGCCGGACCTGATGAAGCTGCACACGGCCAGCGGCACGGTGCTCGTGCATGGGGAGAACCTGCAGATCCTGTGGATCAGCCAGGATGACATCGTCATCGGCGGGGTCATCGGCTCACTCGTCTACGAAGACGCGCCGGACGGCGCCGCCTCCGGCGCAGCGCCCAAATAGTGACGCGAGGCCCCGCCGCTTTGGCGCGGCCGGCGGATACCGATAAGAGAGGAAGCCTGATATGCGCTGGACAAAGGGCGAGATCACCCTGCGCATGGAGGGCGGCGCCCTCGAGCGCTTACTTAGCGCTGCGGCGCGGCGAGGCGTCCCCATGTGGGGCGTACGCCGCTTGTCCGGCCGCTCTGCCACGGCGCACATGCGCGCGCCCGACCTATACCGCCTGCGCCCCGCGCTGCGCGCCACACGTACCCGTGTGCGGGTCGTCGGGCGGCAGGGCGCGCCCTTTTTGCTGCGCAAGGCGCAGCGACGCTTCGCGCTGTGCGCGGGGCTGGTTCTGGCGCTTTGCTGCGCGCTGGCCGCCACATCCCTGGTTTGGGAGGTGCGCGTGACGGGCGTTGACGACTCGCTCGCCGCGGTGATCGGCGCGTCGTTGGCCCAGAAAGGCGCCGTGCCCCTGGCCTACAAACCTGCGCTTGACCTGCGCGCGCTGGAGGCGGACCTGTACGAGGAGTTTTCGGAGCTGACCTGGGTTGGTTTGCGTTTTGAGGGCGTGCGCCTTGTGGCCGAGGGCCGGCTGCGCACCGCGCCGCCCGCGCTGTTTGACCGCGATCAGCCTTGCGATCTGGTGGCCACGCGCCAGGGCGTCATCGAGCGGATCATCGTGCTGGAAGGTACGGCCGCAGTGCAGCCGGGCGACATCGTGCAGCCGGGCGACGTGCTCGTGCGCGGCGTGCGTCACGGCGGCATGCAGCTTTTCCCCGTGCATGCGCGGGCGGAGATATGGGCGCGCGTATGGGTGCAGGGCGACGCGGACGTGCCCTCCGCCCGCGAAGTGCGCACGCCCACCGGGCGCGTGGATCGCTTTGCGCAGCTTGTGCTGAACGGCTGGCGCGTGCCGGACGACCGGGACGTGCCCTTCCAGCGCTATACCCTTACGCGCGTCACATATTCGCTGCTTGGGAAGCTGTACCTGCCCGTTGCGTTCATACGCCAGGAAGCCCGCGAGGAGAGCGTTTCCCTGGTCCCCTTGGATCCGCTGGAGTGCCGTGCGCAGGCCGAAACCCTGGCCTATGCCGACGCGCAGACCCGCCTGCCGAAGGACGCCGAGGTGTTGCACCGCTCCGCCGTGTTCACCGCCCTGCCCGGCAGCACCTTGCACGCCACCGTCTACATCGAAACGCGCTGCCCCATCGTCCGGGAGCGACACTGAGGCTCTGACGCGGGCGTATTGACGGGAGCCCGTCCCTCCCTCGCCCCCTGCCAAGGAACATAGTCCCTTTGCCCCATCAAGCGGAGAGACATGGTGGTTTCCGGAAAGGCCCGGGCTCGCCTGCATAAAGAGAGTTTGCACCGCCCACACCCGCAATCAAAACCACATGCCCCATCAGGGATCCCAGGGATTCCATCCCTTGGCGGGAGGCGCGAAGGGCGGAGCTCTTCGCAGGCCTTGCGCCAATGCCCCATAAAGAACAGTTGAGCCCGGCCGCAACGCGGCCGGGCTCGTGACGGATCCAAGAGACGGTTCCTTGGCGGGAGGCATGGAAGGCGACGCCCTTCACGCCTCCGTCGCGCCGATCAGTACTCGTTGTTGCGCAGGTCCTCGCCCTTTTTGTCCAGCCATTCCTCGCGCCAGGGGTTGATGCGCCCGCGCACTTCCTGGGGCTGGTTTTCCAAAATCCAGGTGGGCTTTCGGTAGAAGGGTTCGTGGAAGGTGTTCGGAATGCGCTTGTTGCGCTCCAGATTGTCCATGCAGGCGCGTACGCAGCCGCGCGCCCCGCACACGGCGAAGTACCCCACGTGGTTCATCACATACTTGTAGTAGGGGATGACCGAGCCGTCGGCCGAGTCGTAGGGCGTGGAGGTCCAGGTGGCCGTGGCCATGGGGTAGCACAGGCGGTAGGCTTCCTCCTCGGTGAGGGTGGACGTGTCCACGTCGAACCCCATGTTCGGGAAGGCGGCCTTGTGGAAGGGGGAGATCTTGTTGTTGAAGCCGTGGTGCGTGAGGGTGCAGCGGCCCATGTGCACGTCGCCCCAGGAGATGTCCTTGCCGCCGATGCGCACGGTGAGCTTCTTGCCGCCCTTGACGGGGGGCACGGCGTTGCCGGGGCACATGGTGACGCACCGGCCGCACTTGTTGCAGATGGTGCCCGGCTCGATGATCGGGTCCGGCTCCAGCTCCGCGTCGGTTAAGATGAGGCCGAGGCGCACGCGCGGGCCGAACTTGCGGTTCAGGAACACCTTGGCGTGCCCCATCTCGCCGATGCCGCACCCGACGGCCATCAGGCGGATGTTCATCACGATGTCCGGGGGAAGCTTTCCTGCGGTGACGGGGTTGCGCGTGGGCTGCCGCTCCGGCACGGCCGGGTAGCAGGGCACGGCTTCCCAGCCGTGATCCTCGACGAAGGAGGCCAGCTCGTAGGTGAGGCGGGGCCGGAAAACCGTGTTCAGGCGGTTGTAGGAGTAGTAGGTGTAGTTGTGCCAGTGCACACCTTCCTCAATGCCGCGGTATGACCCGCGGGAGAAACGCATGGCCGTGATGATGACGGACTTGGCTTCGGGGAAGTAGTTCTGCGGCGCCATGAGCGGGGGCGCTTCCGAAAAACGGTCAATGGAGGCGATGCCCACATCGTCCAGCCCAAGCTCCTGCGCGCGGCGCTTGATGTCCGCTGAGGTCAGCTTCATGGATGCATCACCTTCTTCACTTCTTGGAAACGTCGTTGCCCGCCACGTCCAGCGCCCAGGCAGGCCGCTTGCGGAAAGCGTTCTCGAACTGGGACGTAACGCGCTTGCCCTCCTCCAGATGCACAAGGCAGGTGCGGTTGCACAGCGCGGGAATCCGGTCGGGTTTGGCGTTCCTGTGCAGGCGGGAGGGAAGAGCGCCGTTCTTGCACAGCCTGCACAGCTTATAGTCGATATCGGCCACCTTCATGGATTTTCCGCATACGACCACGTCGCTGGCCCCTTCGGCCTTGATAGCCCCCACGGGGCAGGCCTTGGCGCATGCGCCGCAGCGGTCGCACACGCTCTCCTGCAGGATGGGCGAGGGCTCGATCTCCGCGTCCGTGATGACCATCTGCAGCCGCTGCCGCGAACCGAACGCTTTGGAGAAAAACAGCCCGTTGTAGCTGATCTCGCCCAGGCCGCACGCCACGGCCGCATAGCCAAAGTCCGGTGTGACGTTGGGGGCCATGGCCCCCGTGCGCACGCTGATACCCTGGCCGCCCGCCTCGGGCGGGTTGTTGAAGATGGGGCAGGCTTCCCAGCCCTCGTCCTCAATCACGCGCGTCAAGTCGTAGCAGGCGATGGCCAGAAACTCGTCCTCCAGCCAGGCCGCGCCGAACAGCGAGAAGTCGCCAAAGTTGGTGGCTTCCTCCACGCCGCGCAGGGACCCGCGCATGATGCGCTTGCCCAGCACGATGACCGTCTTGCCCTCCGGGAAGATGGTAAAGGGGTTCAGCTGGGGCGTCACGCCCTCAAAGCGCGCCTTGGGCGCAAATCCGATCAGGTCTACGCCGTTTTTCGCCGCATAATCCAGTATCTTCGCTTTCAAATCCATAAGGGCCACTCCTTCATCCGGCTTACTCTGGCGTTACTTGCTCGACTGGTACCATTTGTTCAGGGCGTCGGTCAGTTTGGGCAGGCCTTTTTGATCCAGTTCGGCGACAAACTTGTCCCATTCGTCCATCTTGCGGTTGCCCATAATGAAGGCGTTCACGCCCTCGTCGATGACCGTGCTCAGCGCAAGCTCGGTCTGGGTCTTCTGGAAGTCGGCGTCCGGGGGCAGAAGCTGCAGCAGGTTCGTCACGATGTCCGCGCCCTTCTGGCCCTCCAGAGCCTGGTTGTAGGCCCAGTCGTATCCCTTGGCGACCAGGCGCACCTTAAAGCTGTCGGGCGTGGTCATCATCTCGTAGCAGATCTTCCAGGTGACGGCCATCTGCTGCTCGGTCGTCTGGGCGACCTTGCCGCCCTCCATCTTGTAGTCATCATTTTCAATGCCGTAATCCTGCACCTTTTTGCTCTCGGCGGTGGCCATGTAATTCATAAACTTCACGGCCGCGTCCTTGTTCTTGGCGGCGGCGGGCACAACCCAGTAGCGCTGCACGGGCGAGTTGTTGTGCAGCAGGGCTTTGCCGCCGTTCACCCCCACGTGGGGCAGGAACTCAAGGTCCGACCCGGCCACCTTGGTCTTAAGGTCGCGCAGATTGACCACGGGGTACGACCAGCCCTGGGAGGAGCCGAAGGCCTTGTCGCCCAGGAACTTCTCCGTCAGGTCGGCGGTCTTCGTGGTGATGTACTCCACGTCCAGCAGTTTTTCGGTGTACAGCTTGTTCATGAAGGTCACGTAGTCCTTGAACTGCTGCGTGCCGTAGAGGTAGGTGAGCTTGTCGCCCTCCTGCGTGTAGTCGATGGGCACGCGGTAGGCGGCCTTAAAGTAGGAGAAGTTGTTGCCGACGGAGATGACAGGGATGAGCTGCGTGTCGGATTTCACCTTTTGCAGCATGGCGTAGGTCTCTTCCAGCGTCTTGGGCACGGCGATGCCCAGCTTTTCCCGCACGTCCTTGCGGATCATCAGCCCGCCGGAGTCCGTGCGCTGCAGATCGCTCTCCTCCAGGATGGTGGGGAAGCAGAAGAGCTTGCCCTTGTAGCTGGCGGCCTTGTAGATGTCCTCGCCGCCAAACTTGTTCACCAGAGCGGTGTAGTCGGGCATCTTGTCCAGAAGGGGGCGGGTTTCGGCAAACACGCCTTGCGCGGCGTACTTAAAGTAGTCCGCGCGGGACATGTCCATCATGTCCGGCGTGTCGTTGGAGGCCAGGATCATGGCTTTCTTCTGGGATTCCTGCGTGCCGTCGGCCAGCGGGATATCGAAGGTGATGTCCACGCCGCTGTGCTCGCGGTGGAAGTTGGCGATCTTGTTGTTGTTGTAGTCGATGCCGCCCTTGGCCATGGACGCGTCGATCTCGCCATGGTAGAACATGCGGGCGAGCATTTTGGGTTTGGCTGCGGGGGCGGGCGTAACCGCGGCGGGGGCTGGCGTGGCGGCGGTGGCCGG